>NZ_CP012371.1:642022-963033 GCF_000619905.2 Nitrosospira briensis C-128 | reverse complement strand
ACGATACACCCGCAAACAGAGCTAAAAACCGTCGTGTTGAAATTTTCGTGGCTGAGCCGCAAGCTGCTTCAGAGTAAGACCGCAATTACAACGCAGTAAACAACGGGTGGTTAAAATGGGGCTGGTTGCATCGTCTCTCGCTCATTGGAGCGAATTGAATTCACCAGTCCTCCAAGGGTTGTTATCGACTGTGCGCGATGTCATGGACCGGTAGGCAAGTCCCTGACGGGTATGCGCCAGATAAACGCAACCAGGATGGTGCCCAGCGCAGCCAGCATCACCTGATGCCAGACAGACGGCATCATCAGGATGGAACTGCCGAATGATATCGCCAGCAGTAAGTAAACCCAGCGCTTGACCCGCCGTGGGATGCTGCGGTGTTCGATCCATTCGCGGATGATCGGACCTGCAACGCGATTAGCCAGAAGCTTGTCATGGAAGTGTTTCGAACTGCGCGCGAAGCAGGCCGCAGCCAGCAGTATAAAGGGAGTGGTAGGCAATATCGGCAGCACTATGCCTGCCACGGCAAGTATCAGCGCAGCGAATCCCGCTGCCAGATAGAGATACCTTATGACAGGCGAATCGTGCAGCCGTATCGACGGCGGCTCTTGCTGCTCCTGGCATACCTCATCATTCAGACGCTCTTGCATATGCTTGGGCTTATGGAAATATCGACGAGTTCAAAAATTTAACCGCTCTTTTATCAAGCGTGGGCGGTTAGCCGGTATAATAAAACCTTGAGGGCGTGCAAAATACTAATTCAATCTTGGGGCAATCATGTCTAAGGTAAACACACTGATCAATTTGAGCATACTACTACTGGGCATGGTTTTATTGCCCCAGGCCGCATTTTCTGAAACCGGGCAGGGAGTGTCCAACGTGACCGAACTTATAAAAGAAGATACCAAGATAGGCACCGGCGAAGAGGCAGTGGTCGGTAAGGCGGTTGAAGTGCATTATACCGGCTGGCTTTACGATCCCAGTGCGGCTGATAAAAAAGGAACAAAATTTGATAGCTCGCGTGATCGCGGCGCGCCTTTTTCGTTTCTGCTGGGTGCGGGCCGCGTAATCAAAGGCTGGGATCGAGGTGTAGCCGGCATGAAGGTGGGGGGGCAACGAACCTTGATCATTCCCGCTGATATGGCGTATGGCGCGCGAGGAGCGGGGCAAGGGGTCATTCCACCGAACGCGGCACTGATTTTCGAGGTTGAGCTGTTAGGTTTGCGCCAAGGATCTACACACTGATTATCCCAGCGATGAGATATTGCCATCTTCTCAAGCTGATTAATTCAGATGATTGAATCGGCTATTTCGCTATCTTGAGTATCCGCGGTTGCCAAGCAAAAAACCCTGAAATGCACGTTGACTTATCAGCTTAAAGCATTCACAATTGGCAGTTTCGTTTGGAGGGGTTCCCGAGCGGTTAAAGGGATCAGACTGTAAATCTGACGGCTCTGCCTTCGAAGGTTCGAATCCTTCCCCCTCCACCAAATCAGGTGGTGTATACAGAGGTATGGCAGGGCTGCGAGGCGCTGGTAACGTCTGCAATCCTGATGAGCCCGGTTTTAGATAGCGGGCGACGCATGGTGGTGCGCGACGCCTTTTCTCTGATAAGTTGATTGGGCGCTTCAATCCAGATCGATGGCTAGATGCGGGTGTAGCTCAATGGTAGAGCAGAAGCCTTCCAAGCTTACGACGAGGGTTCGATTCCCTTCACCCGCTCCAGGTTCGGAGCCAGAGAAAAACCGAAAAGTGTTGGCAAATTGTTGCAGGATACTAAAGGTAAGTGACAGGTTTTAGGCAAGAAGACGCTTGCCCATGTAGCTCAGTGGCAGAGCACTCCCTTGGTAAGGGAGAGGTCGCCAGTTCAATCCTGGCCATGGGCTCCATAGGACGTGAATATAAAGGTGCTTTAAAAAGGAACGATCATGGCAAAGAGTAAATTTGAGCGGACGAAGCCGCACGTAAACGTTGGCACGATAGGGCATGTGGATCATGGCAAGACCACATTGACGGCGGCGATCACCATGGTATTGACGAAGAAGTTTGGTGGTGAAGCGAAGAGTTACGCGCAGATAGACTCGGCGCCGGAAGAGAAGGCACGGGGCATCACCATCAACACATCGCACGTCGAGTACGAGACGGTGAAGCGGCACTATGCGCACGTTGACTGTCCGGGCCACGCCGACTACGTCAAGAACATGATCACCGGTGCGGCGCAGATGGATGGCGCGATACTGGTAGTATCGGCTGCGGACGGGCCGATGCCGCAGACCCGCGAACACATCCTTCTGGCGCGTCAGGTAGGGGTGCCCTACATCGTCGTCTACATGAACAAAGCGGACATGGTGGACGACGACGAACTGCTGGAACTGGTGGAAATGGAAGTGCGCGAACTGCTGTCCAAATACAACTTTCCGGGAGACGACACCCCCATCGTCATCGGTTCTGCCCTGAAAGCACTCGAAGGCGACCAGAGCGACATAGGCGAGCCCTCCATATTCAAGCTGGCCGATGCGCTGGACAGCTACATACCCGAACCCGTTCGCGCGATAGACGGCCCCTTCCTGATGCCGGTGGAAGATGTTTTCTCCATCTCCGGGCGCGGCACCGTGGTCACCGGACGCGTAGAGCGCGGCATCGTCAAAGTGGGCGAGGAAATCGAGATAGTAGGACTCAAGCCCACCATCAAGACAGTATGTACCGGCGTGGAAATGTTCAGGAAACTGCTGGACCAGGGGCAGGCCGGCGACAACGTTGGCGTATTGCTGCGAGGCACCAAGCGGGAAGACGTCGAGCGCGGCCAGGTGTTGGCCAAGCCTGGCAGCATCAACCCGCATACCAAGTTCACTGCCGAGATATACGTACTGAGCAAAGAAGAAGGTGGACGTCACACCCCGTTTTTCCAGGGCTATCGTCCCCAGTTCTACTTTCGTACTACCGACGTAACAGGTGCGATTGAATTGCCTGCGGGCACCGAGATGGTCATGCCGGGGGACAACGTCTCCGTGACGGTCAACCTGATCGCACCGATAGCGATGGAAGAAGGTCTGCGTTTTGCCATTCGCGAGGGCGGCAGAACCGTTGGCGCCGGCGTGGTGGCAAAGATTATCGAGTAACGTCGTCGCCAAGCCCGTTCCAAACGTTGAAGACCTTTGTATCCATGTCCGAAATACAGGCCAGTAGCTCAATTGGCAGAGCGTCGGTCTCCAAAACCGAAGGTTGGGGGTTCGATGCCCTCCTGGCCTGCCACCCTAAGAGACGCTATTGAGAGTCATCATAGCTTACTGCATATTTTTCTAGGGAAGCAAAGCTTCATAATACCACCAACATATTGCATGAAGAGCTGAGGTTGCAAATCGTATGATCAGCTCCTGCACCGCTTCATTTACTGATAAGCATTACAGGCAGAGTGGGATAAAGTAGTGGATAAGATCAAGTTGGGATTCGCGCTTCTGCTGTTGATCGCGGGTATTGCCGGTTTCTATTACCTGAGCGATAGCGCCATGGTAATACGCGTTATTTCCGTGCTCGCCGGTATCGTTCTGGCGGTGGTGGTAGTCTGGTTTACTACCCAAGGCAAACAGTTCTATGCGTTCAGTAGAGAGTCATCGGAAGAAACCCGGAAAGTTGTATGGCCGACCCGTAAAGAGACGATGCAAACTACCGGAATAGTTTTTGGTTTTGTTCTGGTAATGGCTCTGTTTTTATGGATGGTAGACGCGGGCTTGTTGATAGCGGTGAAATATCTGATGGGACAGGAGGGGTGATGGATAAAAAGTGGTATGTGGTTCATGCCTACTCCGGATTCGAAAAGGGTGTGCAGCGCGCGCTGAAGGAACGAATCAATCGTGCCGGAATGCAGGAAAAATTTGGACAGATACTTGTTCCGGTAGAAGAAGTGATTGAGATGAAGGGAGGCCAGAAGAATCTCAGCGAACGGAAATTTTTTCCGGGCTATGTACTGGTCGAGATGGAGATGACCGACGAGACATGGCACCTGGTCAAGAATACGGCTAAGGTAACGGGCTTTATCGGAGGTTCGGCCATGAAGCCGACACCCATCAGCGATAAGGAAGTGCAGAATATTCTTCACCAGATTCAGGAAGGAGTGGAGAAACCCAAGCCCAAGGTTCTTTTTGAAACGGGCGAGGCAGTTCGCGTCAAGGAAGGGCCGTTCACCGATTTCCACGGTAACGTGGAAGATGTCAATTATGACAAAAGCAAGATCAGGGTTTCAGTTTCCATTTTTGGCCGGCCCACGCCGGTAGAGCTGGATTTCAGTCAAGTCGAAAAAGCCTAGAGGTAGAGTGGAATGGGCTGGCGCTCAGGATTGAGCATGCCGCCCTGTTTGTTGTTAACGGGGAGAGCGTAGTAACGTTCGTTTGTACCCAAAAGGAGAATTATTGTGGCAAAAAAGATAGTCGGCTATATCAAATTGCAAGTCGCGGCAGGCAAAGCCAATCCTAGCCCACCGATAGGTCCTGCGCTTGGCCAGCGAGGATTGAATATCATGGAGTTTTGTAAGGCGTTTAACGCCGCGACTCAGAAAATGGAAGTTGGGTTGCCGGTGCCGGTTGTCATTACCGCTTACGCCGACAAGAGCTTCACTTTTATCATGAAAACCACGCCGGCGACCGTTCTGATAAAGAAAGCGGTGGGCGTCAGCAAAGGCAGTCCCAAGCCTCATTCCGATAAAATAGGCCGGTTGACACGGAAGCAGGCAGAAGAAATCGCCAAAATAAAAACACCGGATTTGACAGCGGCGGACATGGATGCCGCAGTGCGTACTATTGCCGGCAGTGCCCGCAGCATGGGCGTCGAAGTGGAGGGCATATAAATGGCACACGTATCCAAACGTTTCAAGGCGATTATCGAAAAAGTCGATCGTAGCAAGTTTTATCCCCTACCGGACGCTCTCAAGATCATCAAGGAAACCGCTACTGCAAAATTTGACGAGTCCATCGACGTGGCGGTGAATTTAGGTATTGATGCAAAAAAATCCGACCAGGCTGTTCGCGGTTCGGTGGTTCTGCCTGCAGGCATTGGCAAAACAGTGCGTGTCGCCGTATTTGCCCAGGGTGATAAGGCTAAGGAGGCGCTTGCAGCCGGTGCGGATATTGTCGGGTTTGAGGATCTTGCGGAACAGATCAAAGCAGGCAATATCGATTTTGATGTGGCTATCGCAAGCCCTGATGCCATGCGTATTGTCGGACAATTGGGGCAGATACTGGGGCCGCGCGGGTTGATGCCCAATCCCAAGGTGGGTACGGTGACGCCGGATGTTGCGGGTGCGGTAAAAAATGCCAAGGCAGGTCAAGTGCAATATCGCGCCGATAAAGCTGGCATCGTCCAGTGCACTATCGGCCGCGCATCGTTTACCGTGGACGCGCTGATACAAAATATGCTGGCGCTGCTGGATGCGCTCAACAAGTCTAAACCCGCTGCCTCCAAAGGTGTTTATCTTAGAAAGATCTCTGTCTCCAGCACCATGGGAACAGGCGTCCGCGTGGATCAGGCTAGCATGCGTTAAGCTTTAAATGCGTTAAGTTTAGTGGAATTATTTGCAAGACTTTGGGCCGCCGGAAAGGCATGCCGTACCTGGCATGTTGTACCTATTCGGCGGGTTGTCAAAGACCGTTGGGGTTGTTAAGCAGTGGCAGAGCGTAACGATAAGCTGTGAATCAGTCTATTGAATGCAAACCATTGCTTGGAACTTAATTGCAAGTAGAGATGGGAGAGAGGCTGAGCAGTGCTTGTATCGCTCTCGCTTCTGATTTTCTCCATCTCTGGCACCCAGCGCAGATGGCGTGCCCCAAAAACAGGAACAGATTGAACTCCTGATTTAAGGTCGCCGGTTCGTGATAGCTGAGTAGATTGTCGGGTTTTGTTTTGAGTTTTATGAGTTTTCCCATATCAATCAATACCAAAATCTGAGCTCGGCGTCGCTTTTAACTGATGGAGAATGCCCTTGAGTCTAAATTTAGAAGAAAAGAAAGCAGTAATTGCTGAAGTAAGCGCTCAGGTGGCGAATGCGCAGGCAATCATTATCGCGGAGTACCGCGGTCTTACCGTTGGACATATGACGCAATTGCGCGCGAAGGCGCGTCAATCGGGAATATATTTCAGGGTCGTCAAAAACTCGCTCGCACGTAGAGCAATTTCAGATACACCATTTTCGAAGCTTTCCGGGCACATGGTCGGTCCGCTCGTCTATGGTATCGGAAGTGATCCAGTTGCGGCGGCCAAGGTGCTGTATGAGTTTTCCAGGACCAATGATAAGTTGGTGATCAAAGCTGGAGCCATGGCTAATTTGTTGATGTCCAGCAATGATGTCGCAAGTCTTGCTTCTCTCCCAAGCCGTGACGAGCTGCTTGCGAAACTGTTGGGTACGATGCAAGCACCCATCGCCAATTTTGTTCGAACACTCAATGAAGTGCCTACCCGTTTTGTCCGCGGCGTTGCAGCTGTCCGTGACCAAAAACAAGCCGCTTAGTCCGGTTTTAGTATTTCGAGATCGTAATCAATCAGGTTAATTATCAGGAGAAAACCATGGCGATAGCCAAAGCAGAAATTTTAGAATCGATTGCAAATATGACCGTGCTGGAGCTTTCTCAGCTGATTAAGGAAATGGAAGAGAAATTTGGCGTTTCCGCTGCCGCTGCTACCGTCGTTGCGGCTGCACCCGCCGCGGGTGGTGCCGCAGCCGCTGTGGAAGAGCAAACGGAATTTACCGTAACGCTGACCGCCGTGGGCGATAGCAAGGTAAACGTGATCAAAGTAGTGCGCGCGGTTACCGGACTGGGTTTGAAAGAAGCGAAAGATTTGGTGGACGGTGCACCCAAAGCCGTCAAGGAAGGTATCGCCAAAGCCGATGCGGAGGCCATCCAGAAACAGCTGACCGAAGCCGGCGCAACTGCCGAGATCAAATAAGATAAAACGATAAGACCAGCTGGCGGCGTGAAAGACGCCGCCAGATACTGGCTATTTTAACGTTCGGATTCCCGCATTTTTATGCGCCAGAACACTCAGCACGGTAGCTAAAAAAAGGTACTCTGCTCCAATTTTCTGTCCATCTGTCTTCTGACCCCCCGGAGAGATTCCATGAGCTATTCGTTTACCGAGAAAAAACGTATCCGTAAAAGTTTCGCAAAGCGTGCCAGCGTTTTGCCGATTCCCTTTCTTCTCGCTACTCAAATCGAGTCTTACGCAGCTTTTCTGCAAGCTCAAGTCGACCCTGATTTTCGCGCCACTGAAGGATTGCAGGCCGCGTTCATGTCGATTTTTCCGATCGAGAGCCATTCCAAGAATGCTCGCCTCGACTTCGTTAATTACGTGCTTGGCATGCCGCCGTTTGACGTCAAGGAATGTCAGCAGCGCGGCCTTACCTACGCTTCTCCCTTGCGGGCAAAAGTCCGCTTGACGATCATGGATAAGGAGGCTTCCAAGCCAACCGTGAAGGAGGTAAAGGAACAGGAAGTCTACATGGGCGAGATTCCGCTCATGACCAACACGGGTTCGTTCGTTATCAATGGAACTGAGCGCGTGATCGTGTCTCAATTGCACCGCTCACCCGGGGTATTTTTCGAGCATGATCGGGGTAAAACACATTCGTCCGGTAAATTGCTCTTCTCTGCGCGCATCATTCCCTACCGCGGTTCCTGGCTGGATTTCGAGTTTGACCCCAAGGACTACCTCTATTTCCGCGTCGACCGTCGTCGTAAAATGCCGATTACTGTTTTGCTCAAAGCAATAGGCTATACGCCGGAGCAAATTCTTGCGGGCTTCTTTTCATTTGATACCTTCCATCTGCCGCAGAAGGGAATCCTCTTCGAACTGATACCGGAACGTTTGCGTGGTGATACCGCCCGTTTCGATATCGTGTCCAAAAGCGGCAAAGTCATTGTCCAGAAAGACAAGCGTATCACCGTCAAGCACGTTCGTGAAATGCAGCAAGCCGGCATAGATAAACTTGCGGTTTCGGAAGACTTTCTGCTGGGCCGCATATTGGGCCATAACGTGGTGGATAAGGAAACAGGCGAAGTCCTGGCGCTTGCCAACGACGAGATCACGGAAACGCTGCTCGCTAAGCTGCGTGAGGCGGATATAAAAGAGATCCACACCATTTACACAAACGATCTGGATCAGGGTGCATATATATCGCAAACACTGAGAATAGACGAGACCGCGGACCAGATGGCGGCGCAGGTAGCCATCTACCGGATGATGCGCCCCGGTGAACCACCTACCGAAGACGCTGTCAAGGCGTTGTTCAACGGATTGTTCTACGCACCCGAACGCTATGATCTTTCAGTGGTGGGGCGGATGAAATTTAATCGCCGCATAGGCAAGACTGAACTGGATGGTTCTACAACGCTGTCCAATGACGACATTATTGCAGTGATCAGGATTCTGGTCGAATTGCGTAATGGCCGTGGCGAAATCGACGATATCGATCACCTGGGTAATCGTCGCGTGCGCTCGGTCGGCGAACTGGCGGAAAATCAGTTTCGTTCGGGCCTGGTACGGGTCGAAAGAGCGGTAAAAGAGCGGCTCAGCCAGGCTGAGTCAGATAATCTGATGCCGCATGATTTGATCAACGCGAAGCCGGTATCGGCTGCGGTACGCGAATTTTTTGGCTCCAGTCAGCTATCGCAATTCATGGACCAGACCAATCCGCTTTCCGAAATCACGCATAAACGCCGAGTGTCCGCGTTGGGCCCGGGCGGGTTGACGCGCGAGCGGGCAGGGTTTGAGGTGCGTGACGTACACCCCACTCACTATGGTCGGGTATGTCCGATTGAGACACCGGAAGGCCCCAATATCGGATTGATAAATTCACTGGCGCTGTATGCCCGGACCAATGAATATGGCTTCATGGAAACCCCATACAGTAAAGTGAAGAACGGTCATGTCACCGAGGAGATCGACTATCTGTCGGCGATTGAAGAAGGTCAATTTGTGATTGCCCAGGCAAATGCAGAACTGGATAGCAGTGGGAATTTTACCAACGACATTGTTTCGTGCCGTCACAAGAACGAATTTACCCTTTCAAGTCCGGACCGGATCGAGTACATGGATGTGGCGCCCGCTCAGATCGTGTCGGTGGCCGCGTCGTTGATTCCATTTCTGGAACACGATGACGCCAACCGCGCGCTGATGGGCTCCAACATGCAACGGCAGGCGGTCCCATGCCTGCGTGCGGAGAAGCCTCTGGTTGGCACCGGTATCGAACGGGTAGTTGCCGTGGATTCCGGAACAGCGGTAAAGGCGGTGCGAGGCGGTATCGTGGATTATGTGGATGCGAGCCGTATCGTGGTGCGGGTACATGATATTGAAACGCGCGTGGGCGAAGTGGGTGTAGACATATACAACCTGATCAAATACACCCGTTCCAACCAGAACACCAATATCAACCAGCGGCCACTGGTGAAAGTGGGTGATATAATTGCACGCGGCGACGTGGTGGCGGACGGCGCCTCCACGGATAAAGGTGAACTGGCGCTGGGGCAGAACATGTTGGTGGCATTTATGCCGTGGAATGGCTACAACTTCGAGGATTCGATTCTCATCTCCGAGCGTATCGTTGCCAACGATCGCTTCACGTCTATCCATATCGAAGAATTGTCGGTGGTGAGCCGTGATACAAAACTGGGAACGGAAGAGATTACGGGTGATATTTCCAACCTGTCGGAAGTACAGCTTGGACGCCTGGATGCCTCCGGCATCGTTCATATCGGTGCGGAAGTAGAGGCTGGCGACGTATTGGTAGGAAAGGTCACGCCCAAAGGCGAAACCCAATTGACGCCTGAAGAAAAGCTTCTGCGCGCTATTTTTGGCGAGAAGGCTTCCGACGTCAAGGATACATCGTTGCGAGTGCCGTCAGGTATTTCCGGTACGGTCATCGACGTGCAGGTCTTTACCCGGGAAGGTATTGAACGTGACAAACGCGCCCAGCAGATCATCGATGATGAACTGAAGCGATACAAGAAGGATCTGGCTGACCAGATGCGGATTGTGGAAGGGGACGCATTTGCTCGTATCGAGCGCCTGCTCAAGGGCAAGGTTGCAACTGGCGGGCCTAAAAAGCTCGTCAAGGGCGCACCGGTCACCAAGGAATATCTCGATAGTATCGATCCGCATCACTGGTTCGACATTCGTCTTTCCGATGAAGAGGCGAGCTTGCAGCTCGAGCAGATCGAGGAAGGTCTGACGCAGAAACGCAAGGCGTTCGATGACGCTTTCGAGGAGAAGAAAAAGAAACTTACCCAAGGCGATGAATTGCCGCCGGGTGTGCAGAAAATGGTAAAGGTTTATGTCGCGGTAAAGCGGCGGCTGCAGCCGGGAGATAAAATGGCTGGGCGTCATGGTAATAAGGGTGTTATTTCCAAGATAGTGCCGGTAGAAGATATGCCTTACATGGCGGATGGTACTCCCGTGGACGTAGTACTGAACCCCTTGGGTGTACCGTCGCGCATGAACGTGGGCCAGATTCTGGAAACCCATCTCGGATGGGCAGCGAAGGGATTGGGAATCAAGATCGGCGATATGCTTCGCGTCGGCGGCCAGACTGCCGAGATCCGGGATTTTCTCGATAAGATCTATAACACGAGTGGTAAGCAAGAAGACATTGCTTCGCTTACGGATGTGGAGATCCTGGATCTGGCGACAAATCTGACGGATGGCGTGCCCTTTGCAACCCCCGTGTTCGACGGCGCTACCGAGCACGAAATCAAGGACATGCTGGAACTTGCGGGTCTCCCCAGGTCCGGTCAGGTGACGCTCCACGACGGCAGAACCGGTGAGGCGTTCGATCGCCCTGTTACCGTGGGCTATATGCATGTGCTGAAGCTGCATCACCTGGTGGACGATAAGATGCATGCGCGATCAACCGGCCCTTACAGCCTCGTAACCCAGCAACCGCTTGGTGGCAAGGCTCAGTTCGGAGGTCAGCGCTTTGGCGAAATGGAAGTGTGGGCACTGGAAGCGTACGGCGCCGCCTATACCCTGCAGGAAATGCTGACGGTCAAGTCCGACGATGTGAATGGGCGCACCAAGGTGTACGAGAGCATTGTCAAGGGCGACCACAAGATCGACGCGGGCATGCCTGAATCATTCAACGTACTGGTGAAGGAAATCCGCTCGCTGGCAATGGATATTGATTTGGATCGGCATTAGCCATGTTGTGTAGAGGTATGGAAGGGTTGTTTTTTCCTCGCTTTTCCACGGGAAATTTTATGTATCGATCCCTGATCAACAGGAGTGACAAATGAAAGCACTGCTTGATTTATTCAAACAGGTTACCCAGAAGGAAGAGTTCGATTCGATCAAGATCGGTCTGGCTTCTCCCGAGAAAATACGCTCTTGGTCCTATGGTGAAGTCAAGAAGCCGGAAACCATCAATTACCGTACATTCAAGCCGGAACGGGACGGCCTGTTCTGCGCAAAGATCTTCGGCCCGGTAAAAGACTATGAGTGTCTGTGCGGAAAATATAAACGTCTGAAACATCGCGGCGTGATCTGCGAGAAATGCGGTGTTGAAGTTACGCTGTCGAAGGTTCGGCGTGAGCGTATGGGTCATATCGAACTGGCTTCGCCGGTAGCGCACATCTGGTTCCTGAAATCGTTGCCATCTCGCCTGGGCATGGTCCTGGATATGACTTTGCGTGATATCGAGCGTGTACTCTATTTCGAAGCTTATGTGGTAACGGATCCCGGCATGACGCCTCTTCAGCGGTGTCAGTTGTTGACGGATGACGACTATCGTGCCAAAACAGAAGAATACGGCGATGATTTTCGAGCGAGCATGGGCGCAGAAGGTGTGCGCGATTTATTGGGCAATCTCAACATTCGTGTTGAGATTGATAATCTTCGGCGCGAGATGGGGACCACCGGCTCGGAAACGAAGATGAAGAAAATCTCCAAGCGCTTGAAAGTATTGGAGGCATTCTGTAAGTCCGGGATCAAACCGGAGTGGATGGTTTTGGCGGTCCTGCCTGTACTGCCGCCCGAATTGCGCCCCTTGGTGCCGCTGGATGGCGGGCGCTTCGCCACTTCTGATCTGAATGACTTGTATCGTCGTGTTATAAACCGCAACAATCGCTTGAAGCGTTTGCTAGAGTTGAAGGCGCCGGAAATTATCGTGCGCAATGAGAAGCGCATGCTGCAGGAGGCGGTTGATTCATTGCTGGATAACGGTCGTCGCGGCAAAGCCATGACCGGCGCCAACAAGCGGCCGTTAAAATCACTTGCCGACATGATCAAGGGCAAAGGTGGGCGGTTCCGCCAGAACCTGCTGGGCAAACGTGTGGATTACTCCGGACGGTCGGTCATCGTGGTCGGCCCGCAGCTCAAATTGCACCAATGCGGCTTGCCGAAGAAAATGGCGTTGGAATTATTCAAGCCGTTTATCTTCAATAAACTCGAAATAATGGGTATCGCGAGTACCATAAAGGCGGCCAAGCGAGAGGTGGAAAACGAGAGCCCTGTCGTTTGGGATATTCTTGAGGACGTTATTCGCCAGCATCCGGTAATGCTGAACCGGGCTCCGACATTGCATCGGCTTGGAATTCAGGCATTCGAGCCGGTGCTGATCGAAGGCAAGGCAATCCAGTTGCATCCATTGGTATGCGCCGCATTCAACGCCGACTTCGACGGTGACCAGATGGCGGTCCACGTGCCGTTATCGCTGGAAGCGCAAATGGAATGCCGCACACTCATGATGTCGACCAACAATGTCTTGTCGCCGGCAAATGGAGAACCGGTCATCGTGCCGTCTCAGGATATCGTGCTGGGGTTGTACTACACCACACGGGAAAAAATCAATGCTCGCGGCGAAGGCATGATGTTCGCCAACATCAGCGAAGTTTCTCGCGCCTATGAAAGCCGCATAATTGAGCTGAATGCCAGAATTACAGTGAGAATCAAGGAGTATGACGTAGACGCCGATGGCGAACGTCATGAGAAAACCACGCGTTATGACACCACCGTAGGGCGAGCGCTACTGTCTGAAATTCTCCCCGCCGGGCTGCCTTTTCCGCTGATGAACAAGGTGCTCAAGAAGAAGGAGATTTCCAAGCTCATTAATGCCAGCTTCCGGCGCTGCGGACTTCGCGAAACAGTCATTTTTGCGGACAAATTGATGTACGCGGGGTTCACTTACGCTACGCGCGCAGGGATATCGATCTGTCTGGACGACATGCTGACGCCGGTACAGAAGAATGACATCATCGGTGCTTCAGAAAGGGAAGTGCAGGAGATTGAGGTTCAGTACACTTCAGGTTTGGTGACACAAGGCGAACGCTATAACAAGGTAGTGGATATATGGGGTCGTGCTGGCGATCAGGTGGCTAAAGCCATGATGGATCAACTGGGAGTTGAGCCGATACTTGATCTGGAAACTGGAGAAGTCAAAAAAGACAAGAAAGGCAAGGCACTGACGCAAGAGTCCTTCAATTCGATTTATATGATGGCAGATTCGGGTGCGCGAGGTTCTGCTGCCCAGATTCGACAATTGGCGGGTATGCGCGGCTTGATGGCCAAGCCTGATGGTTCGATCATCGAGACGCCTATCACGGCGAACTTCCGCGAAGGGTTGAACGTGCTGCAGTATTTTATTTCAACGCATGGTGCGCGCAAAGGTTTGGCCGATACTGCATTGAAGACTGCCAACTCCGGTTATCTTACCCGTCGCCTCGTCGATGTGACACAGGATCTTGTGGTGACCCAGGACGACTGCGGCACGAGTAATGGCGTCGTAATGAAGGCCTTGGTCGAAGGTGGCGAGGTCATTGAAGCACTGAGAGAACGCATACTCGGACGGGTGGTCGCGAACGATGTCATCAACCCGGAGCAGCAAGCCGTGATTTATCCAGCCGGCGCCCTACTGGATGAGAGCGCAGTCGATACCATTGAAGCATTGGGTATAGATGAGGTAAAAGTACGTACCCCGCTTACCTGCGAAACCCGTTATGGTTTATGTGCCAAGTGCTATGGGCGCGACCTGGGACGCGGCACGCCGGTAAACGTAGGTGAAGCCGTGGGGGTGATTGCTGCCCAGTCAATAGGTGAACCGGGTACTCAGCTCACGATGCGCACATTCCACATCGGGGGCGCTGCTTCCAGAACCGCTGTAGTAAGTCAGGTCGAGAGCAAGTCCAACGGTATTGTGCGTTATTCTCCGACCATGCGGTATGTTACCAATTCACGCAACGAGCTGATTGCAATTTCCCGCAGTGGCGAAGTGGTGGTACATGACGATAACGGCCGCGAGCGCGAACGTCATAAAGCGCCTTATGGAGCGACATTGCTGATCCGCGACGGTGAAATGGTCAAAGCGGGGCAGATCCTGGCGGCGTGGGATCCGCATACCCGCCCCATCATTACCGAGTACGCCGGCAAGGTTCGCTTCGAAAACGTGGAAGAAGGCGTGACGGTGGCTAAGCAGATAGACGAAGTAACAGGCTTGTCTACGCTTGTCGTGATTGATCCGAAGCGGCGTGGCGTGGTGCAGACAAAGGGTTTGCGTCCGATGGTGAAGCTTCTGGATGAAGATGGCAAGGAAGTGCGGCTTGCCGGGAGTGTTTTATCGGTCAGTATCACCTTTCAGATCGGTTCCGTTATTACGGTCCGGGATGGGCAGCAGGTCAGCGTAGGCGAAGTACTGGCGCGTATCCCGCAGGAAAGTTCAAAAACGCGCGACATTACCGGCGGCCTGCCTCGTGTCGCGGAACTGTTTGAAGCGCGTTCTCCAAAAGATGCTGGCGTACTGGCGGAGGTCACCGGTATCGTGTCCTTCGGCAAGGATACCAAAGGTAAGCAACGCCTGGTAATTACCGATCTGGACGGGATCTCGCATGAGTATCTGATCCCTAAGGAAAAGCACGTCACGGCCCACGATGGCCAAGTCGTTAATAAAGGAGAGAGCATCGTCGATGGGCCCGCCGATCCGCATGATATTCTCCGTTTGCTAGGCGTAGAAGCGCTTGCACGTTATATCACTGACGAGGTCCAGGATGTGTATCGACTGCAAGGTGTCAAGATCAATGACAAGCACATCGAAGTAATCGTACGCCAGATGTTGCGGCGCATACAAATTGTGGATGCGGGGGATACACGCTTTATTCCGGGTGAGCAAGTTGAACGTGCGGACATGTTGTCGGAAAACGAAAGCGTGGTGGCCGAGGACAAGCAGCCGGCAACCTATGAATTCATGCTCCTGGGTATCACCAAGGCGTCGCTTTCCACCGATTCGTTCATTTCGGCAGCTTCCTTTCAGGAAACCACACGCGTGCTGACTGAAGCGGCTATCATGGGCAAGCGGGATGATCTGCGAGGTTTGAAAGAAAATGTCATCGTCGGTCGGCTTATTCCTGCGGGCACGGGTCTTGCCTTTCATAATACGCGCAAAAAACAGAAACTGTTGTTAAACGCAGAGAAGTCTGGTCTGGGAGAGGAAGAGGCGGGGGAAATGCGAAATAGCGGATATACTGTCTAACGAACAAAGGGATTGATCAGCGACCGCCATGCGAGATAACGCCAACATCATACTAATGTCTGGTGGAAAACAAAATTATGCCTATTGATATTGAAGCTATAATTGCCGAGACACGTGGCAAAAACTTCGAACTTTACGAAGATTACATAAATCCGGTGTTCGTCAAGGTACTACGCACGCTCGGTTTCAATCGAACGTGGGTGCGAGGCGAGGGTCCTTATCTTTGGGATGAGCATGGCACGCGCTATCTTGATTTCCTGACCAACTGGGGTGTTTTTAATTTTGGACGCCGCCATCCTGCCATTCGCGGCGCATTGCAGCAGGTGCTGGACTCCGACTTTCCCGGATGGATCGGTTTCGATGCTCCACCCCTTGCGGCTGCGCTGGCACGCGAACTCGTGAAGCGCATGCCGCCGGGTCTGGATACCGTTTATTTCAGCAACTCTGGAACCGAAGCGATCGAAGCTGCGATCAAGTTCGCGCGTGCGTATACGGGGCGGCCTTGTACCGCGCATCTTGCCAAAGCCTTCCATGGCCTGACCATGGGGGCGCTATCACTGAATGGAGAAGCGAGTTTTCGGAGGGGTTTCGAACCAATGCTTCCCGGTAGCTCGGAAGTAAAACTTGGCGATCTAGCCGGCCTCGAGTCACGTCTTGCTCGGGGCGACGTTGCTGCCTTTGTCCTTGAGCCTATCCAGGGCAAGGGTGTCAATATCGCCAGTGATGAGTATATCCTCGGCGCTCAGGAGTTGTGCCGGAAATATGGCACGCTGATGATTTGTGACGAAGTTCAATCGGGCATGGGGCGGACGGGGCGGTTTCTGGCCAGCCAATGGATTGAGGGACTCCGCCCTGATATCATCTGTCTCTCCAAAGCGATTTCGGGTGGCTATATTCCGCTGGGTGCGACTATTACGCGCCGTGCAGTTTATGATAGCGTTTACGACGGCATGCATCGCGCGATCGTTCATGCTTCGACGTTCGGTATGGGGAATATGGCAATGGCGGCGGGCTTGGCCTCGCTCAGCGTTCTGGACGATGAGAAGCTTACCGATCGCGCCATCGAGTTGGGTGCGCGTTTTCGCGAAGGTATCGAGGCCATGGTGCCCCGCTTCGAATTTCTGAAGGGGGTGCGTCAACGTGGCCTCATGATTGCAATCGAGTTCGGTCAACCGGAATCGATGTCTCTCAGAGCGGCATGGACTATGGTCAACAAGATGGATGAGAATCTCTTTGCCCAGGCGATCGTTCTTCCTCTCCTGGACGACCATCATATCTTGACTCAGGTAGCAGGGCATGCCATGCCTATCGTAAAAATTCTTCCACCCTTGAATATCAGCGAAGCTGATGTGGATTGGTTCCTGGAGGCGCTTGAGGATGTAATGATAAAATTGCACAAGTTTCCCGGACCGGCCTGGGAGGTATTGAAGAAGCTGGGCAGCCATGCGCTTACCGCAAAGCGGCGCGAAGTTCGTGCTATCTCGAGCTGACATTAAATACCGGATATGCCGGGTTTGGTTTTCGCGTAAATAATCCAGTCGAGCAGATTCCCAGTCTGGCTTTCCGGTTAATGCGGGTTGATCGCTGAAGTAGGCGCGTTCTGCAGTAGGCATCTTGTAAATACTATTTGGTGCTATTGCCGGGCAGCGATAGGCGCGATCCAGATCACAGGTGCTGCCGCTTTCATGCAGCTGGCAGCTATACCATGAATGCATCGTCCTGCCAGAGAGCCTTCCAGCCGTGCGCACGCCATTTGCCCGGATAAGAGCACGAGGGACGCCCAAAGACCATTTGAGAACAGGCATTTAAGATCCGGAGAATTGTCTTTTCATCAGAAACCAAAAAAGACTTTAGCTTGACATCACATGATAAACCCCCTAGAATTCGCAGTTTTTTAGCCGTCCCTGGATAGAAATATCTGGCGCGGAAGGGTAAAAAAATTTCATATTGCCAGCGGGACGGTTATAACGCCTTCCCGATTTTGTAGAGAATAAAATGCCGACAATCAGTCAGTTAGTACGCAAGCCTCGTGCGGCGAGACGTGTGAAGAGCAAGGTTCCAGCGCTGGGAAACAGCCCTCAAAAACGGGGAGTATGCACGCGCGTCTATACCACTACGCCAAAAAAACCGAACTCGGCTTTACGCAAGGTGGCGAGGGTTCGCCTGACTAACGGTTTTGAGGTGTCCAGTTATATCGGCGGAGAGGGACATAATCTACAGGAACACTCCGTAGTGCTGATTCGTGGCGGTCGCGTCAAGGATTTGCCGGGCGTTCGCTACCACACTGTTAGAGGTAGTCTGGATACCGCCGGCGTAAAAGATCGCAAACAGAGTCGTTCCAAATATGGCGCCAAAAGGCCGAAATAGGCTTAGAACGGTTTGAACGCCGGGCGCTGGATAATAATATCGAACTGAACACATTGTCACTTAAGCTGAATAATTACCCCCAAGGTTAGAAAATGCCAAGACGGAGAGAAGTTCCCAAACGAGAAATTTTGCCAGACCCCAAGTACCACAGTACCGAGGTGGCGAAATTCGTCAATGTGCTGATGACTCGGGGAAAGAAATCGGTAGCGGAACGAATTATTTATGGCGCAATGGATCAGATCCAGAAGAAAACGGGCAAGGATCCGGTAGAAGTATTCACGCAAGCGCTATCCAATGTTCGT
The DNA here is from genome assembly GCF_000619905.2 of Nitrosospira briensis C-128. Classification (NCBI taxonomy): domain Bacteria; kingdom Pseudomonadati; phylum Pseudomonadota; class Betaproteobacteria; order Nitrosomonadales; family Nitrosomonadaceae; genus Nitrosospira; species Nitrosospira briensis. Next base: position 944,868 of record NZ_CP012371.1, on the reverse strand, counting down.
CCCATGGTGGAAGTAAAAAGCCGTCGTGTCGGCGGAGCCAATTATCAGGTCCCGGTAGAGGTGCGATCCATTCGGCGTAATGCGCTGGCGATGCGTTGGTTGCGCGATGCTGCACGGAAGCGAGCGGAAAAATCGATGGGCGCGCGACTTGCCGGTGAATTAGCGGAAGCAGCCGAAGGTCGAGGCGGCGCGGTCAAGAAGCGTGAGGAAGTTCATCGTATGGCCGAAGCCAATAAGGCATTTGCACATTATCGGTTCTAGCGGCAGTGACGGTAACAATCACCGAAATTCAGGTTCCTGGCTGACCTGTTCCCACAAAAAATTCAATTTATTACTTGTCGGGACGCTTTGCTCCCGACAAATAAAACCTTAAGGTTCAAGAATCGTGGCAAGAAAAACTCCTATCGAGCGTTATCGGAATATCGGCGTAATGGCGCATATTGACGCCGGCAAGACTACGACCACGGAACGCATATTGTTCTATACCGGTGTATCGCACAAAATTGGCGAAGTGCATGACGGCGCGGCGACGATGGATTGGATGGAGCAGGAGCAGGAGCGCGGCATCACCATCACTTCCGCGGCGACTACTTGCTTTTGGAAGGGGATGGAAAAGAACTATCCCGATCATCGCATCAATATTATCGACACCCCGGGTCACGTTGACTTCACCATCGAAGTGGAGCGGTCGCTGCGTGTCCTCGACGGGGCTTGCACCGTATTCTGCGCCGTTGGCGGAGTGCAGCCTCAGACTGAAACAGTGTGGCGTCAAGCCAATAAATACAAGGTTCCGCGACTCGCATTCGTCAATAAAATGGATCGCGCCGGCGCCAATTTCATGCGCGTTCATGAACAGATTCAATCTCGTCTGAAAGCGCATCCGGTACCCGTACAGTTACCTATCGGTGCGGAAGATAAATTCGAAGGTGTTATCGATCTGATAAAGATGAAAGGCATCTACTGGGACGATGCGAGCCAGGGGCTTAGGTTTGAGGAGCGCGATATACCTGCCGATTTACTGGAGAATGCCAAGCAGTGGCGTGAAAAAATGGTGGAAACCGCCGCCGAGGCGAATGAAGAGTTGATGAACAAATATCTTGAAGAGGGTGATTTATCCTCAGCCGACATCAAGAAAGGATTGCGCATTCGCACTATCGGTAACGAGATCGTTCCCATGCTTTGTGGTTCGGCATTCAAGAACAAGGGTGTGCAGGCGATGCTGGACGCCGTCCTGGACTACTTGCCTTCACCAGTAGATATCAGCGCGATCAATGGAGAAGATGAGAAGGGTGGACATGATGAACGCCATGCGGATGACGCGGAGCCGTTTTCTGGATTGGCATTCAAAATTGCCACCGACCCCTATGTTGGCCAATTGATCTTTTTCCGCGTTTACTCTGGCGTGGTGTCTTCCGGTGATACCATCTATAACCCCCTTAAAGGACGGAAGGAACGGATTGGAAGGTTGTTGCAGATGCATGCCAATCAGCGAGAGGAAATCAAGGAAGTGAGGGCTGGCGATATCGCCGCCGCGGTAGGCTTGAAGGAAGCCGTTACCGGTGACACCTTGTGCGATCCAACTGCAGTGATCACGTTGGAACGGATGATATTTCCGGAACCCGTGATTCACGTTGCGGTGGAGCCGAAAACAAAGCTTGACCAGGAAAAAATGGGAATGGCATTGAACCGTCTGGCGCAGGAAGATCCATCCTTTCGCGTTCGCACCGACGAAGAGTCTGGTCAAACCATTATTTCCGGCATGGGTGAACTGCATCTCGAAATTATTGTAGAGCGAATGAAGCGGGAATTTGGTGTGGAAGCCAACGTGGGTGCTCCACAAGTGGCTTATCGTGAAGCCATCAAGAAGTCGGTGGAGATCGAAGGTAAATTCATCAAGCAGTCCGGTGGACGGGGTCAGTATGGTCACGTCTGGCTCAAGCTGGAGCCGAATGAAGCGGGTAAGGGATTTGAGTTCGTTGATGCCATCAAGGGTGGAACGGTGCCGCGCGAATACATTCCGGCGGTAGAAAAAGGATTGCTGGAGACACTGCCGAATGGGGTGTTGGCGGGCTTTCCAGTGGTGGACGCTAAAGTTACTTTATTTGATGGCTCTTATCACGACGTTGATTCGAACGAGAATGCGTTCAAAATGGCCGCTTCTATTGCGTTCAAGGACGGGATGCGCAAGGCGAGTCCAGTCTTGCTGGAACCGATGATGGCGGTGGAAGTGGAAACGCCAGCGGATTTCATGGGCAATGTAGTAGGCGACTTGTCATCACGTCGCGGAATGATCCAGGGTATGGACGACTTGCCCGGCCTCAAGGTGATACGTGCGGAAGTTCCGCTGGCGGAAATGTTTGGCTACTCCACTTCGCTGCGATCCGCGACTCAGGGGCGTGCGACTTATACCATGGAATTCAAACAGTATTCCGAAGCGCCGAGAAGTGTGGCTGAAGCAATTATTAATAAGAAATAACGGTAATCAAGTAAGGGAACGATCATGGCAAAGAGTAAATTTGAGCGGACGAAGCCGCACGTAAACGTTGGCACGATAGGGCATGTGGATCATGGCAAGACCACATTGACGGCGGCGATCACCATGGTATTGACGAAGAAGTTTGGTGGTGAAGCGAAGAGTTACGCGCAGATAGACTCGGCGCCGGAAGAGAAGGCACGGGGCATCACCATCAACACATCGCACGTCGAGTACGAGACGGTGAAGCGGCACTATGCGCACGTTGACTGTCCGGGCCACGCCGACTACGTCAAGAACATGATCACCGGTGCGGCGCAGATGGATGGCGCGATACTGGTAGTATCGGCTGCGGACGGGCCGATGCCGCAGACCCGCGAACACATCCTTCTGGCGCGTCAGGTAGGGGTGCCCTACATCGTCGTCTACATGAACAAAGCGGACATGGTGGACGACGACGAACTGCTGGAACTGGTGGAAATGGAAGTGCGCGAACTGCTGTCCAAATACAACTTTCCGGGAGACGACACCCCCATCGTCATCGGTTCTGCCCTGAAAGCACTCGAAGGCGACCAGAGCGACATAGGCGAGCCCTCCATATTCAAGCTGGCCGATGCGCTGGACAGCTACATACCCGAACCCGTTCGCGCGATAGACGGCCCCTTCCTGATGCCGGTGGAAGATGTTTTCTCCATCTCCGGGCGCGGCACCGTGGTCACCGGACGCGTAGAGCGCGGCATCGTCAAAGTGGGCGAGGAAATCGAGATAGTAGGACTCAAGCCCACCATCAAGACAGTATGTACCGGCGTGGAAATGTTCAGGAAACTGCTGGACCAGGGGCAGGCCGGCGACAACGTTGGCGTATTGCTGCGAGGCACCAAGCGGGAAGACGTCGAGCGCGGCCAGGTGTTGGCCAAGCCTGGCAGCATCAACCCGCATACCAAGTTCACTGCCGAGATATACGTACTGAGCAAAGAAGAAGGTGGACGTCACACCCCGTTTTTCCAGGGCTATCGTCCCCAGTTCTACTTTCGTACTACCGACGTAACAGGTGCGATTGAATTGCCTGCGGGCACCGAGATGGTCATGCCGGGGGACAACGTCTCCGTGACGGTCAACCTGATCGCACCGATAGCGATGGAAGAAGGTCTGCGTTTTGCCATTCGCGAGGGCGGCAGAACCGTTGGCGCCGGCGTGGTGGCAAAGATTATCGAGTAATAACAGGATCAAGGATAGGATTCAAGATTTAGTGCCACAACGCCGAATCATCAATTCGAAATCCAAATCCTCAACCTGAGGTTCGTTTATGCAAAGCCAAAAAATACGTATTCGCCTGAAAGCGTTTGATTACCGATTGATCGATAAATCCGCGATGGAGATCGTTGAGACCGCCAAACGGACGGGGGCGGTGGTTAAGGGGCCCGTGCCTCTGCCGACGCGCATTGAGCGCTTCGACGTATTGCGATCCCCTCATGTCAACAAGACCTCGCGCGATCAGTTCGAGATTCGGACTCATCTGCGCCTGATGGACATTATGGACCCCACTGATAAAACAGTGGATGCCTTGATGAAGCTGGACCTTCCCGCAGGGGTGGATGTGGAAATAAAGTTGTGAGTTTTTGAAAATAATTTTTAGTTAATCGTTTTTTGATGACTAATCTGAATCCCTGATTTAAATAAATGTACCTGCCGGTCAATTGTAATCGGCACCTTTTTTGAAAAGGTAATTAAAATGAGTTTAGGGCTCGTCGGCCGCAAGGTTGGCATGACTCGTATTTTCACCGACGATGGCGATAGCCAGCCGGTCACAGTACTTGACGTGTCCAACAATCGTGTCACCCAAGTCAAAACACCAGCCACTGACGGCTATTCCGCCGTGCAGGTCACTTTCGGCAAGCGCCGTGCCATTCGCGTCAATAAACCTTCAGCGGGGCATTTTGCCAAGGCTGCAGTGGAGGCCGGTCATGTGCTCAAGGAATTCCGCGTGGGGCAGGAAGTAACTGATAGTCTCAAGCCCGGTGCAATCGTAGGTTCGGAGATTTTCCGGGTTGGGCAAAAAGTGGATGTGACCGGTATCACCATCGGAAAGGGTTATGCTGGTGTAATCAAGCGTCACGGTTTTTCTTCAAATCGCGCCAGCCATGGCAATTCCAGATCTCATAACGTTCCAGGTTCCATCGGAATGGCGCAGGACCCGGGTCGTGTCTTTCCCGGAAAGCGCATGTCCGGGCATCTAGGTAGCGTAAAACGCACCACCCAGAACCTCGAAGTACTGCGGGTCGATACCGAGCGAGGCCTGTTGCTCATCAAGGGTGCGATACCCGGATCGAGAGGCGGCGACGTGGTGGTGCATCCAAGCGTAAAGATCAGCAGGATCGTTGCAAAGCCTGCTGCAAAGCTTGATGCAAAAGCGGCGGCAAAAAGTGGTACGAAATCCGGCAAGAAGGGGGGTGCATAATGGAACTTAAGCTCATTGGCGATGATGGCGAGTCGGCTGCCGGTGTTTCGGTTCCTGATTCCCTTTTCGGTCGGGAGTACAACGAAGCCCTGGTACATCAGGTGGTGACGGCTTATCTTGCCAACGCGCGTAGCGCCAACCGCGCCCAAAAGGGACGTTCGGATGTTGCCAAATCCACCCGCAAACCCTGGCGGCAAAAAGGTACAGGGCGTGCACGCGCCGGTATGGCGTCGAGCCCGTTGTGGCGTGGTGGAGGAAAAATCTTTCCCAACAGTCCCGAAGAGAATTTTAGCCACAAGGTCAATCGTAAAATGTATCGGGCAGGTATGGGGGCGATCCTATCCCAACTCGTCCGTGAAAATCGATTGTCAGTGGTGGAAAATTTTGTCCTGGATACGCCAAAAACCAAAATCCTGGCCGGAAAACTGAAAGATATGAAATTGGGTGAGGTCATGATCGTTACCGATAGCGTGGATGAGAATCTCTATTTATCATCACGGAATCTGCCTCTGGTAAAGGTGGTGGAAGCGGGTCACGTCGACCCGGTCAGCCTTTTGCGTTTTGCCAACGTGCTGATAACTCGCGGTGCATTGGCCAAAATGGAGGAAATGCTCGCATGAGTACGCAAACATTCAATCCGGAACGCCTGATGCAGGTCATTTTGTCACCGCAAGTGTCGGAAAAGGCTACCTACATCGCGGAAAAGCATAACCAGGTGATTTTTCGCGTGACGCAGGATGCGACGAAACCCGAGATCAAAGCAGCGGTTGAGCTGATGTGGAAGGGCCAGAATATCGTGGTGGAGAGCGTGCAGGTCGCAAACGTCAAAGGCAAGGAAAAGCGTTTTGGCCGTTTCATGGGGCGCCGCCGCAACTGGAAGAAAGCTTATGTCAACATCAAGACTGGTCAGGAAATAAATTTTTCTGAAATTGCTCAAGGGGAGGTCAAATAATGGCACTGGTTAAAGTCAAACCAACCTCTCCCGGCCGTCGCGCAGTTGTCAAAGTCGTTAATCCGGGTCTGCATAAAGGCGAACCTTATGCCAGGCTCCTGGAGAAGCAGAATCACACTGCGGGGCGCAACAATAAAGGTCGCATTACCACCCGCCACATGGGAGGCGGCCACAAGCAGCATTATCGTATCGTGGACTTCCGTCGTAACAAGGATGGTATCGCCGCCAAGGTGGAGCGGCTGGAATACGACCCGAATCGCAGCGCAAATCTCGCATTGCTTTGCTATGTCGATGGAGAGCGGCGTTATATCGTCGCACCGAGCGGCATTGCTGCCGGTATGCAATTGATGAGCGGAGTGGATGCGCCGATCAAGAACGGTAACGCGCTGCCACTGCGCAATATTCCGGTGGGCAGCACAATTCACTGCGTGGAAATGATGCCGGGGAAAGGCGCTCAACTGGCCCGTTCCGCGGGTACGTCGGTGCAGCTTCTGGCACGTGAGGGGGATTACGCTCAGCTTCGCCTGCGTTCCGGCGAGATCCGAAGAGTGCACGTAAACTGCCGCGCCACCATCGGTGAGGTCGGCAACGAGGAGCACAATTTGCGATCGATCGGTAAAGCAGGTGCGCAGCGCTGGCGCGGCATCCGGCCAACGGTGCGCGGCGTGGTGATGAATCCTGTAGATCATCCCCATGGTGGAGGTGAAGGTAAAACTGCTGCAGGGCGTCATCCAGTCAGCCCATGGGGAACGCCTGCCAAAGGTTTCCGTACTCGCGCCAATAAGCGTACCGATGGTATGATTGTGCGGCGCCGTTATTCAAATAAAGGGTAATGAATCATGGGACGTTCCGTAAAAAAAGGTCCATTTGTAGACTTGCATCTGATAGCCAAGGTGGAGACTGCGCGTGCAACCAATGACAAGCGCCCGATCAAAACCTGGTCGCGTCGCTCAACCGTTCTGCCGGATTTCATTGGTTTAACGATTGCCGTACATAATGGTAAACAGCATATCCCGGTATACGTTACCGAGAATATGGTGGGGCACAAGCTTGGAGAATTCTCTCACACCCGTACTTTCAAGGGGCATTCAGGCGACCGGAAAGTCGCGGCTGGATCGAAGAGATAGGGATAATCAATTATGCAAACAACTGCTGTATTGCGTGGGGTCAGGTTATCCGAACAGAAGGGCCGGTTGGTAGCGGACCAGATTCGTGGATTACCGGTGGACCGGGCGCTTAATCTGCTTGCCTTCAGTCCGAAAAAAGGCGCCGTCATTATTCGTAAACTGCTTGAGTCGGCTATCGCCAATGCTGAGCATAACGATGGAGCGGATATAGACGAATTAAAGGTATCGACGATATATGTAGATCGCGGACCGTCGATGATGCGTACCAGCGCTCGCGCTAAAGGGCGTGGCAACCGCATCGTCAAGCCAACTTGTCATATTCTTCTTACTGTTGGCGACAAAGCCGGCAACAAAAAATAAGGACGTACCAGGACATTATGGGACAAAAAATAAATCCGACGGGTTTTCGCCTTTCCGTACTTAAAAACTGGTCGTCGAAGTGGTATGCCAATACAAAAAATTTCCCAGGGATGCTGAACGAGGATATCAAGGTTCGGGAATATCTTAAAAAGAAATTGGCGCATGCATCAGTCGGTCGCGTAATCATCGAGCGGCCATCCAAGAATGCGCGCATTACCATTTACAGTTCACGCCCCGGCGTCGTAATCGGCAAGAAAGGCGAAGATATAGAAGTTCTGCGCGGTGTGCTGCAAAAGCTCATGGGTGTTCCGGTGCACGTAAACATCGAGGAAATCCGCAAGCCGGAAATTGACGCGCAACTGATTGCAGACAATATTGCACAGCAGTTAGAGAAACGAATCATGTTTCGTCGTGCCATGAAACGTGCGATGCAGAACGCCATGCGTTTAGGTGCCCAAGGCATCAAAATCATGAGTGCTGGTCGCTTGAACGGCATCGAAATTGCTCGCACCGAATGGTATCGTGAAGGTCGTGTTCCGCTTCACACCCTGCGTGCTGATCTGGATTACGGTGTTTCGGAGGCCAAGACCACATACGGCGTAATCGGAATCAAGGTTTGGGTATTCAAGGGCGAAGTGATCGGACGTAACGATCAATCGGGAGCAATCGGGCCAGCAACGCAGGTACCGACTCCCGCGGGAGAACCAGAGGCCAGACGTCCAGCAAGGAAGCCGGCCGGCCGGGCTGAACCCAGGAGCGACGCTAGAACCAGCGAGAGGAAAATTGCCAGAAAACCTGAAAACACGGTTGAGGAATCTTCCTCCAAGTCTGCAACTATAAAGCCAGGAGCAAAAGATGCAGCAGCCAGCTAGAACGAAGTACCGCAAACAGCAAAAAGGACGTAATACCGGGGTCGCAACCCGCGGTGCGAAAGTCAGTTTTGGGGAATATGGCCTCAAAGCAGTTGGCCGTGGTCGGTTAACCGCGCGACAGATTGAGGCTGCCCGGCGTGCGATGAGCCGTCATATCAAGCGCGGGGGGCGTATCTGGATCCGTATATTCCCTGATAAACCGATTTCCCATAAACCAGCTGAGGTTCGGATGGGTAATGGCAAGGGAAATCCGGAGTACTTCGTGGCAGAAATTCAACCCGGTAAAATGCTGTATGAAATGGACGGGGTTGATGAAGCGCTGGCGCGACAAGCATTTCGTCTGGCCGCGTCCAAGTTGCCGATTCTGACTACATTTGTTGTAAGACAGGTAGGCGGTTAATTATGAAAACGAAAACTAAAGACCTCAGGTCCCGGAATCCGGCAGAGCTGCAGCAAGAGTTGTTAGAGCTTCTGCGGGCTCAGTTTGGCCTGCGGATGCAGCATACGACACAGCAGCTGAGTAATACCAACCAATTACGTAACGTGCGCAGGGATATCGCGCGCGCGAAAACCATACTTAGCCAGAAGGCAAAGCAGTCATGAGTGAAGCTAATTTAAATCGCACCCTCAGTGGAAAAGTGTTGAGCGATAAGATGGATAAAACCATTACTGTCTTGGTCGAGCGTAAGGTTAAGCATCCGCTCTATGGAAAGATTATGGTTCGTTCAAAAAAATACCATGTTCATGACGAAAGTAATGAGTTTCACCCAGGTGATATGGTAATAATCGAAGAATGCCGGCCTCTTTCTAAGACAAAAGCCTGGCGCGTAGTCAAGTTGATGGAGAAGGGCAGCCAAGTCAGTTGATTTATTGGCGGGTCCGATGGGCGAATGTTTGTTTTCCTTGTTTTTCTGACAAGATTACCTTATAATTCGGCCTCTTCGTTTTTCAGATCTTTAATTTTTGCAGTCACCAATTGGTGGCTTCATAACCCGGACGGGTTCCAATACTATCCACGCCTCAGTCCCGAGGCGGGAAAAGTTGGAAAGAGTGAGTAAAAAATGATCCAAATGCAATCGATTCTGCAGGTCGCGGATAATACTGGTGCTCGTTCAATCATGTGCATCAAAGTGCTGGGTGGATCCAGGCGGCGGTACGCTGGTATTGGCGACATTATAAAAGTCAGCATCAAGGATGTTGCGCCACGTGGACGTGTCAAGAAAGGCGAAGTGTACAACGCGGTGGTAGTTCGTACTTCGAAGGGAGTGCGCCGTGCTGACGGTTCGTTGATCAAATTTGACAGTAACGCGGCCGTGTTGTTGAACGCCAAGCTGGAGCCAATCGGTACGCGCATTTTTGGGCCGGTAACACGGGAATTGCGTAATGCACGCTTCATGAAGATTGTTTCGCTTGCGCCAGAAGTTTTGTAAGCACGGTAAGGATCGAATATGCGGAAGATAAAGAAAGGTGATGATGTCGTCGTCATCACCGGCAAGGACAAGGGCAAGCGTGGCACGGTGCTTCGCGCGGTAAATGCCGACTTGGTGGTGGTCGAGGGCGTCAATAAGGTCAAGAAACATCAGCGACCCAACCCGAATAAGGGAGCAACGGGTGGAATTGTCGAGATGGAGAATCCAATTCAGGTTTCGAATGTGGCGATTTATAATCCCTTCACTCGCAAAGCTGACCGTGTTGGTTTCAGAATTCAGGAAGGCAAGGGTAAAGTTCGTTATTTCAAGTCGAGCGGTGAACTGCTTGATGCCTGAATAGGTTAAGGGAAGATTATGGCTCGTCTACAAGAGTATTACCGCAGCACCGTAGTCCAACAATTGATGCAGCAATTTGGCTATAAATCCGTGATGGAAGTGCCTCGCATCGAGAAAATCACGCTCAATATGGGCGTGGGCGAGGCGGTCGCCGATAAGAAGGTCATGGATAGTGCAGTAAGCGATATGCAAAAAATCGCCGGGCAGAAACCGGTGGTGACGAAGGCAAAAAAATCCATTGCTACGTTTAAGGTTCGTGATGGATATCCGGTTGGTTGCATGGTTACGTTGCGTCGTATTCGCATGTACGAATTCCTGGATCGATTGGTTAGCGTGGCCATACCGCGTATTCGTGATTTTCGTGGGGTTTCCGGCAGAGCATTCGATGGGCGGGGAAATTACAACATGGGTGTAAAAGAGCAAATCATTTTTCCTGAAATTGAATATGACAAAATCGACGCGCTAAGAGGCATGAATATAACTATCACCACCACCGCGAAAACGGATGCGGAGGCAAAAGCGTTGCTGGCGGCATTTAAATTTCCATTTAAAAATTGAGAATCGTATGGCCAAAATAGCTGTGATTAACCGCGACTTGAAACGACGCGAAGTCGTAAAGAAATATGCGCCTCGGCGTGCTGAATTGTCGGCCATAATTAACGATACCAATTCGAGTGATGAGGATCGTCACTCTGCCAGAATCAAGCTTCAGATGCTGCCGCGCAACTCAAGTCCGGTGCGCCTGCGTAATCGCTGTTCCCTGACTGGCCGTCCACGTGGCGTATACAGCAAGTTCGGTCTCGGCCGCAGCAAGCTCCGCGATATCGCTATGAGTGGTGAAATTCCCGGCATAATCAAGGCTAGTTGGTAGACTGAGCGGCCTGATATTTTAGGCATGTTTGAATTCTAGCGGTCCAAACATGACTTTGGTCCATATAGACAGGGCAAGCCCAATATGATCGATTTAATAATTTCAGAGATTTGTATATTTTCCGGTTACGGAATCTGGATTTCTAGAGGTATCCCTAGATGAGCATGAGTGACCCTATCGCCGATATGCTGACGCGGATTCGTAACGCGCAGCTTTCCGAAAAAACATCCGTTGTAATGCCTGCGTCCAAGCTCAAAGCTGCGATCGCGCAGGTGTTGAAGGATGAAGGTTACGTTGAGGATTTCGCGGTTCACCAGGCGGACGGAAAACCACAGTTGGATATCAGTTTAAAGTATTACGCCGGACGTCCTGTAATTGAAAAGATTGAACGTGTTAGTCGTCCCGGCTTGCGGATTTACAAAGCCAGCGACAAGCTTCCTAATGTGATGAACGGCCTGGGCGTGGCAATCGTTTCCACTTCAAAAGGTGTAATGACGGAGCGAAAGGCGCGCGCCAATGGTGTTGGCGGTGAAGTATTGTGCATAGTGGCTTAAGGATATAAAAAATGTCTCGAGTGGGTAAAAATCCTGTGCTGATTCCCGCAGGTGTTGAGGTAATCCTTTCGGCCTCTGAAGTATCGATAAAGGGGCCGTTGGGCGCGTTGCGGCGGAGCCTGGTTTCAGACATCTCCGTCGAGCGTGACGGAGATAATTTATTGGTTAAAGCAACGAACGAGTCGAAACATGCTAACGCAATGTCTGGCACGACGCGCGCGCTGCTCGCCAATATGGTCAAGGGGGTGACCAGCGGTTTCCAGAAGAAATTGATGCTGGTTGGAGTGGGCTATCGCGCGCAGGCAGCAAATGATGTTCTTAACCTGACCTTGGGATTTTCACACCCGGTGGCTCACAAGATGCCCGAGGGCATTAAAGTTGAGACACCCACCCAAACAGAGGTCATTATCAAGGGAATGGACAAGCAACAGGTCGGCCAGGTGGCGGCTGACGTACGTGCTTACCGTAAGCCGGAACCTTATAAGGGCAAGGGCGTTCGTTATTCCGACGAAGTCATCGTCATGAAAGAAACCAAGAAAAAATAATTGGGGTAGATATGCCGAATCCAACAAAATCCCGTTTGCGCCGTGCTCGTCGGACGCGCGCCAAGATCGCCGAGCTGAAGATGGTGCGTTTGGCGGTGCATCGCAGCAATTGTCATATCTATGCGCAGCTGATAGATGGCTCCGGCGGGAAGGTCTTGACCAGCGCATCCACGTTGGAGCCCGAGGTTCGCAAGGAGTTGCCCAACGGTGGCACCGTTGATGCGGCAGCGGCAGTGGGGAAGCGGGTTGCAGAAAAAGCCAGGGGTTTAGGTATCGAGACGGTTTCATTCGACCGCTCGGGGTTCAAATATCATGGGCGCGTAAAGGCATTGGCCGAAGCTGCTCGTGAACATGGCCTCAAATTCTAACTGAGGAAAGATAATGGCTAAAATGCAAGGACGAATGCAAGGGAAGGTGCCTCAGGGTGATGATCGAGGTGATGGTCTGAAGGAAAAGATGGTGGCGATTAATCGCGTCACCAAGGTGGTCAAAGGAGGCCGCATTCTCGGGTTTGCCGCGCTGACGGTGGTTGGGAACGGTGATGGCGGTGTCGGCATGGGTAAAGGTAAATCCCGGGAGGTGCCGGTTGCCGTACAAAAGGCGATGGATGAGGCGCGCCGGAAGATGATCAAGGTAAGCCTGAAGAATGGTACGTTACACCACCCGGTCATCGGCAGGCATGGCGCCGCTACGGTCTATATGCAACCGGCGTCCGAAGGGACCGGTATTATTGCTGGAGGCCCGATGCGTGCAATATTTGAAGTGATGGGTGTTCATAATATCCTCGCCAAATGTATCGGCTCAACCAACCCTTATAACGTGGTGCGTGCGACCTTGCATGGATTGCAGGCGATGAATACGCCGGCGGAAATCGCGGCCAAAAGGGGCAAGAGCGTAGAAGAAATCATGGGCCTGGCGAAATGACCAAGGATAAAAAAAAGATTAAAGTAACTTTGGTCAAGAGCCTGATCGGTACGAAACGATCGCATCGTGCGACTGCGCGTGGACTGGGATTGCGCGGAATAAACAGCAGCGCTGAGCTGGAGGATACTCCAGCCGTGCGAGGTATGATCAATAATATCTATTACCTTGTAAAGAGTGAGGCGTAAATGCAGCTGAATTCCATTAAACCCGCCGGTGGCGCCAAGCATGCAAGGCGGCGTTTGGGGCGCGGTATTGGTTCCGGCCTCGGTAAAACTGCCGGACGAGGTCACAAGGGACAAAAATCTCGCTCGGGTGGCTTTCATAAGGTAGGTTTCGAAGGCGGTCAGATGCCCCTTCAACGTCGCCTGCCCAAGCGCGGTTTTGTATCACTTACCCGGAGCGCTACCGCTGAGGTGCGACTGTCAGCCTTGGGAAGATTACCCGGAAATGAAATCGATATTCTGGTCCTGAAGCAGGCGGGGGTTATTCCCGGATCTGCCTTGAGCGCCAAAGTGATACTTTCCGGGAAGGTGGAGCGCGCATTTAAGTTGCAGGGCATCGCAGTCACAAAAGGCGCCAAAGCTGCGATCGAAGCTGTTGGCGGCAGCGTTGAATAAACTCGAGAGGAGACAGATTGGCCGCTAGTGAATCCCTGCGGGGACTCTCAGGAAAGCTCGGCGACTTGAAACGTCGGCTGTGGTTTCTGTTGCTCGCATTGGTTGTTTATCGTATTGGGGCGCATGTTCCGGTGCCTGGTATCGACCCGGTGGTGCTGAAAGACTTATTCGAGTCGCAGCAGGGAGGTATCCTTGGTATGTTCAACATGTTTTCGGGCGGCGCGCTTTCCCGTTTTTCGATCTTTGCCCTCGGGATCATGCCGTATATTTCGGCTTCGATCATCATGCAATTGGGTACGGTTGCGTTCCCCTATCTGGAAGCGCTGAAGAAGGAAGGTGAATCGGGCCGCAGGAAAATTACCCAATACACTCGATACGGTACATTGGGATTGGCGTTGCTGCAGGGGTATGGCATATCGATCGCGTTGCAATCCCAGCCCGGATTGGTGATCGAGCCCGGACCGATGTTCCTGTTGACAACGGTGATAACGTTGGTTACCGGCACGATATTTCTGATGTGGTTAGGCGAACAGATTACTGAACGCGGCATCGGCAATGGTATATCGCTCATAATTTTTGCCGGCATCGCAGCGGGACTCCCCAGCGCAATCGGGGGTACGCTGGAACTGGTCAGAACGGGTGCGATGCATTTTCTGGTGGCATTGGGGATCTTCGTGGCGGCAACGGCGGTGACAGCCTTCGTGGTTTTCGTCGAGCGCGGCCAGCGGAAGATACTGGTAAATTATGCGAAACGCCAGGTTGGACGAAAGGTTTATGGCGGCCAAAGTTCTCATTTGCCGTTGAAGCTGAATATGTCGGGTGTCATTCCCCCGATCTTCGCTTCCAGCATTATTTTATTTCCGGCTACGTTAGCGGGGTGGTTTGCGACGGGCGAATCGATGAACTGGTTGAAGGATATGAGCGGCGCGTTATCGCCGGGCCAGCCGATTTACGTGATGATGTATGCGGCGATGATCGTATTTTTCTGTTTCTTTTATACCGCGCTTGTATTTAATCCGAGAGAAACTGCGGAGAATCTGAAAAAAAGTGGGGCTTTCATCCCTGGAATTCGTCCGGGCGAGCAAACTGCCAAGTATATCGAACGCATTATGCTGAGGCTCACCCTGGCCGGAGCGATTTACGTAACACTCGTGTGTTTGCTGCCGGAATTCCTGATTTTGAAATGGAACGTGCCATTTTACTTTGGGGGGACATCTCTCCTCATTATCGTGGTGGTAACCATGGACTTCATGGCGCAGGTTCAGGCGTACATAATGTCTCATCAGTATGAAAGCTTGCTGAAGAAAACCAACTTCAAGGGCGGCGGTGGATTGCCGGCGAGATAGTTACATCTAAGGATAGGATGGCCAAAGAAGAAACAATACAAATGCAGGGCGAGATACTGGAAACGTTGCCAAATGCGACCTTCCGTGTCAAGCTGGAAAATGGGCACATCGTGCTGGGGCATATTTCCGGAAAAATGCGAATGCATTACATTCGGATTTTACCCGGGGATAAGGTAACAGTAGATTTGACGCCTTACGATTTAAGCAGAGCGCGAATAACATTTCGCGCTAAATAGCCGGGAAGGAGCATTTATGAAAGTATTAGCCTCTGTTAAAAAAATCTGCCGTAATTGCAAGATCATTAAACGCAATCGGATAGTTCGGGTAATTTGTTCCGATCCAAGGCATAAACAACGCCAAGGTTGATCGAATAAGCATCACTTTCGATGTTATAATTCAAAATTTTTGTGGGAAACCTGTATGGCCCGTATCGCTGGAGTAAATATCCCGAATCATCAGCATGCCGAAATTGCGTTAACTTCAATCTACGGCATAGGTCGCACCAGAGCGCGGGAGATTTGTGCTGCGGTTGGCATCGGTGCTTCCACCAAGATCAAGGATGTAACCGATGCTCAAATGGATAAGCTGAGAGATAACGTCGCTAAATTTGCGGTCGAAGGCGACCTGCGGCGTGAAATCTCAATGAATATCAAGCGTTTGATGGATTTGGGTTGTTATCGTGGATTGCGTCACCGTCGTGGTTTGCCGGTACGGGGTCAGCGTACTCGTACGAATGCAAGGACGCGTAAGGGGCCACGCAAGGCAGTTCGGGCTTCCAACGCAAAGGCAGCAAGATAATTTCAGCCAACTGAACGGTAGCATACAGGAATAATTCGATATGGTAAAAGCAGCCACACGGGTTCGCAAGAAGGTCAAGAAAAATGTAGCGGAGGGTATTGCCCACGTTCATGCATCGTTTAATAACACTATCGTGACTATCACGGACCGCCAGGGCAATGCTTTGTCATGGGCTACTTCCGGGGGTGCCGGGTTCAAGGGGTCGCGTAAAAGTACTCCGTTCGCTGCTCAGGTAGCAGCCGAGCAGGCCAGTAAGGTTGCTCAGGAATGTGGAGTAAAGAATTTGGAAGTGCGTATCAAAGGTCCTGGTCCAGGACGTGAATCCGCTGTGCGGGCTTTGAACGCAGCCGGTTTTAAAATCACCAGTATTTCGGATGTGACGCCTGTTCCGCATAACGGTTGCCGTCCACCGAAGAAACGCCGTATTTAAGGAGTGGTCTGTGGCTAGAAATCTTGATCCTAAATGTCGCCAATGTCGCCGGGAAGGGGAGAAGTTATTCCTGAAAGGTGAGAAGTGTTTCACCGACAAATGTGCAATCGAGCGCAGAAACTATGCGCCCGGTCAACACGGTCAGAAAAGTACGCGATTGTCTGACTATGGGGTCCAGTTGCGCGAGAAACAGAAGCTGCGCAGGATATATGGCATATTGGAACGCCAGTTCCATAACAATTATGAACTGGCGGAAAGGCAGCGCGGTATTACTGGTGAGAATTTGCTGCAGTTGCTGGAATGTCGCCTGGATACGGTTTCATATCGCATGGGATTTGGTGCGTCGCGGTCAGAGGCGCGCCAGATCGTGCGTCATAACGGCATCCTGGTAAATGGACGCCGGACCAATATTCCTTCCTACCAGGTTAAGCCCGGTGATGTGATAGAGGTAGCAGAGAAGGCTAAAGGTCATCTGCGCATCAAGGCTGCAGTGGAAGCAGCGGAGCACCGTAATTTTCCAGAGTGGATAGAGATGGATGTCAAGGCAATGAAAGGAACGTTTAAAGTTAAACCGGGGCGTTCTGATTTACCTTCGAGCATCAATGAATCTCTAGTCATTGAGTTGTATTCCAAGTAACTACCGCCCAGGTTTCGGCAAAAGGATCAGGCTATGCCAAGTAACACTTTTCTTACGCCCCGCATTATTGACGTGCAGAATATTTCCCCGCTGCATGCCAAAATTATCATGGAACCGTTTGAACGTGGGTACGGACACACGTTGGGAAATGCGTTACGTCGAATTTTGCTATCGTCCATGCCAGGATTCGCACCAACCGAGGTTCAGATTAGCGGTGTAGTGCATGAGTATTCTGCGCTGGATGGTGTACAAGAGGATGTGGTCGATATCCTGCTCAATCTCAAGGGTATCGTTTTAAAGCTGCACAGCCGAACCGAGGCCATTCTGATCCTCAAAAAGAAAGGTGAAGGTACGGTCACTGCCGGCGACATCGAGGCGGGACATGATGTGGAGATCATTAATCCAGATCATGTGGTGGCACACCTTACTGCCGGTGGGAAGCTGGATATGCAAATCAAGGTTGAACTTGGGCGCGGTTATGTACCTGGAACCGTGCGGCAATTGACAAGTGAAGGGCGTGCTCTGGGCAGTATTTTGCTGGATGCTTCTTTCAGTCCGGTGCGGCGCGTAAGTTATGCGGTGGAGAGTGCTCGGGTTGAGCAGCGTACCGACCTCGACAAGCTCGTTATGGATATTGAAACCAACGGCGTTGTCGATCCAGAGGAGGCGATCCGTTATGCAGCGAAGGTGCTGGTTGAGCAACTCTCCATATTTGCTGACCTGAAGGGCACACCGTTACCGGTGGAGCAGCCAAAATTGCCCCAGATCGATCCAGTATTACTTCGACCGGTGGATGATTTGGAGCTTACCGTGCGCTCGGCCAATTGCCTGAAAGCGGAGAACATCTATTATATTGGCGACCTGATTCAGCGCACAGAAACGGAATTGCTGAAAACCCCCAATTTGGGAAGAAAATCTCTCAATGAAATAAAGGAGGTATTGGCCTCCCGCGGGTTGACGCTGGGCATGAAGCTGGAAAGTTGGCCGCCTGCCAATCTTGATAAGGGAAAAAAGGAAACAAGTCATGCGGCACCATAACGGGCTACGAAAGCTAAATCGAACGAGCAGCCACCGGTTGGCGATGCTACGTAACATGACCAATTCATTGTTGCGGCATGAGGTGATTAAAACCACTCTACCTAAGGCCAAGGAGTTGCGTCGTGTAATCGAGCCGATGATAACGCTGGGCAAAAAACCATCGCTGGCAAATCGACGTCTGGCCTTCAATCGCTTGCGCGATCGTGACATGGTCGGGAAATTATTCGGTGAACTGGGTCCCCGGTATCAAACACGTAACGGCGGTTACTTGCGTATTCTTAAATTCGGTTTTCGCAAGGGTGACAACGCCCCGATGGCATTGGTGGAATTGCTGGATCGACCAGAACAATTAACTGCGACTACAGCTGGAAAAGCCGATGCGTAAGTGCTGGCAATAGGTAAAAAAAAGAAGCCGGGTTATCCCGGCTTCTTTATGTTTGATTGGCATTGATAAACTGATGCGGTTCAGCATCGTGGAACAAAAACTGCATTATCTCCGCCCAAGCATAAACCATTGTCTGGTCCGGAGAATTCTTGTATGCTTCCAACATACACTGGTCTGAGCTATCGCTAGCATGGACATTCGACCGGTTATGTATATTTTATTTCAGCTGGGGCTATTCCGATGGATTTAACGACTTGGACCGTGGCGGAACTTGTTTCGATACGTGAGAAACTTCTTGCGTGGCGTCTCCAACGTGAAGCCCCGACGTGGGGAAACAAGTTCTTGAACTGGAATGGTATAGCGGGTGCGTTTGCATTGTTGACCGGGCTTATGGATATGTTTTTCGGCGGCCCGACCGGGACCAACCTTCTCCTGGTCTTGCTTGGTACTCTTGCCTGCTTTACCTGGTACAAGGGCGAAAAACAGCGGAAAAAAAATATAGGTTTTCTCGAAAAAATTGATGAGGAACTTTCCCGTCGCGGTCATCAATTTTAACGCACTACACCATCCCGGCATTTCCATCAAAAATTTGCCCAAGCGCAGCCAAACCTTCAAGAAAGAAAAAACTTCATTGATACTGCGTTGGCAATGTCCTCAAAAAAAGAGATAGATACCCATACCCCTGATCTTGATGAAGACGATGCAGCGCTTTTTACGTCTCTTTGCCAGTTTGTATGGATTCAAGGGGAGCCGCTGCCTTTAATTTATAATCCGGAGCATCCGGTTTATACAAAACAGGGTATCAACTTGCGAGTATTAAAACATTTGGAGTCGATCGGCTTGATATCCTTTGAGGCCGCTGGATATGTGAAGAGATGGTTCGGCAAGCATACCCGCCTGTTTTATTTCGGCGGGGCTACGAAGATCCAGTTTGTGGAGGAAGCGAACAATCAACTTGATCTTGGCCACGTTCTCCTGACAGAAAAAGGAAAAGCGTTGGCCACTGTTTTCAGCAATAAGCAAAATCAGGAGTTCTATGAATATGTGATCGGTAGATGGTTTCAGCAGGGCATGGTTATATCGTCTATCCTGGCGAATCGTTGATACCGAATACTTTACCGGCTCAACTATCCTTCTTTAACGATATGGTATTGTTAAACGATATTGCTAAACCAGGCATTCAAGCTTAAACCAGATACGTGTCGATTCCCGTCAGCAATAAATCATATTGGGCCTCTACCATCTCCTTGATCATCAACGCCGGCATGCCGCCCACCACGTTACCTTCGAGTGCCAGCCAACCGACGGCATCCGATGGTCCGAGACTGATGACGTAACCCAGGTCGCGATGAAAGTACGGCTCCAGCAATTTCAATGAGCCGGAGTGACGTAAAATATTTCTTGCCGCCAGCATTCCTTTGCGAACACCGGATTGCGCTGTCATGGTATTGGAACCGGCAGAGTTATATATGGAACAATCGCCGGCGGTAAAAATATTCTCCATCTGTTTCTGCTCGATCACAATCTGTCCGAATGCATTGGCGAAAAGTGGTGTGTCAAGTTTTTTGCCGAGAAACAGTAGGGAGATGATGGATGGGAGCTTGAATTGGCGACCCGTATCGCTTTCTTCCAGCAAAATCTCATTTGCTGCCTGGCCGCGGTAACGCGTATTAGGATAAAAATCAATATCCAGTTCAGACATGCGTGCCTGGGTATATTCTGAAAAACCTACTCCAAACTGGTTAAGTACGCGATCCTCTCCGTGAATCAAGCGTAACTTCCATCCGAATTTCCGGCGCCGAAGAAAATGGGCGATTTCGAAAAGAAATTGAATACCTGTGGCGCCTCCGCCTATTACCGAAATGATTTTCTCGCCGGACTCATGTATATCGCGTTGACGGTTCAGCAAGTCAGAGCCGGCGGTGATCATGAAATCATTGAGGTCGAAAATATCGTCTGATTTACTCAGCTGCGCAAGGGGCGAACCTGAGGCTACCAGAAGATAATCAAATTCCAGTATTTCGTCGTTGACGACGATAAATTTATCTTTCTGGCACCGCTGGAGAACACAGTCATTCAGGATCAGCTGGGCGCAAACGTGCCGGCAGCCAAA
Organism: Nitrosospira briensis C-128; assembly: GCF_000619905.2. Taxonomy (NCBI): domain Bacteria; kingdom Pseudomonadati; phylum Pseudomonadota; class Betaproteobacteria; order Nitrosomonadales; family Nitrosomonadaceae; genus Nitrosospira; species Nitrosospira briensis. Next base: position 924,602 of record NZ_CP012371.1, on the reverse strand, counting down.
GCGATTTTCCAGATCGGAAAACGATACGAGGAAGTCGTCCAGTGGATACCGGAACGTTTCATGTATATGCGTAATCTTGAGATGATGAAGCCTGGGATCGATGATCGTGATGCGGGCCTCGGGCATATGGCGCAGAAGAGTTACCAGCGCTGCAATTCCCGCATAACCGCCACCCACTATCACAATTTTGAGTTGCTTATGCCTGGGTATGTAAAATGGTAGAAAAGGCACTACCCCTCCTTCGCAATGCAAATCAGTTCTGTTATTTCATTCATCAGTACCCCCTCCGGGATCCCGGCAGGGCTATATTTAACCCAGATAATTCATTAGGCGGCTCTACGAGCCTACGCGAGTGCTGGCGGTCAGTTTGCGGCCATTTTCGCTACCTGCGCGGCGTCCATAGACCAAGCTATGGACTTCTCCCAACTGGCAAAACTGTCCCGTAACCTGCCTCGCCATCATCTCGCGTCCCAATGGATTATCTGGGTTTATTTCGTATAACATTTTAACGAGTTATGAGATTGCCGCCCAATTACTCAGCCTCTATCGTAATCAGGGCAGCAGCGTAGCACGAATGTCTTGATGAGGGGCCATCTTGGCTGAATTCAATTTCTGCTGGAAGTTTCCTTATTTTCAGGAATCCTCCCAGGCTTCCAGTTTTCTGTTGCCCACTTCCAAAATGAACCGATATCGCTTCCGATCAATTCTGCCGGCGGCGCTTGACCCAGGAAACGTATCGCCATCATTAATTGCGGCATCGGATCGGAAACATCAAGAGGCGTAGCGCAGGTCTGTTTACTGAGTTTCTCACCTTGAGCGTTAACCACTACCGGAAGATGCAGATAGGAGGGGGTCGGATAACCCAGCAATTGTTGCAGGTATATCTGGCGAGAAGTGGAATTCAGCAAATCTTTCCCACGCACCACATGAGTGACCCCTTGCTCGGCGTCGTCAACGACCACCGCCAACTGATAAGCAAAAACCCCATCGGCACGGCACAGCACGAAATCCCCAATATCACTGTGCAATCGATGTAGAACCAGTCCTTGCAACGAATCCTTGAACTGGATCAGTCTGTCATCCGTTCGTATTCGCCGTGCCCCTGGGCATTTGTCATGAAGGGAGCGTCCACGGCAGGTGTCAGGATAAATGGGTCCATCTATTCCTGTGATCGTGGAATCCGCAATTTCCTTGCGGCTACAGACGCAGGGATAAATCAAATGTTGTCTTTCAAGTACAGCGAGCGCTGCCTGATACGTTTTGTACCGCTGTTTTTGATAGACAATCTCACCATCCCATTCCATTCCCAGCGCTTGCAGGGTATTCAGGATTTTCCCCGATACGCCGGCAATTTCGCGCGTCGGATCCAGGTTTTCGATCCTGACCATCCACTTGCCCTGGCGTGATTTCGCCTCAAGATAGCTGCCAACGGCAGCAACAAGGGAGCCGAAATGCAGCGGTCCGGTCATGGAGCAAAGCGTCCACAATAGGCTGGAAAAATGGGTAGACTATTAGCCACCGGTCAACTTAATCGATCTGGGGTATCAAGGGTGGGCAGTAATTAAATCGACGAAAAAATCGACAAGAAAATGTGGTAACAGTGATAATACGCTTCCAGAATTATCTTAGCTTATTCTGCCACTAGCCGGATATCTTCCATTAGGACCCGCCAAGAAAAACGGAACCATATCATTGTTTACTGCTTTTTTCCAAGCGACGGCGGACTGAGGGATGCCCAACTTGACTACATGCCGAAAGTTTTATGAAAAACCCCACAAATTTGGCATGGAAATTGCTATACAAGATGCTCTATTGTAGTCCCGACAAACTGCTTGACTTAGGGCATCTTCGGGGATAGTCTTTATGGGGTTATGGGTATGTAACGTATTGGTAACACCGTATTCAGAAACGCAGGCATAGAGAAACACATGAAACACGTTGGACCGTATCGAGCAACACCAGCAGCCTAAGCAACACCGGAAATATCGAGCAACACCCGAAGTATTGAGTAGTAAACCAGACATAACGAGCAACACCAGATTGAAGGAAAGAAGGACAGCAACAAATTATCGAAGTTTCTACCGGCGTAGAGTAGTTCAGGAACAGAGGCAAGTTCAGGAACGGAGGGGCAGGACAAGCTGGTAGAGCGCGCAGCACTTGATCAACGAAACAAGGCAACAGGAGGAAACAACATGGCAACAACACTAGGAACGTCGGGTCACGCCAAGGCAAGCGGCCGGGACTACGACATGTCGGAGTGGTATGACTCGAGGTGGTACAAATTCGGGCTCATCACCATGCTGCTGGTAGCGATATTCTGGGTCTGGTACCAACGGACCTTCGCCTACTCGCACGGCATGGACTCCATGGAACCCGAGTTTGAAAAAGTATGGATGGGACTGTGGCGCGTCCACATGATCGTCATGCCGATCTTTGCCCTCATCACCTGGGGCTGGATCTGGAAGACCCGCGACACCAACCTGGACAACCTTGACCCCAAACTGGAAGTCAAGCGTTACTTCTACTGGATGATGTGGCTTGGCGTCTACCTGTTTGGCGTTTACTGGGGCGGCAGCTTCTTCACCGAGCAGGACGCCTCCTGGCACCAGGTCATCATCCGCGACACCAGCTTCACCCCCAGCCACGTAGTCGTATTCTACGGCTCCTTCCCCATGTACATCGTCTGCGGCGTGGCAAGCTACCTGTACGCCATGACCCGCCTGCCGCTGTACTCCCGTGGCACCTCGTTCCCGCTCGTCATGGCCATTGCCGGACCGCTCATGATCCTGCCGAACGTAGGCTTGAACGAATGGGGTCATGCCTTCTGGTTCATGGAAGAACTCTTCAGCGCACCGCTGCACTGGGGCTTCGTCATCCTGGGCTGGTCGGGACTGTTTGCAGGCGGGATTGCAGCACAGATCATCACCCGCTACTCCAACCTGACCGACGTCGTCTGGAATGGCCAAAGCAAAGTCATCCTCAACAACCGGATCGTACCGTAACCTGAAAGACCGGCTGAACCCAAGTTCAGCCGGTCTTTTTGATTCGGTACCACCCGGACTCGAGGAACCCTGAGGAACCTTGGGCCGCCCTGCCGCCGCAACCCGACAGCAGAGCGGCCCGCCGCTACCGCCGCTGCGGCGAACAAAGACCCAGCCCAAAAAAAACAAGCTGGGGCGGAAAGAGGACAAGCAGCACCAAGCAACACGCAACAGCAACACATCATTCACGTATTAAGATCGTAGACATTTGAGGGGAGGGTGCGATGAGCAGAACCGATGAAATACTGAAGGCGGCCAAGATGCCGCCGGAAGCAGTAAAGATGTCCAGGATGATAGACGCGGTATATTTCCCGATTCTATGTATCCTCCTGGTTGGAACCTACCACATGCACTTCATGCTGCTGGCAGGCGACTGGGACTTCTGGCTGGACTGGAAAGACCGCCAATGGTGGCCGGTAGTGACCCCCATCGTGGGCATCACCTATTGCGCCGCCATCATGTACTACCTGTGGGTCAACTACCGGCTGCCCTTTGGCGCCACCCTCTGCGTCGTCTGCCTGCTGACCGGCGAATGGCTGACCCGCTACTGGGGCTTCTACTGGTGGTCGCACTACCCCATCAGCTTCGTCTTCCCCTCCACCATGATACCGGGCGCACTGGTCATGGACACCGTCATGCTGCTCACCCGCAACTGGATGATCACAGCCCTGGTTGGCGGAGGCGCATTCGGACTCCTGTTCTACCCGGGTAACTGGCCCATCTTTGGCCCGACCCACCTGCCGCTGGTAGCCGAAGGCGTATTGTTGTCGGTTGCTGACTACACCGGCTTCCTGTACGTTCGCACCGGCACCCCCGAGTACGTACGCAACATCGAACAAGGCTCACTCAGAACCTTTGGCGGCCACACCACCGTCATCGCCTCATTCTTTGCCGCCTTCGTCTCCATGCTCATGTTCTGCCTCTGGTGGTACTTCGGCAAACTTTACTGCACCGCATTCTTCTACGTCAAAGGAGCCCGTGGCCGCGTCACCATGAAAAACGACGTCACCGCATTTGGCGAAGAAGGCTTTCCCGAGGGGATCAAATAATGGAATTCAACAACCTCATCAAGCGCAGCCTGACCGGCCTGTGCGGCATGGCAGCCCTGGGCATGACCTTCATGCTCGACGTCACCCCGGCCCAGGCCCACGGCGAACGGTCCCAGGAACCCTTCCTGCGCATGCGTACCATCCAGTGGTACGACATGAAATGGGGACCTGAGACCACCAAAGTGAACGACCTGGCCAGCATGACCGGCAAATTTCACCTGGCCGAAGACTGGCCGCGTGCTGTTGGCAAACCGGGCCGCGCCTTCTTCAACGTCGGCAGCCCCAGCCCCGTGTTCGTACGCCTCTCCACCAAGCTGAACGGCGAACCGACCATGATTGCAGGCCCGCTCGAAATCGGACGCGACTACGCCTTCGAAGTCAGGCTCAAAGCCCGCATCCCGGGTCGCCATCACATGCACGCCATGCTGAACATCAAGGATGCAGGCCCGATTGCCGGCCCCGCCGCCTGGATGAACATCACCGGCAGCTGGGATGACTTCACCAACCCCGTCAAACTGCTGACAGGCGAGACCATCGATACCGAAACCTTCAACCTGGGCAACGGCCTCTTCTGGCACGCCCTGTGGATGGGACTGGGCATCTTCTGGATCGGCTACTACGTTGCCCGGCCCATGTTCCTGCCGCGCAGCCGCGTACTGCTGGCCTACGGCGACGAACTGCTGCTGGACCCGATGGACACCAAAGTGGCCTGGATCGTACTGCTTGCCACCATTGGACTCGTATGGGGCGGCTACCGTTACACCGAAAACAAGCATCCCTACACCGTGCCCATCCAGGCGGGTGAATCCAAGGTTGCCCCGTTGCCGGTGAAACCCAACCCCATCTCCATCAAAGTGACCCACGCCAACTACGACGTACCGGGGCGGGCACTGCGCGTCACCATGAGCGTCACCAACAGCGGCGATTCAGCCTACCGCATTGGCGAATTCACCACGGCCGGCATCCGGTTCATCAACAAAGTGGGCTTGAAGCACATGGACCGCAACTATCCGAAGGAACTCGTGGCCACCGGCTTATCGTTTGACAACGAGACCCCGATACAGCCGGGCGAGACCCGTGAAGTGAAGATGGAAGCGAAAGACGCACTGTGGGAAGTACAGCGGCTCATGGCCTTGCTGGGCGACCCGGAAAGCCGATTTGGCGGATTGCTCATGACATGGAACGACAGTGGCGATCGCAACATCAACAGCATAGCGGGCGCCGTCATACCGGTCTTCACCAAGCTCTAAGCCGCATGGGACACAAGGCCTAGCCCCGTCCCGCAAGGCATGACACCGGTCCGCCGCCGTCGCCAGACGGAAAGGTGGATCGGTGTTTTTTATGCAGCATAAAAATAAAAATAGCAGGCTTCTTCTATCCCTTCAAATCTCTCACGGGTGAGAAGGCAGCCTGATAATAAAATGATTGCGGAGCCAGGTTGGCTCACCAATCAAGTAGACTCCTACGGATTGTTCGGCTGATAGAGACCGGATAGCTTAAAGGGGTGATCCCGATAAGCTGCGTTTATCCGCTCCTGCAGAAACGGAATTTGCTGGCAGACCCGCAAATGCATCAGCCATACGTCTTACTCCTGCTCGAATCTGATGCTCATTAAGGCAAGAAAAACCAAGCACAAGCGTGTGCTTGCTAAAGCTGCACGTCCCGAAATCATGAGCGAGGCCGGGACCAATGGAATAGATACCCACCCCATGACGCAGCGCAAGCGCCTGAAGCTCGGATGCATCAGGATAGTCGGCAGGCAGATGCCAGGCGAGGTGCAGACCGCTCTCCAGCCCCGAAAGTTGGACTGCGCCGAAATGTCTGCGTAGTGCCTCTATGAGGCAATCGTGGCGCTTGGAGTAGATGCTGCGCATGCGCCTCAAATGGTTGCCGTAGGCACCACTACGAATAAATTCAGCCATCGTTGCCTGGTCCAGCCACGCATGGCCATTATTGAGTAATGCCTTGGCCGCCCGCGCAGCAGGGATCAGCGCTTTGGGTACCACAAGATAGCCCAGGCGCAGCCCCGCACCCATTGATTTGGAGAATGTCCCCAGATACATGACACAGCCGTGATCATCCAGGCCCATGAGCGCTGTCAATGGTGAGCCGCGGTACCGGAAATCGGAGTCGTAATCATCTTCTATAATGTATGTGCCACAACGTCGAGCCCACTCCAGAAGCTTCAAACGTCGCTCATTCGATAGCGTGAAGCCAAGGGGAAATTGATGAGAGGGGGTAACGTACAGAAGCGCAGCGCCATCCTCAGGCAATTGCGTTACATCCAGTCCCGCCTCATCGACTGGCACCTGAACCAATTTCGCGTAATAACTTTCAAACAGAGATGCCGCACCCCGATAACAGGGGTTCTCCATAGCAACGCGCGTGCCTTCCTTTATCAGTAACCGGGCTGCGAGATTCAGCCCCTCCTGCGAGCCGGCAGTAATAATCACCTGGTCAGCGGAAACGCTGATTCCGCGCGCTACTCCAAGGTATTCGGCAATCACCTCTCTCAGCTGTGGCAAACCACCCGAATCACAGGATTCCGTAAACTGGGTGCCGGTGGAGGTAAATATCCTGTTGATGAAACGGCGCCATATCTTATGGGGGAATAAATCGAGCCCAATCCGGTCCGGGCAAAAATCAAAATCCAGGCGCTGCGCGCTGCTTTTGACCGGCATCCGGCCGATAAAAGGAATTACGGGAGGTTTTGCCGTCTCGCCGTGAACAGGAACAGAAGCAGCAGTTCTGCGTGTCGCCGCCAGGCAGGTTTCAGGTAGCTCAAGATTTACGTATGTTCCAATCGCCTTTCGTACCTGAAGGTAGCCTTCGGCGATTAAACGTTCGTATACGAGCAGGACGGTATTACGGGAAATGCCTAGCTGTTCGGCAAGTACCCGGCTCGCCGGAATCAGCGTGCCGGGCTTTAGCCTACCGCCAAGGATGAGGTAGCGTAATTGCTCGAATATCTGACCCTGCAGCGATTGGCCGCTGCCGTGGTCAAGTTCAATGGGAATTGCCATATTTCTTCCTGGCGGGACGCCAGCCCGCTGGATTCCGATTCCGAATAAACATGTGATTCTGACATATTCGCAGAGCTGGCGTAAACCGGCTGGTACTGCTATACCAGCCCCTATCGTAAATGATGAGAGTGGCGTCTATTTCGATAGCTCAGCACGACCCACTCACTCCTCCTCATCCTCCTCGTCGTCATCCTTCTTTTCAGGTTTGAGGACCAGTTTGCCCTGTTTCTTGCTCTCGTTCAAGTCGGTCTCGGGGGCCTCCTTGTGCACCAGGTTCTGGTGGCAGTCGATGCAGGTCGCCCCTTCAGTCTCCATCTTCTTGTGCGCAGCCTTGGCATCGGCACCGGGCGGTTGCGGATTCTTGTGGCATTCACGACAGGTGCGGCTGTCCCACTTCTTCAGGTTCATGCGTGCATCGTGCGCCATGATCAGCCGGCGCTCGTTGAACTTCTCCAGGGTGGAGTAATCCTCGGCAAACTCCATGTACAGCTCGCGCGCCCCATCCACCACGTGGGTGGCCACCGCCAGGTGGAAGTTCTTGAAGCCCTGCGGGATATGGCAGTCCTTGCAGCCGGGGTTGGCCCCCAGCGCGCCATAGTGCGAGGAGGTCTTGAGCTCCTCCGCGGGATAACTCATGGAATGGCAACTGGTGCAGAATTCGGTGGTGGAGACGGCGGCCTCGCCGCCGAATACCACCGCCACCATCACGATTCCCAGTACGGCACCTGTGAGCAGGGTGCCGCCTGCTTTCATTCCCGCCATCAGTCCTCCGAACCTTTCACACCCACTTTGGCCTTGGCCTGGAAGTCGTCATGGTACTTGAACTTCGGCTCGCCAGTGAAGGTGCCGTCCAGTTTGTAGTGCTCGTGCATGGCCTTGGTGTCCTTGACGTACTTGTCAAAGTCGAAGGTGTACTTCTTGTCCACCGCGGGGGTGAAGGGGGTGTAGGGCTTCTTGGCGCCCTTCCACGGGCTGCCTTCGTAGTTCATGTGGCAGGCGTTGCAGCTTTCTTCAAAGCTGAAGTCCTGTCCGGCATCGGCCAAGGTCTGGCGCGGGGCGGTCTTCTTCGATTTCTCGAAGGCAGCACCGGCCTTGCGGTGGGTGCCGCGATACTTGGAGCCGGGACCATGGCACGATTCGCAGCCCACGCCGGTGGTGAACTTGCTCGGGTCTTCGACGGTGTAGCCGCCTTCCTTGCCCCAACCGTCGACGTGACAGCCTACGCAGTCCTTGTCCTTGGTGTAGTCCTTGGTCGGGTCGAGCTTGGCCTTCTTCTTGGCCTCGGCTTTGGTGTTGGGCTTCAGGGAGTCCATGGCTTTGGCGTGCGCGGTGTCGCCCCACGATTCGGCCTGGCTCTTGTGACAGGAACTGCACTTCTTGCGGCCTTCATACGATTGCGCGGTAGCACTGCCTGCAACTACCGCCAGCATGGCGGCTGCGGCGAGGACTAATGTCATGCGATGGCTCATGGTTTCTCCTTTTTTTCTGGCGAGACAAAATTATCCGGGTGTTATTAAAACTTTTTTTATCCTGAATCCGACGCTTGCAGCGTGCCCCTGAAAGCGAAGCGCACGGGAAACGTAAAATCCTTTGTATTATAACGCTTAAGCGATAAATGCGCGGTCTACTACCGGATTCCGGATTTTGCCCATACTGTATCTCCGGTTTCTGTAAACGGGTAGCACCAGTACCATGACTCTTTCTGGTACCACTGGTACCGCCAGCCCGCCGCAGGCGGGTGGGCCGGGGCGGTGGTCTGGTGGGTCTTCGGGTCTGGGGTCTGCTCGCTTGTATCTGTCGCGGTGTCTGCGCTGTGTCTGCGTTATATCGCCGGAATCAGGTGCCTTCGGGGAGGTCGGCGCCGCTTGCGCCGTCGCCGGGGGCGGGGATCTTGTAGACCCAGTAGCCGCCTTGCTGGTAGATGAGCTGGAGGGCTTGCAGTTCCAGGGGCTGGGATTCGGTGAAGGGCAGCATCTGGGCGATGAGGCTCTCGCTGTTGGGGCCTTTGTGCAGGAAGTAGGCGCGCACCATTTTGTCGGAAATGGATTGCAGGGTGTAGGTGTCGAACTGGTTGCTCTGCATCCAGGTCTTGAGGTAGCCGATCAGGCCGTGCATGTTGCCTTCCATGGGGAAGTTCTTGTAGGTGATGTCAAACTGGGGGCGCATGAGCCCCAGTTTGTAGAGGTCGTTGACGTGGATGGCAATGTAGGCTTCGCGGTTGCCTGCCAGTTCGCGCAGCAGGGCGGCGCCGGTCTCGGGCGGGGCCAGGAGGGCGTCGGCGAAGCGCTGGAAGGTGGCGCGTTCCTGTTCGCCGGCGGGCGCGCCCCAGAATTCGCTCTCGTAGCGTTTGATGGCGTCGGTGCGCTCAAGCCACGGGGTGGGGACGATCAGGGGTTCGCCGATGCGGGTGGTGAACAGGGTGTCGCGTCCGGCCAGGAGGTTGACCTGGCGCGAGGTGTCCCACCAGGCGAGGATGAGCGCGTCCTTGGGCGCATGCTTGGCGATGGCAACAGACAGGGCGGCAAGTTCGCTGAGTTTGTTGTCGACGGTGACGAGCAGTTCGCTGGTGTGGTTTTCCCAGTCGAGCCGCACGGGTGGGTGGTCGCCCAGCCTGGCGGTGTGGGTGAGTGCCAGGGGCTGGTCGACGCCTTCGGCATAGACTTCGTATTGGGCCAGCTTGAGGGCGGGGTCGATGTCTGCCGGCAGGCCCAGTTGCGGAAACTGGTCGATGCCGCCTTCGGTGACGAGCTGGTAGCGATAGGGGGCGGGGCCGGGGTTGAACCAGAGCCAGCCAAACCAGAGGAGTAAAAGAATTCCTCCCGCCACCAGGAGGATGCCCAGTGAGGGGAGGAGTTTGGTGTTACGCCGCGCCACGGGGGCGCGGGTTGAAGTTGAGGTGCTCAAATGTTAGCGTTCGCTTTTTTCACGGCGGCGCCAGCCAGCCAGAGCCAGGGTGCCGGCCAGGAGCATGCCGCCGCCCAGGCCGCCCAGGGAGAGCTTGTCATCGGTGCTCTGGATGTCAAGCAGGCTGGAGCGTCGGCTGGATTCCATTTTGGCGACCCGTGCCTGCAAGGCGGCCATTTCGCGAATCTTGGTGTTTTCGTCCATGACTTCGACGTAGTCGCGGTTCATGGGTCCCCAGCCTTCGGTGTAGGTCCAGCCGCCCGGGTTGACGTGGGCTAAGCCTACGTGCAGTTTGGGCAGGTTGTTCTCACCCATTTCCAGGACTTTGAGCTCGATGGCGGCAGGGTTGTTGTCCTTGGACCAGTAGAGCTGGGTGAAGCCGGCAAACATTTCTTTGTCGGGTGCCAGGGGGGCGGGACGGTTGGTCTTCTGGCCGGTGAGCAGGCCATCCTTGTAGAGTTTCTCGGCTACGCCGTGGGCTTCCTTGAATTTGGCCAGGCCATGCAGGGTGCCTTTGTCCATGAATTCGAGGTAGGAGCGGGCGAAGCGTTCGGAGTGGCACTGGGTGCAGGTCTTGACCCAGGAGTCAAGCCGCTCTTCGGACCATTCGCTGGTGATGTTCTCGGCTATGCCGGGAACGGCGGGGTAGTTGGCCCAGCGTATCTTTCTGACGACGTTGTGGGCGTATTTGCCTTCATACTCGAAGTGGCAGCCGGCACAGGTGGGGGCGGTCTGTCCGCCTTTGGCGTAGGCGTCCTTCAGGGGGACTTCCCAGTTCCATTTGTCGCCCATGAGGGACACGATCTTGCCGTGCTTGCTCATGGAGTAGGCTTCCCAGTTGTTGTGGTCTACGCCGCTGTGGCAGGTGGCGCACGCTTCGGGCTGACGCGATTCGGCCGCGGAGAATTCGTGCCGGGTGTGGCACATGTCGCATTTGTTCTGGTTGGTGTGGCACATGCTGCAGCCTTCGGCAATCTCGCGCTGGGGCATGGCGGCAAATACGGCGACTTCGACGTTGGCTTTCCAGTCAAGGGCGTGCGAGGGGCGTCCCTGCGGCCATTGCTTGTTGGGCCAGATCAAGGTGTCGCGCTCGGATTCGCGTTCGGCAAATTCCTGCAGGTGGCAGGTGCCGCAGACGTCTGCGGTGGGCATGCGCAGGTCTTTCATGTGGTCGGCTTTGCCTTTGGCGTTGATGTCGACGTGGCAGTCGATGCAACCAACTTCCTTGAGCTTTTCGGTGGCGCCGAGCCGGTTCATGGAGCGAAGGTTCTTCTCGACGTCTTCCAGTTTGGCTTTCTTGTAGTAAATGGGGTCGTCAGGCTTTAAGTTGCGGATCTTGTCCAGGTTGGCGTGGGTGCTCTTTTTCCAGGCGTTGACCCAGACCGGCGATTCGTCGGTGTGGCATTTGACGCATTCGTCGCGCGCAGCCACTTCTTTCATGGAGGTGGGCGGCTTGTAGAAGGAGGCAGGGTCAAAGTACATGCTCATGGGAATGGGCTCCCAGTATTTGGCCAGGGTGCCACGGCCCGCACCTTGTGCCGGGTCTTTGTAGCGCTTGACCAGCGCCTGGTGCAATTCTTTCGGTGAGGCCGATTGCTGCAGGTTCAGCGCTTTGTACGTTTCTTTGGGGACGCTGGGAAAGTCCGCGTACGCAGACGCCGCCAATAAGGCGCCGCATGCGAGCGTGACCAGCTTCAGCCAAGGTTTGACAACCATTTTTCTCTCCTTACTCCGTGTTGATTTGTTGTGTCCGATATCCAGACTCGAAACCCGGATCGCCAGGCAATCAGGCGACATCACCGCGGGAAATGCCATGGAGCCGATCAATGGACTCTCCTTATAGGCAAGGGTATAACCCCGCGTAATTTTTTGAATTTATTATGACCATACTTTATAGCTGGTTTATATAAACGTGTAGCACCAGCACCATGACTCTTTCTGGTACCACTGATACCGCTTCAGCAGCTAGATAAAGCTGCCGGCAGGATGACGGCCTTCATGTATCTGCAGCAGTGGGGGCATGCAGGCTTTGATAAGGAAGTATCGGGCGATGGAAGATCAGAAAAACAAGATAAACCCAGATAATGCATTAGGTGGCTCTGCGAGCCTACGCGAGTGCTGGCGGTCAGTTTGCGGCCATTCTCTCCGCTTGCTCGGCGTCCATAGACCAGGCTATGGACTTCTCTCAACCGGCAAAACTGTCTCGCAACCTGCCTCGCCATCATCCCGCGTCCTAATGGATTATCTGGGTTAAACATTTTTGGCTTTTTCATACCGGACTGTCGATATCAATGAACTGATGCGTGATGCCAAATTTCTGTGCGATATGTTCACCCAATGCCTGTACGCCGTACCGCTCGGTCGCATGATGCCCGGCCGCAATAAAAGCAACGCCGGACTCGCGGGCGTCATGAACGGTTCGCTCAGAAATTTCCCCGGTGATATACGCATCCACGCCCAGACGGATAGCTTCGTCGAAATAATCCTGAGCACCGCCGGTACACCAGGCTATGCGTGTCACTGTCTTCGAATCCTCGCCGATTACCAAAGGTTCGCGCCCCAGGGCACGTTCGATATTCATGCGCAGTCCTTTCACGTTCTGCATATCCGGCGAAAGCGTTCCGTGCATGGCAATATTCTGATCGCCAAAACGGCCCGTTTCGACGAGACCTAGCCTGTGGGCCAGTTGAGCGTTGTTGCCCAGTTCCGGGTGGGCGTCCAGCGGCAGATGATAAGAGAGAAGCCCGACGTCGTGCGCAATCAACCGCGCAATACGGCGGTGTTTCCTGCCAACAAGGCATGGGTCCTCACCACGCCAGAAATAACCATGATGTACGAGCAGAGCATCCGCGCCGGCTTCAATAGCGGCTTGAATGAAATCCAATGAGGCCGTTACACCGCTAACCAGATGATGCACCTCACTTCGGCCTTCCACTTGCAGCCCATTTGGGCAATAATCACGGAAATGGGCAATGTTCAGGAGTTGGTTCAAATAGATTTCGAGCTTATCCAATCGCATCATATTCGTCTGGTCTTTATAAAAATCATACTAAATCTCGAAACCTAAATCCCAAATGCACAAGCTCTGGCTGATTTTCGCACAAACGGTAACGATAGTCCTTGCCGCATTGTTTGTCGTTTCCACTTTAAGACCCGAACTGTTGCCCTGGCAATCGCGCGGCGGCGGTGGTGCCGTGGTAACCATAAAAGAAGCGGTTGTTTCCGACACGGCGCGCCAGAATGCCTCCTTGCCCGCCAGCTTCAGCGATGCGGCGCAAAAGGCCATGCCATCGGTCGTCAACGTTTTTACCAGCAAGGAAGTGAAGATAGCCTCCCATCCGCTGATGGAAGATCCCATGTTCCGGCGTTTCTTTGGTGATCGCTTCGAATCGCCGCAGAGCCGGCGTGCATCGAGTCTCGGGTCCGGGGTAATTGTCAGTTCCGAAGGCTATATTCTTACCAATCATCATGTGATAGAGGCGGCGGATGAAATCGAGGTTGCGCTGGCCGACGGCAGAAAGGCCAAGGCCCGCGTCATCGGGTCAGATCCGGAGACCGATCTTGCGGTTGTAAGAGTGGATATGGAAGCGCTTCCGACCATGACCTTCGGGCACTCCGATAATGCCAGGGTCGGCGATGTCGTGCTTGCAATCGGAAATCCCTTCGGTGTGGGACAGACGGTTACCATGGGTATCATCAGCGCCCTGGGGCGGACACATATGGGCATCAATACCTTTGAAAATTTCATTCAGACTGATGCGGCCATCAACCCCGGCAATTCAGGGGGCGCCCTGGTCGACGCCTCCGGCAATCTGATTGGCATCAATACGGCGATTGTATCTCGTACTGGCGGATCGCTCGGCATCGGCTTTGCCATTACAACCAGCGTAGCCAAGCAGATAATGGAGCAGATTATCCAGACCGGTGGCGTAACGCGCGGCTGGATTGGAGTGGAAGTGCAAGACTTGACCCCGGAACTGGCTGAATCGTTCAAGCGCCCCAACACCAACGGTGCCTTGATTGCCGGGGTACTCAAGGGGGGACCCGCAGATCGGGCTGGTGTAAAACCAGGGGATATCATTGTGGCAGTGAAGGGAAGCCCGGTAGTTGATTCATCCGTGATGCTCAATCTGATCGCGGCATTGTTGCCGGGAGAAGCAGCCGACATTACCGTGATGCGCAATCAGACGGAGAAATCCATTCAGATCAATGTCGGCAAGCGCCCCACGCCCGCGCCTCAAGAGCAGTACCAAGACCCGGATACGATGGAATAAGTTTGAGGTACGAGGTCAACAGCTGAATTTTCCGTACCGAAGTAGAAAAGCTTATCCGTGTAATACACGGCGGCGAGAGGGTTACCGCGGCGCAGATAGCGGTACGGAATCTGGCAGCAGGACTTCCTGAGGCTGGTTGGTGAAATCCGCCAGCCATTCAGAATTCCTTAGCCGTTTCTTTTCCTTGTTTCAGCCTCCTCCAGTTCCTGCTCCGTATCCATGTCGTTTGACGGCTGGTGAGCTGATAGCCTCGCTGGTTGGATAACGAGCCCCGCCACCAGTATGCCTAATTCGTACAGCAAATAAAGCGGCACTGCCAGCATGAATTGCGAAACCACATCCGGGGGGGTGAATATCGCGCCGATGACGAATGCACCGACAAGAACATAGCGCCGTATCGCCTTTAGTTTTTCGACCGAGACAATGCCTGCCCGGACGAGTATCACGACCAATATCGGTACCTCGAAGGTGATGCCGAAGGCAATGAACATAGTCAACACAAAATCGAGATACCTGCCGATATCGGTCATGACCGCCACGCCCTCTGGTGCGAATTGGGTAATGAATTCGAATACCACGGGCAGAGCGGCAAAATAAGCAAACCCCATGCCGCATATGAACAGGAGGCTGCTGGTGAAGACGAGCGGCAGGACAAGGCGTTTTTCGTGGGAATACAACCCGGGTGCGACAAACGCCCATATTTGATAGAGCGTGTGCGGCAGGGTAATGATAAAAGCGGCCATCATGGCAACTTTCATCGGCACGAAAAAGGGCGTCACCACTTCGGTTGCAATCATCTGACCCCCTTGGGGAAGCTTATCCAGCAGAGGCTGTGCCAGCAATGAGTAGAGTTCTCGTGCGTAGTAGGCGCAGGGGATAAAACCCAGCAAGAGTCCGCCGAATGCCCGTATCAGCCTGGCACGAAGTTCCACAAGATGGGAAATGAATGTTTCGTCGGTACTCATTATCCTAAATCCGGCAGTTGAATGGGGTGGAGTGGGCGGTTTTTGGGGTGCAGAGCAAGGCGCAACGACGCGGAATGCGACCGCGCAGGGCGGAGCAGTGCCTTCCGCAGGAAGGTGCGACCCCGAAGCGGGATGCGGGCGCCCCCTTGCGTGTGGAGCGCGATCGCGGCATCCCCTGCGCTGCCAGATCCCCGCTTCGCGGGGTTCCTCGGGCGACGCCGTTCCATTCCAAGGAGTTGCAACGCAGCGCTGTGCCGCAAAAACTGTTCAATTCGCCCTGTAGCGATCGCACCAGGAAGGTGAAGCTCATGGAGTACAAAAAATCCTTTTCGATTATAACGTTAAACCGGAAAATAAGCGGTCGACTGCCGGATTTAGGATTATTGTGAGCGGGAGCCAAAGAATTGAACCGGATAGATACCGGTTCGCGTCAGCGAGTATATGTTATCCGGCGCTAAACTACTCGCGATGTACTTCTGTTCCAGCTGCTTCGTGGCTTGATTCCGATTTGATCGACGACGTGGCCGGGCTGACTGGAGTGGGGGAAGGGAACGATGCTGAAGCTTCCTCCGTGGCTTCGGGAGAAGACACAGAAGTAGTCGTGGAAGATTTTGATCCTGTTTCCGTTTCCATCATGTCCTGGAACTGCGTCATTTCTTTTTGTACCGAGTCTTCGATGGAACGAGCGGTTCCCTCCACGGAAGCTTTCCATTTTTTGAGTTCTTCCAGTTCCATTTCGCGCTGGATGTCATTCTTGACATCGTTGGCGTAACGCTGCGCCCGGCCGAACAGATGCCCTAGCGTACGTGCCACCTTGGGAAGCCGCTCGGGACCGATGACGACCAGCCCCACGACTGCTATAACGAGAATTTCCGCGAAGCTGATATCGAACATTTTTTATGGGAATTACCGGTGAAGCGTAGCGAACGGCTATCGGATGGTATTTCCGCGATTCGCGATTCGTTACATCCCATTAGCTGAATTTTTCACTTCTGCTCGCTGGCCTCAGGATTTTGACTGCGCCTTTTCCCTGGCATCCACTTCGATGGTCCGGGCACCTGCTTCATGAGACACAGAAGATAGCGCCTCTTCATCAGCCGTTTTTACGCCTTCCTTGAAGCCTTTCACTGCACCGCCCAGATCGCTGCCGATATTGCGGAGTTTCTTGGTGCCAAATACCAGAACAACAATCAGCAGAACGATCAGCCAGTGCCAAATGCTGAATGATCCCATAATTTACTCCTTTATCTTGGGTGAGGAATCATAGGTGGCAAGCGTTCGCTGCCGCCTATGATATGAATATGCAGGTGATGAACCTCCTGTCCCCCGACGCGCCCGGTGTTGATAATGGTACGAAAGCCATCCGTGCAGCCTTGCTCCCTCGCCAGCCTGGGTATCAGTACCATCATCTCGCCCAGCAAACTGCGGTGCTTATCTTCGACTTCGTCAAGCGAACCGATGTGTAGCTTGGGTATCAACATGAAATGTATCGGCGCTGCGGGGTGAATATCGTGAAAAGCAAAAACATCAGCGTCTTCATAGATTTTTTCACTGGGAATTTCTCCCCGCACGATTTTACAGAAAACACAGCTGTCCATTTTTATCGCGCCTTTCGCGCTGCTTTTTCATCCACCCCCGAAACCCCCTCTCTGCGCCGTAGCTCGTTCAGCACATCGTCGGGCCCCAGGTTGTGGTGGGCCAGCAGCACCAGGCAGTGAAACCACAGGTCCGCAACCTCTCGTACTACATGCGATTTGTCCTGCTCTTTCGATGCCAGCAAGACTTCCGCCGACTCTTCCGCAATTTTCTTCAGAATCTTGTCCTGCCCGTCATGCAGCAACTTTGCGACATATGAAGCTGCAGGATCGGCATTTTTCCGGACTTCAATAACTTCAGCCAACCGGTAAAGCATAGCTGGATCGGTCATTTTCTGTATATCTCTTCCGGACTCTTGATTACCGGCGCTGCCACTGTCCATTGGCCGTTTTCCAATTTATTGAAAAAACAATTATGTCTGCCGGTATGACAAGCGATGCCATCCACTTGTTCCACCGTCAGCAACAGAACGTCCTCGTCGCAATCCAGCCGGATTTCTTTTACTTTCTGAACGTGCCCTGATTCTTCACCTTTATGCCAGAGTTTCCTGCGAGAGCGCGACCAATAATGTGCCTCGCCGGTTTGCACGGTGAGCTTCAATGCTTCACGATTCATCCAGGCGACCATCAGCACCGCCTTGCTGCCGGCCTCCTGCGTAACGACTTGCACGAGTCCGTCGTCAGACCAGTTTATCTTGTTGAGCCAAATGTCGGACATGGATATGCTTTAGGATCAGGTTATTCGGAACGCTTTAAATATAGGTCTTCAATGGAGCGCTTGGTGGTGAAGAGCTGATTCCGGGTTTCAGCTTGACTGGCATTGATGGATGCTCAGAAGGTGCGATAAAGGCTGTCTGATTCGACGGCGCGCACCGGGGATAATAGATAAACAGTGAGCGCCTGCGTCTACAGATCGGGTGGAATGAAGGGTTTTCGGAATCTGGTGTATCGGATTTTCCTCGCTCCGGAAAGGAAAGCAGAATGCCAGTCATTCGCGTACTCGCCATTCCTTATCTTTGGGACATTCCATCTCTGCCTCGCTGCAGCGGTCGTTGCTTTCGTGGCATCCCATTCGGGGTATCCATGCGAGTGAACTGGTTATTCTACTACTAAAGCCGTACTTCAATGCCGTGTTCCGCCATATACTCTTTGGCCTGAAGTATAGCGTAATCGCCATAATGGAAAATACTGGCCGCCAGCACCGCGTCGGCATGACCTTCTACGATTCCTTCCACCAGGTGATGCAAATTACCGACGCCACCACTCGCGATCACCGGCACATCCACCGCGTCGGATACGGCGCGAGTCAGTGCCAGATCAAACCCGTTGCGGGTACCATCCTTGTCCATGCTGGTGAGCAATATTTCACCTGCCCCCAGCGATTGCAGTTTTTTGGCCCACTCGACCGCATCCATGCCGGTAGCCTGACGCCCCCCGTGAGTGAATACTTCCCAGCCATCGCCGACTCGCTTGGCGTCTATCGCCACCACGATGCATTGAGACCCGTAACGGTTCGCGGCATCCGCCACCAGTTGAGGATTCTGTACCGCCGAAGTATTGATGCTTACTTTATCGGCACCCGCATTCAGCAACCTTCGCACATCCTCAACCTTGCGCACCCCGCCACCGACGGTTAACGGAATGAATACCTGGGCTGCAACTTCCTCGATGATACGAAGAATCAAGTCACGATTATCAGAACTGGCAGTGATGTCGAGGAAGGTCAGTTCATCTGCTCCCTGATCACCGTAACGGCGTGATATTTCGACAGGATCGCCCGCGTCCCGAAGCCCGACAAAATTGATGCCTTTGACAACACGGCCATTTGTTACGTCAAGGCAGGGAATGATACGCTTGGCAAGACCCATACGATACCTTTATAAATCGCAAATTTGCCGACATCCGCTTTGGAGCAGATGCTCAGCCACTTCGTACCCTTAGTAGCAGATCATCTACCTGGAAGCTGAATTTACCGCAGTTCTATTTTTTCGAAATGAAGACGGAGCTTTATCAGGAGAGAGATTTGTCGTTGGATATTTTCATACTCAGCTCATCCGCCAATGCTTGTGCCAGTTTGAAATCCAGAGCGCCTTCATACAGGGCGCGTCCCGTAATTGCACCCATGATACCTTCCAACTCGAGGTCGCAGAGCGCTTTCACATCGTCAAGATTGCCGATGCCCCCGCTGGCAATGACGGGAATAGTAAGCGCCCTGGCCAGTTCCACCGTGGCCTGCACATTGACGCCGCTCAACATGCCGTCGCGCCCGATATCGGTATAGATGATCGCTTCGACCCCGTAATCCTGGAATTTTTTGGCGAGATCCACGACGTCGTGACCAGTCACTTTAGACCAGCCGTTGACAGCTACCTTTCCGTCCTTCGCGTCCAGTCCTACCATGATATGGCCGGGGAAAGCGTTGCAGGCATCATGCAGGAATCCCGGCGTCTTCACCGCTGCCGTACCGATGATAATGTAAGTAATGCCATCGTCGAGATAACGCTCGATAGTTTCCAGGTCACGTATGCCACCCCCGAGTTGGGTCGGAATTTCGTCACCAATAGCCTCAACAATATCACGTATGGCCGGCTCATTTTTTGGCCTGCCGGCAAACGCGCCGTTCAGATCCACCAGATGCAATCGGCGGGCGCCCTGGCTCAGCCAATGTCTGGCTATGGCGCCGGGATCTTCGGAAAATACCGTGGCGTTTTCCATCACGCCCTGTTTCAGGCGTACGCATTGGCCGTCTTTCAGGTCTATCGCAGGAATAATCAGCATTTTTGAGTCAGGTTTAAAGTGTAGAAGTGAGTTTTGAAGTTTGGAGCGGGAAGAGGTCACGTCTGGACTTGATTATCCCTTCCTGAAACTGAAACGGCTCCCATCGCACAAAATTATTCAGCAGCGCCAACCCTGCGTCATGGCTTTTTTCCGGGTGAAACTGGACGGCAAAAATATTATCCCTGGCCACTGCGCTAGTAAATGAAAAGGGATAGTTGGTGGTAGCCGCCGTCGATTCCGGATTGGCGGTTTCCACATAATAACTGTGCACGAAATAAAAGCGTGCATCGCTGGGGATATCTTTCCACAAGGGATGTTCAATGGTTTGATGAACCTGGTTCCAGCCCATGTGCGGCACTTTGAATCGCTGTCCGCTGATATCAGCCACCGCCGCGGAGGGAAAACGCCGCACGGTGCCGGCCACAATGCCGAGGCCTTCCACGTTGCCTTCCTCGCTGCTGTCGCACAGCATTTGCAGGCCGATGCAGATACCGAGAAAAGGCTTGCTCATCGCTGCATAACGCACCGCACCGCGCAATCCGCGTTTATCCAGTTCCCGCAGGCAGTCGGGCATTGCGCCTTGGCCTGGAACCACTACACGCCCAGCCTTCCGTACGACCTCCGGATCGTCGGTAATGACAATGGAGGCGGTCGGCGCGACGTGTTCCAGCGCTTTGGACACCGAGCGCAAATTACCCATGCCGTAGTCAACGATTGCAATATCAATCATGCTGTGTAAATGATGAGGGTTGAGGATGTCTACAAGGAGCCTTTGGTGGACGGAATCGTGCCCATGGCGCGGGGGTCGGTTTCGATTGCCATGCGTAATGCACGCCCAAATGCCTTGAATACGGTTTCTGCCTGATGATGCGCGTTGCAGCCGGACAGATTGTCAATATGCACGGTCACCATGGCATGATTGATAAACCCTTGAAAGAACTCTTTTATCAAATCCACGTCGAATTCGCCGATGCGGGCGCGTACAAATTCGACGTTAAACGCCATGCCGGGGCGTCCCGAGAGATCCACCACCACCCGCGTCAACGCCTCATCCAGCGGCACATAAGCATGGCCGTAACGGCGCAGGCCCTTCTTGTCCCCGATAGCTTGCTTGAATGCCTGTCCAAAGGTGATGCCGATATCCTCTACCGTATGATGGGCATCGATGTGCAGATCGCCTGTAGCAGCGATCTCCATGTCTATCATGCCGTGGCGCGCCACCTGGTCCAGCATATGATCGAGAAATGGCACTCCTGTATCCAGTGCTACGTTCCCGGTACCATCCAGATTAACTTTGACGTTAATTTGGGTTTCCAGGGTGTTTCGGTTGATTTGGGCCTGACGCATGGATAGGTTAATTTAATTGTTGGATTTGTTAAGTGAAGCCTGAAGCGCCATCAAAAATTTTGTGTTTTCGTCGGGTTTGCCCACTGTCACGCGAAGGCAATTCTTCAGTAACGGGTGGTACCCATCAAGATTCTTGATCAATATACCGCGCTCTTTAAGTCCCAGAAATACCCGATTGGCTTCATTCCCGTCACCCTCTCGAGCCACGCGGAACAAAATGAAATTCGCATCCGTCGGGAAAACCTCGATACCGTTCAGTGCTTCCAGTCGTTCACCCATTATCGCGCGTTCAGCTTTGATCGCTGCGGCCTGTTGCATCAGGACATCGTGATGCTGTAATACCTTTTCCGCGATCAGTTGGGTGACAACACCTATATTATACGGCAAACGCAGTTTTTCAAGCTGTATCAACCATTCAGGTCTTCCGGCCAGGAGCCCCAGCCTTAAACCCGCCAGTCCCAGCTTGGAAAGCGTGCGCATCAATAACAGATTGGGGTATTGCGCCAGCTTGCCCATAAAGCTGGCATCGGCGAAGACATGATAAGCCTCATCCACGACCACCACGCCAGGAGCAGCTTCAATAATACGTGAGATTGCTTCGCTGTCAAACAGGTTGCCAGTGGGGTTATTAGGGTATGCGATAAAAATTACCGCTGGCTGGTGCCGCGCAATGGCGGCAAACATCGCGTCCATATCAAGCGAAAAATCAGCATTTAACGGCACCCCTGCATATTTCATCCCAGCGAACACGGCAGTCATGCGAAACATGACAAAGGCAGGTTCGACACTCATCAATACCGCACCAGGTCTGGCGAAGGCCAGAGCGATGATCTGGATAATCTCGTCCGAACCGTTGCCGAGCATGATATCCATTCCATCGGGGATTGCCAGCGCTTGGCGTAACGAGGCCTTGAGCGAAGCAGCACTCGCATCGGGATAGCGATTAATCGGCGCGTCCGCAACCAGTTGCGCGATCTCATCGCGCAGTTCAGGTGGCAGGGAATAAGGATTCTCCATTGCGTCCAGCTTCACCATGCCGCTTGCAGGCGGTACGTGATACGCGGAGAGCGCGAGGATTTCGGGCCGAATGATTTGATTGGGCGATCCAGGCATTTTTATATGATTTAGCCTCGATTTACGGTCGGCATTCTGCGGCATATAGTTTGGGTTGGCTCATGGAAGAATCTGTCGAGTTACTTTATATCGGCGCCATTCACGATCCGATATTCCGCCGACATCGCATGGGCTTGCAAACCCTCTCCATGAGCCAGGATGGAGGCGATCGGCCCCAGTTTTGCCGCACCCTGTTCCGACACCTTGATAATACTGCTGCGTTTCTGAAAATCGTACACACCCAACGGTGAAGAAAAGCGCGCGGTACGAGAGGTGGGCAACACATGATTGGGGCCGGCACAATAATCGCCGAGTGCTTCGGAAGTGTAACGGCCCAGGAAAATGGCGCCGGCATGCCTGATCTTTTTCAGCCATTTTTCCGGCTGTTCGACCGACAGCTCAAGATGTTCCGGTGCAATATGGTTGGCTATGGCGCAGGCTTCGTCCAGATCGCGTACCTGGATCAACGCGCCGCGGTCTTCCAGCGAAGCCCGTATTACCGCCTTGCGCGGCATCGCTTCCAGTTGGCGGGCAATACTTGCCGCTACCGCGTCGATAAAATCGGCATCCGGGGAAAGTAGGATCGCTTGCGCCAGTTCATCGTGCTCCGCCTGTGAAAATAAATCCATAGCGATCCAGTCCGGATTTGTTTTGCCGTCGCAAATCACCAGGATTTCCGAAGGCCCGGCTATCATGTCTATGCCTACCATGCCGAATACACGGCGTTTGGCTGCGGCCACATACGCGTTGCCGGGGCCGACGATCTTGTCCACTTGCGGCACTGTCGAGGTGCCATAGGCCAGTGCGCCGACGGCTTGAGCGCCGCCAATGGTAAATACTCGATCAACCTCGCAAATGGCTGCGGCAGCCAGCACCAGATCATTTGTCTCGCCGGCGGGGGTGGGCACGACCATGACGAGTTCGCCCACTCCTGCCACCTTGGCGGGAATTGCGTTCATCAGTACCGAGGAAGGATAAGATGCTTTGCCGCCGGGAACGTACAGGCCAACACGATCCAGCGGGGTTATTTTCTGGCCAAGCAGCGTGCCGTCAGACTCGATATAGCTCCAGGATTGTGCCAACTGCTTTTCGTGGTAGGCGCGCACGCGCAATGCGGCTTGTTCCAGGGCATCACGCTGATCCGCGGGTAGATCTTGCAGGGCTTGTTGCAAGCGCTGACGGGGCAATTCGAGTGCCGCTGCCGAGACTGGATCCCAACGGTCGAAACGGCGCGTATATTCCAACAGGGCTTCATCGCCCCGGTTCTTGATATCGGCAAGAATATCCGCCACGGTCGCATCCAGCTTCGCATCCTGGGCGCTTTCAAAAGCCAGCAGCTCCATTAGCGCTTCATTGAAGCTGACATCGGTGGAGGAAAGCCGTTTGATTTGAATCATGAGAAGGAACTTGATTTATTGGTTGTGACGTTTTTGCTGATTCATTGCCTTATTTGATGATTGCTGCCGAGAAAGCTTCCAGCATCGGCTGTATCGCTTCCCGCTTCAATTTCAGTGCTGCCTGATTGATGATCAGCCGCGCCGAAATCGGCACGATCTCTTCCACTGCCTTGAGATGGTTCGCCTTTAGCGTGCCGCCGCTGGAAACCAGATCCACGATCGCATCCGCCAACCCTACCAGCGGCGCGAGTTCCATCGAGCCGTAGAGCTTGATGAGATCCACATGCATGCCTTTTTCGGCAAAGTGTTCACGTGCAGTTTGCAGATATTTCGTTGCGACGCGCACTCGCGCTCGCCGGTTTACGACGTCTTCGTAATCGAAATCATCGCGCACCGCCACCATCATGCGGCAGCAGGCAATATTCAAGTCCAGCGGCTGATAAAGCCCTGCGCCGCCATGCTCCAGTAATACGTCCTTTCCTGCGATGCCCATATCGGCAGCACCGTACTGTACATAAGTCGGCACATCCGAAGCGCGCACAATGATGAGCCGCACGTCATCACGGTTGGTAGCGAGGATCAGCTTGCGCGATGTTTCAGGATCGTCGAGCGCGACGATCCCTGCCGCTTTCAATAACGGTGCGGTATCGTCAAAAATGCGCCCCTTGGAAAGGGCAATAGTGATGCTCGTCATGGAAGAACTCGTAAACCTGAATCCGGCAGTTGACCGCTTATTTTCCAGTTTTAATCAAAAAGGAGTTTTCGTATTCTGTGAGCTTCACCTTCTTGATGAGCTCACTCCACTCCGTCCAACTGTCGGATTCAGGATAAAAGCCGCATTTTACTCTAAAGGGCCACAACGGGTTTGCCGAAGATATACAACGACGATAACGACGATATTTGCTGAAACTCGCCATATGACAACCTTTCCCTGTGAAAAAGTTGCATACGCCGTCACGGGCTCTTTCAATCAGAATCTGGAAACTGGAGAAAAAGGGGAGAGGAAAAGGTGGACCTTCACGGTGCGAGTGCAGATCCAGTCACCCGTCATATGTGAATGGCACGTTTATCCACCGCTAGCGCCGCCTCATGCAGCACTTCCGATAGCGATGGATGGGCGTGAACGATGCGAGCGATATCTTCGCTGCTGGCTGCGAATTCCATCGCCGTTACTGCTTCGGCGATCATTTCGGAAACGTAGGGACCAATCATGTGGACGCCGAGGATACGGTCGGTGTTTGCGTCCGCCAGCACTTTGACGAAGCCGCCGGTCTCACCCAATGCGCGTGCGCGGCCGTTGGCCATGAAGGGGAATTGCCCGGCTTTATATTGAATCCCCGCTGCTTTCAGTTCCTGTTCGTTTTTGCCCACCCAAGCGATTTCGGGCGAGGTGTAGATAACCCAGGGGATGGTATCAAGGTTCACGTGTCCAGCCTGTCCCGCGATGTTTTCAGCGACGGCGACCCCTTCTTCGGAAGCCTTATGCGCCAGCATGGGCCCGCGCACCACATCTCCCACGGCATAGATATTGGGCAGATTGGTGCGGCAATCGCTATCCACCTCGATAAACCCGCGATTATCCAGCTTCAGGCCGACATTGTCCGCACCCAGTCCAGCCGTGTTGGGAACCCGGCCGACTGCGATGATCAGCTTATCCACTTCCAGTTTTTGCACGTTGCCCTCCTTGTCCTGGGCGTTAACGTACTCCACGGTGATGTTCGCTTCGCTGGTCTGGATTCCGTTTATCCTGATGTCCGTATTGATGACAAGGCCTGATCCTCTGGTAAAGATTTTTAGCGCTTCTTTTGCGACTTGCTCGTCAGTCGACGGTAGTAGCGTAGGCAGCGCTTCAAGAATGGTGACTTCGGAACCGAGTCTCCGCCACAGGCTGCCCATTTCCAGGCCGATGACGCCGGCGCCAATCACGCCCAGCCGCCTGGGCGCTTCTGTCAGCGCCAGCGCGCCGGCATTGTCCAATATGCGTTCGTTGTCTATCCGTGCAAACGGTAAAGACCGCGGAGTGGAACCGGTGGCGATGATGACGTGTTTTGCCTCGACGGTGTCCTCTGTTTCCCCGTTCTTTACCTGGATCTGCCAGCCCCTGTTGTTGTCGCCATGTTCCTCGATGCTTCTGAGCAGTGTTCCGCGTCCGTGCAGGGAGGCGACTTTATTTTTTTTAAGCAGCATGGCGACCCCGCCGGTGAAGGCAGCGACAATTTTATCCTTACGAGACATCATTACCGGGATATCCACCGACAGGCCTTCCACCTTGATCCCGTGAGCCGCAAATTTATGCGCCGCACGTTCATAATTCTCCGACGACTCCAGCAGCGCCTTGGATGGAATGCAGCCGACATTCAGGCAGGTTCCACCCAGGCTGGGATTACCTTTCGGATTTTTCCACTCATCTATGCAAACAGTGCTGAGTCCCAATTGGGCGCAACGAATGGCGGCGACATAACCGCCGGGGCCGGCACCGATTACTGCTACATCAAAAGATCGAGGCATATTGGAATTAGTAAAAATAGGAAAAAAATTATTTTGCAGGAATGCGGCTTATGTTCGATGCCCTCAGCCTTCCAGCAATGGGCTCATGGGATATTCCAGGGCCTCTTTCATTGCCACCAGGGAAAGCACCGCTTCGCGCCCATCGACAATGCGGTGATCATAGGATAACGCGAGATAGCACATCGGGCGAATCACCACTTGCCCATTCTCGGCCACAGGGCGCTCCTTGGTCGCGTGAATGCCAAGAATCGCACTTTGCGGCGGATTGATAATGGGAGTAGAGAGCATCGAACCGAATATGCCGCCATTGGTGATCGAGAAGGTGCCGCCCGTCAGCTCTTCCATCGTTAATTTGCTGTCGAGGGCGCGTTTGCCGAAGTCTGCGATCTGCCTTTCAATCTCCGCCTGTGATAAAGCGTCCGCATTTCGAATGATGGGAACCACGAGTCCGCGCGGACTGCTCACCGCGATGCCTATGTCGTAATACCCGTGATAGACGATGTCATTTCCATCCACGGATGCATTGACGACAGGAAATTTTTTCAACGCTGCCACCGCCGCCTTGACAAAAAACGACATGAGGCCGAGCTTGATGCCGTGCTCTTTTTCAAAACTCACCTTATAGCGAGCGCGCAACTCCATTATCGCTTGCATGTTCACTTCGTTGAACGTGGTGAGTATCGCCGCGGTGGACTGCGACTGCACGAGTCGCTCGGCGATACGCGCCCGCAGCCGGGACATCGCTACCCGCTGTTCAGGTCTGTTACCCGTAGGTGCAGGCGCGGCTGTTGCGGATGGTGCCATAGTTGAAGGTGCAGGAGCTGCCGAAGGCTCAGGAGCTGCCGGTGACGGCGAGGGAGAAGGCGCGCCGGGGGGCGAAGGTTTCTTTTCCACATGGGCCGCCACATCCTCTTTGGTAATCCGGCCATCGCGTCCGCTACCTTTAATCGAACTGATTTCACCGACATCAAGGGCTGCTTGCGCCGCCATATTTCGGGCGGCGGGCATCATCGCCGCCATAGACGCTGAGGCCGCAACGGCCGAGGTGGCCTCAGGAGCAGGTTTCGCACTTGAGGGAGCCGCCGCCGCAGTGTCACCTGGAACTGCCTTGGCTTCGGCCGGAGCGGCCTCAGTGTCTATGGTGGCAATGATTTCGCCGCCGGCTACTACCGCTCCGTCGCCCTTGACGATTTTGGTCAATATGCCGGCGGCGGGCGCCGGCAATTCCATCACGATTTTATCTGTTTCGATATCGATCAGACTCTCGTCTCTATCAACATGTTCGCCTTCTTTTTTATGCCAGGAAAGCAATGTGGCTTCCGCCACCGATTCGGATAAAGCCGGAACTTTGACATCGACGAGCATGGTTCTTCCTTTGGCTTAAATTTTTTCGCGAAACGCTGCCACTATTAATTCATTCTGCTGGAATTTGTGTTTTGCCAGATACCCCACCGCCGGAGACGCTGACGACGGCCGCAATGCATAGCCTAAAACCTGATCGGGACGCTTGTGCCGCAGCAGGTAGTGCTGAATACGGTGCCAGGCACCCTGGTTGCCGGGTTCCTCCTGACACCAGAGTATATCTTTAGCGTGAGGGTAGCGGTCAACCTCAATCTGGAAATCACCATGCGGAAAAGGATATAGCTGCTCGATCCGAACAATTGCGATATCCTTGATTCCCTGTTCCCGGCGATAAGCCAGCAGTTCGTAATATATCTTGCCGCAGCAGGCGATGACGCGCCGTACATTTTGCGGATCGAGCTTCTCCATTTCCGGAATCACGTTCTGGAAATCGCCGTTGGCCAGATCTTCGAGACTTGAGAAGGACTCCTTATGCCGCAACAGGCTTTTGGGGCTCATGATGATGAGCGGCTTGCGCAATGGCCGGATCATCTGCCGCCGGAGCATGTGAAACATCTGTGCGGAGGTGGATGGAACGCACACCTGGATATTGTATTCAGCACAGAGTTGCAGAAAACGCTCGAGGCGAGCGGAGGAGTGTTCGGGCCCTTGCCCTTCATAACCGTGCGGCAACATCATCACCAGCCCGCACAACCGGCCCCACTTGGCCTCGCCCGAGGCAATGAATTGGTCTATTACAACCTGCGCACCATTTGCAAAATCGCCAAACTGGGCCTCCCACACGACCAATTCATTCGGTTCCGCAGTTGCATAGCCGTACTCGAAGCCCAGCACGGCTTCTTCCGAGAGTACTGAATCGATGATGACGAAACCAGGCTGCTCAGGGGCAATATGGCGCAGGGGAACATACGTTCCCTCGTTCCATCGTGCCCGGTTCTGGTCATGCAGCACAGCATGGCGATGAAAAAAAGTTCCACGCCCCGAGTCTTGTCCTGAAATACGTACAGCATACCCGTCTTTCAGAAGCGCCGCATAAGCAAGGGTTTCAGCCATTCCCCAATCCAGCGGTAATTTTCCTTCGCCCATCAGGCGGCGGTCGGCGATGACCTTTTCCACCCGCGCATGTAATTTGAACTTGGAGGGAATATCCGTTAATCGCGCGGCCAGCTTTCTTAATTCCGCTATCGGCAGTCCGGTCTGCACCTTCATGTCCCACTTATTGTTCTTCAGGAAGGGTGTCCAGTCCACCGCATTCGAAGATTTGTAGCCATAAAGGATGGTTTTGTTGGGATTGCGGCCTCCATCCATGTCATCCCGATAGGCTTTTACCATCAACTCCGCCTGGTCGGCGCCGATGATACCTTCGGCTTCCAGTTTATCGGCATAGAGCTTGCGTGTGCCGGGATGGCGGCCGATGATCTTGTACATCAGCGGCTGAGTCACCATGGGCTCGTCCTGCTCGTTGTGGCCGAGGGTGCGGAAACAAACCATGTCCACGACCACATCCTTATGAAACTTCATCCGGAAATCGAGCGCGATCTCAGCCACCATGACGACTGCCTCAGGGTCGTCCCCGTTGACATGGAGAATCGGCGCTTCGATCATCTTCGACACATCGGTGCAATAAAGCGTGGAGCGCGTATCACGCGGATCAGAAGTTGTGAAGCCGATCTGGTTATTGATGATGACGTGTATCGTGCCACCGGTGCCATAGCCGCGCGTTTGCGACAGATTCAGCGTTTCCATCACTACGCCCTGGGCCGAGTACGCGGCGTCGCCATGCAGAAGCACGGGCAGCGCCAGATCGCCATGCCTGTCTCGCAGGCGCTGCTGGCGGGCGCGCACCGAGCCTTGCACTACCGGGTCTACAATTTCCAGATGCGAGGGGTTGAATGCCAACGTCAGGCGCATCGTGCCGCCGGGAGTGGATACCGCGGAGGAAAAACCCTGATGATATTTAACGTCGCCTTCAGTCAGGTCCTGCGCATATTTGCCTTCGAATTCCTGGAACAGATCGGTCGGCAATTTCCCTAGCGTGTTGACCAGGACATTAAGCCGGGCGCGGTGGGCCATGCCGATGATAATCTGCTGTACGCCCATTTGGCCGGCGCGTTGCAGCAGATTATCCAATAGCGGAATCAGGCTTTCGCCGCCTTCGCCGGAAAAGCGCTTCTGTCCGACATAGCGTGTGTGCAGATACTTTTCCAATCCTTCCGCCGCATTGAGGCGTTCCAGGATATGGCGTTTGTATTCAGGGGAGAACCGGGGTTGTGCGCGCGAACCTTCGATGCGATTCTGTAACCACCGTTTTTGCTCGGTATCGGTGATGTACATATACTCGACACCGATACTGCCACAGTAAGTTTCCCGCAATATGCGCAGAATTTCCGCCAACGACGCGCGCGGCGGCCCGATCAATGAACCGGTGCCAAAAACCGTATTCATGTCCGCCTCTGTCAGCCCATAATAGGCGGGCTCAAGTTCGGGAATATGCGGTTTTTCCTGATGCTTGAGGGGGTCGAGATCGGCATGGCGCACGCCCAGAAAGCGGTATGCGTTGATGATTTGCAATACCGATATCTGCTTGCGTTCTGTTTCCAGGTCGGAATCGTCCTGTAGAAGTTCCTCGTCGGGGCTATGCCCGCTGAGTCGCCAAGGCGCTGCCGCCGCTCGGCTGAACGATTCGATTTCCGATGAGTACGGCACATTTTGAGAAGCCTGCCCGGCCGGTCCGGCCGTTCCTTCTGCCTGCCGCAGTTTGTCGAAGTATTCATGCCATTCCGGCGGAATCGATTCCGGATTGTGCAGGTACTTTTCATAAAGCCCTTCAATGAAGGACGCGTTGGTACCGAACAGCAAGGAATCCTCAAACAGTTGCTTCATCATGGCTAGAGATCTCCTGGCTGGCAGAACGAGACTACTTGCGTAACGCAATCGAGACTACATCTCGCGTGGTGGCCCCGGTATAGAGCTGACGTGGTCGCCCTATTTTATAGTCTGGATCGGAAATCATTTCGTTCCATTGGGCAATCCAGCCTACCGTGCGCGCCATGGTAAAAATGGCTGTGAACATGGAGACCGGAATTCCCAAAGCACGTTGCACAATGCCGGAGTAGAAATCAACATTGGGATAGAGTTTCTTGGAGATGAAATATTCGTCTTCAAGCGCAATTTTCTCCAGTTTCAGCGCCAGCTTGAACAAGCGATCGTCATGCAGTCCCAGTTCGCTCAGCACTTCATGGCAGGTCTCGCGCATCAGCTTGGCGCGGGGATCAAAATTCTTGTATACACGGTGGCCGAAGCCCACCAGTCTGAAAGGATCGTTTTTGTCTTTGGCACGCTCGATATACTCGCCGATGCGTGAGTCGTCGCCAATTTCCTCCAGCATGTTCAGGCAGGCTTCGTTTGCTCCGCCATGCGCAGGTCCCCATAAGCAGGCGATACCGGCTGAGATGCAGGCAAATGGATTTGCGCCACTGGACCCCGCGAGCCGCACGGTGGAAGTGGAAGCGTTCTGTTCGTGATCGGCATGCAGGATCAAAATACGGTCCAGCGCCCGCGCCAACACCGGGTTGGGCTTATATTCCTCGGCGGGCGTGGCGAACATCATGTGCATGAAATTTTCCGCATAGCTAAGATCGTTGCGCGGATATATGAAAGGCTGGCCGATATTATATTTATATGTCATCGCAGTGATGGTAGGTAGCTTTGCTACCAGCCGGAAGGCCGACAGTTCACGGTGGTTGGCATCGGAAATGTCCATCGCATCATGATAAAACGCCGACAATGCACCGACTACTCCGACCATCACCGCCATGGGATGGGCATCACGGCGGAAACCGGTAAAAAAGCGCGCGAGTTGCTCATGCACCATCGTATGATCTTTGATGGTCTTGTCGAACGCGGATTTCTGTTTTCTGGTCGGCAGTTCTCCATTCATCAGCAAATGGCACACTTCCATGAAATCACATCGCTTGGCCAACTGCTCGATCGGGTAGCCCCGATAAAGCAGAATGCCCTCATCGCCATCAATGTAAGTTATTTTGGAACTGCAACTGGCGGTGGAAAGGAAGCCGGGGTCGTAAGTGAATACGCCGCTCTTGGCATGCAGAGTACGAATATCCACCACATCCGGCCCCATGCTGCCGGCCATGATGGGAAACTCGGTCGGATTGCCGTTATCCAGATTGAGAGTCGCTATATGTTTTTGTTCCATGTCGTTCCCCTATTATTTTCTTTCCGGCAAAAAAAACCACGATGCAATTAAACCTGAATCCGGTAGTTGGACGGGGTGAAGTGTACGGTTTTTGGGCGCAGGGCAAGATGCAGCGACGCGGAATGCGACCATGCAGAGTGGAGCAGTGCCTTCTGCAGAAAGGTGCGACCTCGAAGCGGGATGCTGCGCCCCTTGCGTGTGGAACGCGATCGTGGCATTCCCTGCGCTGCCCGATCCCGCTGCGCGGAGTCTCTCGGGCGACGCTTCGGGGCACCGTTCCATTCCAAGAAGTTGCAACGCAGCCATGTGCCGCAAAAATTGTGCAATTCTCCCCGTGGCGACTTCATCCGGAAGGTGAGCGTCAAGTATGTTATTAATCATAACACTGATCTATTAAATGAGCAGTCAACTGCC
This sequence comes from Nitrosospira briensis C-128, assembly GCF_000619905.2. Taxonomy (NCBI): domain Bacteria; kingdom Pseudomonadati; phylum Pseudomonadota; class Betaproteobacteria; order Nitrosomonadales; family Nitrosomonadaceae; genus Nitrosospira; species Nitrosospira briensis. The sequence continues at coordinate 892,616 of NZ_CP012371.1, read as the reverse complement.
GGATTTAGGTTAAATAGTCTGCAAGAGATGCAGTACGGGTTTCAGTCTCATATCCTCCGCTTCTTTTTTTAGCGCGATCATATCCCACAAGTCATTATCGGGAAGATCCAGCAATATTTCAAATTGCCGGAGTTCAGCTTCATCCAGTTTAGCGTAATACGCATCCATAAACCGTTGCAGCACGATATCCAGCTCCAGCAGGCCACGACGACAACGCCATCGAGCACGCTCCAGTTTCCTCATACCGTTCTCTTAACCATCATGTCTTTGATCCGCCCGATGGCGCTGGTGGGATTCAATTCCTTGGGGCATACGTCCACGCAATTCATGATGGAATGGCAGCGGAACAGGCGGTAGGGGTCTTCCAGATAATCCAGGCGCTCGGCTGTCGCCTGGTCGCGGCTGTCTGCGAGAAAGCGGTATGCTTGTAATAGCCCGGCAGGGCCAACGAATTTATCAGGATTCCACCAGAATGAAGGACACGCAGTGGAGCAGCATGCGCAGAGTATGCATTCGTATAGTCCATCCAGCTTTGCCCGGTCTTCAGGCGATTGCAACCGCTCGGTTTCCGGGGGGGGGTCATTGTTGATGAGGTAAGGCTTGATCGAATGATACTGCTGGAAAAATTGCGTCATATCCACGATCAGGTCGCGTATCACGGGGAGCCCTGGCAATGGCCGCAGTTCCACGGGCTCTTTCAATCCGGCGACAGGGGTAATGCACGCCAATCCATTGCGCCCGTTGATATTCATCCCGTCCGATCCGCATACCCCTTCCCGGCAGGAACGACGCAAACTCAAGCTGTCGTCCACGGTTTTTATCCGGATGAGCGCATCCAGCAGCATCCTGTCGGCCGGTTCCAGCGCGACATCATAATCCTGCATATAAGGTTTTTCGTCCTTGTCGGGATCGAAGCGAAAAATGGAGAATTTCATAGTCTGTTAACCTTTCAGCGGATTTAAGAGAGCATCGGGCGCTACTCTTGCGATTCGCAGGAGATAACACATCGACCCTTCCTCATCATCCGCGATAAAAAAAGCCGCAAAACAACCCGACCAGCCCCGGAAAGACAGTTGAGGCCGGCCGATCGGTCTTTACTCGACAGGAACGACCGGTTTTGCATCCCATATCTTGCTGGCATATTGCATGATGGTATGGTCACTGGAAAATTTACCCATGTTGGCAATATTCAGAATTGCCTTTCGTATCCATTCGTCCTGGTTCTCGTATGCGATCGCGACCTTTTCCTGACAAGCGATGTAAGCGGCATAATCCGCCAACAGCATGTACTTGTCGCCGCCCTGCAAGAGAGAATCTACAATGGGTTTAAAACGGCCCGGCTCACCCACCGAAAAAAAGCCCGAAGCGATCATATCCAGCACCGTCCGCAATTCGGCGTTATCGTGGTAAAAATCCCAAGGTTGATAACCCTTTGCTTTCGCCTCGGCGACCCCCGCCGCCGTGAGGCCGAATATGAATATATTATCCTCCCCGACTTCGTTGCGGATTTCGATATTTGCACCATCCAGGGTGCCGATCGTGAGTGCGCCGTTCAATGCCAGTTTCATGTTCCCGGTACCGGAAGCCTCTGTACCTGCTGTTGAAATCTGCTCGGAGAGGTCTGCTGCCGGAATCATTTCTTCCGCGGTCGATACGTCGTAATTGGGTATGAATACCACTTTCAGACGCCCCGCCACCTTTGGATCATTATTGACGACATCGGCGATATCGTTGATAAGCTTGATGATGAGCTTGGCAGTGGCATAGCCGGGCGCCGCCTTGCCCCCGAAAATGATGGTACGCGGAACGTACTGGGCATTTCGATCCTCGCGAAGGCGGTTATAAAGCGTCACTATATGCAATACATTGAGAAGTTGCCGTTTGTATTCATGGATCCGTTTGATCTGGACGTCGAACAGCGAATCAGCACTGATATCAATGTTGTGCTTATGCTTCAGCATGGTGACGAACCGCTCCTTGTCCGCGCGCTTCACGTCAGCGAACTCCTTGCGAAAAGAAGCGTCGTCGGCAAGCGGAATCAGATGTTTCAACTGACTCAGGTTCTTGACCCAGCCAACGCCGATGCGCGAAGTAATGAGTTCGGCCAGCCGCCGATTGGCCTGGTTCAGCCAGCGGCGCGGCGTGATACCGTTGGTAATATTGATGATCTTGCCGGGAAAAAACCTGTCGAAATCCGCAAATATGGTCTGCTTCATCAGTTCGGTATGAATTTGTGCTACCCCGTTCACCTTATGGCTGCCAATAATGGCGAGATGCGCCATGCGGACTCGTCTGCCACCTTCCTCGTCTATGATGGACATGCGGCGCAGTATCGCGGTATCGCCGGGATATCGGTGCATCACATCTTTCAGGAAGCGGCGATTGATTTCATAGATGATTTGCATATGGCGCGGCAAGACATTCTCGAACAGGGCGACTGCCCAAGTTTCAAGCGCTTCGGGCATCAGCGTATGGTTGGTATAGGCGAAAGTGCGGATCGTGATATCCCACGCTTTGTCCCAGTCGAGACGGTGCAAATCCACCAATATGCGCATCAGCTCCGGAATGGCAATGGCGGGATGCGTATCATTCAACTGGATCGCGACTTTATCCGGAAGGGCATCGAAATTGGTCTGGTATTTGTTATAGCGATGGAGAATGTCATGCAGCGAAGCGCATACGAAGAAGTATTGCTGTTTCAGGCGAAGCTCGCGTCCCATCGCGGTGGTGTCGTCCGGGTAGAGTACTTTGGACAAATTTTCGGAATCGTTCTTATCCTCCACCGCTTTGACATAATTGCCCTCGTTGAAGTAGCGTAATTCGAAATCGCGCGTCGCCTTCGCAGACCATAAACGCATGTTGTTGACGGTATGGGTGCCATAACCGGGGATAGGGGTATCAAATGCCATTGCCATTACGTCATCGGTATCGATCCAGTGGTAGCGCGATACGTCATTCTCATCTTCATATTGAACCACATGGCCGTGAAATTTGACCTGGTGCAACACCTCCGGGCGGGGGAACTCCCAGGGGTTGCCATAGCGTAACCAGTTATCCGGATGTTCCACCTGTCTGCCGTCCTCGATACGCTGCGCAAACATGCCGTATTCGTAGCGAATGCCATAGCCGTAACCCGGAAGGCTGAGCGTCGCCATGGAATCGAGGAAGCAGGCAGCGAGACGCCCAGGCCGCCGTTTCCCAAGGCGGCATCCGGCTCGATTTCACGTACGTCGTCCAGGTCGATCCCCAATTCACTGCACGCCTCACGGAATTGCTGATCAAAACCGAGATTATGTACGCTGTTCATCAGGGTGCGCCCCATCAGGAACTCCAGGGAAAAGTAATAAACCCGCTTAGTGTCATTGATGTAATAGCTGCGCATGGTCTCCATCCAGCGGTCGATCAGGCGGTTGCGCACCATGTAGGCCGCAGCAAAGAATCTGTCGCGATTGGTGGCGGTAATCGTGTCTTTACCTACCGAATAGATCAAGCCGTTGGAAAGAGAGTGTTTGACTGAATCCGTGTCGAGACCGACTTTTTCATGTTCAAAGATGGAAAGCTTTAAGGGATTATTCATGATTTATCCTGTTAGGTTTACGATAAATACAAAGATGTCCACTAGACGATACTGCTCTCACAAAAACAGGTACGGCATCAAACAGGTACGCATCAATAAGCTTGTAAATCAGCGCCTTCAGGGTCCAGTGAATGGCGCCAGAACTGATCATCACTATCAAACAGGCGATAGGTACCTCGTGGTCCCCAACTGCCGGCGTTATAACCGTTGATAAAATCGCGCTCCATCGCCCATACCTTGATGATGGGATCGACTGCGCGCCAAGCCCATTCCACCTCATCAATACGAAGAAATAATGAATGGTCACCCTGCATCACATCCAGCAGCAAGCCCTCGTAGGCGTCATGCTCCTGGTCGCTTTGCTTGCGGTAGGTGGCATCCAGGCTGATGGTGCGAGTCGTCAGATCAAATCCTGGCACCTTGACCTGAATTTCCATTTTCAGCGAGTCATTGGGCTGAATGCCCAGCATGATCCAGTTCGGGCGCGATGACTCATGATGCTCCTGGTGCATGCGGCGCAGCAAATCCTGGGGCGGCCTCTTGAAGCGGATACAAATTGCAGAACTGTTTTCCGCCATGCGTTTGCCGGTGCGCAGATAAAAAGGCACGCCAGCCCAACGCCAATTGTCGATGAACAGTTTCAGCGCCGCATAAGTTTCCGTGGCGCTGTCCGGCGCCACACCAGGTTCATCCACATAGGCGGGAACAGGTATGCCATCAATGGTGCCGCTGGTATATTGCCCGCGAAAGGCATGCGCATGTACCGAATTCTGCGTGATTGGCCGTATTGCCTGCAGCACTTTCACTTTTTCGTCCCGCAGATGTTCCGCGGCCAATGTTACCGGCGGTTCCATCGCCACGAGAGCAAGCAACTGCATCAGGTGGCTCTGGATCATGTCGCGAAGCGCCCCGGCCCCCTCGTAATAATCAGCGCGCCCAGCAATGCCCAGGGTTTCCGAATGTGTAATTTGCACATGGTCGATATAATGATTGTTCCATATCGGCTCCAGCAATATGTTGGCGAAGCGAAATACTATTACGTTTTGCACCGTACCCTTGCCCAGGTAGTGGTCGATGCGGTAGATTTGCGGCTCATTCAAATGCCGGTACAGGCTTCCCTGCAAGGTCTGCGCACTCAGCAAGTCATAGCCGAAAGGTTTTTCAATGACCACGCGGCACCAGCCCCTCTGCTGATTCAGCAACCCTATCACGCCGAGCTTGTCGATAATCGCCGGAAACGCTGAAGGTCGAACAGCCATGTAAAACACGGTGTTGGGTGGGAACCCCGGTGTTTCTTCCAACACTTTCTTTAATCTGAGATAAGCATCGCCGTTGGTGGGGGAGTTGGGATGATAATGCAACCGGGCACGGAAACGCTCGAAGGCCTGCTCATCGATGCCGTCAGCAAATTTCGACTGAAGCATCTTCGCTACCTCTGCGATCCACTGATCATTGCTCCACGGTTCAAGGCTGCAACCGAGTATTGCCATTTTGTCCGGCAAGCGCCCGGCCACGTCCAGCCGAAACAGCGCAGGAATCAATTTGAGCCGCGACAGGTTCCCGCTCGCTCCGAAGATCACCAAGACACAAGGTTCAATAGTTTTCATTCTGTATTCCCTCTTGTTTTATTGCCGGCGCCGAAAGCGGTACAAATTCCGAAACATGACTGGCGACAGCCATGACCATTTTTGTCTTATCTGGCCATTCTTAAATGTCCCATTTATGCTGGGTTTTCATTTGCCATGGGACGCGCTTGATATTCGTCATTGCCATTTGTGGTGCGTTTAACCTAAATCCGGTAGTTGATCGCTCCTTTTATAGATCAGTATTATGATTAATAACAACATTTCGTATTATTTGGCGCTCACCCTCCGGGTGAGGCCGCTACGGGGTGAATTGCACAGTTTTTGCGGCACATGGCTGCGTTGCAACTCCTTGGAATGGAACGGCGCCCCGAAGCGTCGCCCGAGGAGCCCCGCGCAGCGGGGATCGGGCAGCGCAGGGATGCCGCGATCGCGTTCCACCCGCAAGGAGGCGCCCGCATCCCGCTTCGGGGTCGCACCTTCCTGCGGAAGGCACTGCTCCGCCCTGCGCGGTCGCATTCCGCGTCGTTGCGCCTTGCCCTGCACCTCAAAAACCGTACACTTCCCCCATTCAACTACCGGATTTAGGTTTAAAACAAGCTGATGCGTAATAAAATCCATGATTGAATGTTTTCGTCAGTAGGTTCTCGCCTTCGGCGGGAAAGAATCCACGGTCAACGGCTTCAACCGGACCGGCTTGTAATCCAGCCGGCGGCCTTCGCTGAAATACAACGTATGCTTGAGCCACTTGTCGTCATCCCGGCTGGGAAAATCATCGCGCGCATGGGCGCCGCGGCTTTCCGTGCGCGCTTCCGCCGAAATCATGCTGGCCACAGCCACTTCCACTAAATTGTCGAGTTCCAGTGCTTCCACCCGGGCAGTATTGAATACTCTGCTTTTGTCCCTGATCTCGGTGTGTCTAACGCGCTCGGCCACTTCTTCGATCTTTTCCACCCCCTGCCTGAGCGTGTCCGGGAAACGGAATACGCCGCAATGCGTCTGCATGGTCTTGCGTAAATCGTCGCTTACTTGCGCTACGTTTTCGCCATCCTTCTGATTGTTCAGGCGGTCAAGGCGCGCGAGCGCTTTGTCTGCGGCATCGGCAGGCAGCTGTTTATGATGCGGATGCCTGTTCAAATCCTCGATAATCTGATTGCCGGCAGCGCGGCCGAAAACAATAATGTCGAGGAGCGAATTGGTGCCGAGGCGATTGGCGCCGTGTACGGATACGCAAGCGCACTCCCCCACGGCATAAAATCCCTGCACGACCTCCTCAGGTCCGGTTTTATACGGTGCAACCACTTGCCCATACAAATTGGTGGGGATTCCCCCCATCATATAATGCGCGGTAGGCACCACTGGAATCGGGTCATGGATCGGGTCTGTATGGGCAAATTTCATGGCGATTTCACGAATACCGGGCAATCGCGCTTTAATCACATCCGCACCGAGATGATCAAGTTTTAGCAACAGATGGTCGGCATCCCTGCCGCAGCCGCGCCCTTCCTTTATTTCCATCGTCAGCGCACGCGACACCACATCCCTGCTGGCCAGGTCTTTGGCATGGGGCGCATAGCGTTCCATGAAACGCTCACCGTTTTTATTGAGCAAATAGCCACCTTCGCCGCGCACCGCTTCGCTGATAAGTATGCCAACTCCATACACGCCAGTGGGGTGAAACTGCCAGAATTCCATATCCTCCAGAGGGAGGCCTGCGCGTATCGCCATGCCGAGACCATCGCCTGTATTGATCAATGCATTAGTGCTGGCACTGAATATGCGGGCGCCGCCCCCGGTCGCGAACAGCGTCGCCCTTGCCTGCAGGAGCATGACGTCGCCGGTTTCGATGTCCAACGCGGTCACGCCGCACACATCTCCTTCTTCATCACGGATCAGATCCAGCCCCATCCATTCAATAAAAAACTGGGTGTTGGCCTGCACATTGCGCTGATATAACGTATGCAGCATGGCATGGCCGGTACGATCCGCCACGGCGCACGAGCGCGTTGCCTGGGCGCCGCCGAAATTCTGTGATTGACCGCCAAATGGACGCTGGTAAATTTTCCCGCTCTCCAGGCGATCGAACGGCATGCCGAAATGCTCCAGTTCATACACCACTTCGCTGGCCTGGCGACACATGAATTCGATAGCGTCCTGGTCGCCGAGATAATCCGAGCCTTTCACGGTATCGTACATATGCCAGTGCCAGTTATCCTCCGTAACATTTCCGAGCGCCGCGGCAATGCCACCCTGCGCAGAAACCGTGTGGGAACGGGTGGGGAAGACCTTGGATAACACGGCGACCTTGAGTCCCGCCTCGGATAATTGTAATGCCGCGCGCATGCCGGCGCCGCCGGCACCCACGATTACCGCGTCGAATTTTCGCTTACTTATTGTCATGCCATCTCCAAAGCCCACAAAATTTCCGCAGACCAGATCGTATAAAATATCAGGGACAGGATGACCAGTATCTGTAACGTCAGGCGAATGCCGGTAGCGTGAACATAATCCATCAGAATATTGCGCATTCCGATCCAGGCATGCCAGAAGAGGCTGACAAGAAACAGGAAGGAGGCGATTCGCATCCATCGATTACTGAATATTGCTTTCCAGGATGCTTCATCATGCGGCGGCGAAATCATTAATATTGCTGCAAGCAAAAGCGTAAAGACAACCATGACCACTGCGGTGATGCGCTGAGCCAGCCAGTCACGCAGGCCGTAATGAGCGCCGGTTACGACGCGCTTTACCATATCCACGCCGCGATCAGTAGCGTGAGAATGATCCCCATGGTCAGCACCAGCTTGCTGGTGAAGCGTGCCTGTTCCAGTTTGCCGCCATAATGCAGATCCAGCGCCAGAAAACGAATGCCGGCAAAAAGATGATGCAGGAAAAACCACAAGAAGAGTGCTAGCGCGACCTTGAAAAGCGGGTTCTCCAGAAAAGATTGAAATTGAGCGTAGCCTTGCGGTGAGTTTAATATCAGGTCAAGGCCGCAAAGGAGAAGCGGAATGCCCGGAAAGAACAGCAACGCTCCGCTCAAGCGATGCAGGATCGAGATCACGGCAGGGAGCGGCTGCCTGATTTCCAGCAGATTAAGATACTTGGGACGTTTTCTCTGCAATTTTTTTCGCTCTCCGGTAGGTCGGATCCTGCCTTTACGGATTAGTGTAGACCGTTATACCGAGCGGCACAACATGAGTTCCCTCATAAATAATCCCTAAAAAAACTAAGGCATTACATTCGGATTCAGCCGGAATGTATCTTGAACGATTTTGAATTGGCAGCAGCGCGGAATATTTTTTATCCGAATTACTCGATGTACTAAAAAATCTTTTTTTTAAATCCTTCGCATCGAGCGGGATGCTTGAGCATAAAATGCGAATACGAAGGAAGGTGCATTACTCATCCATTGATGGGTGAGTTTCGGACTTCGCTACGTTGGATAAGCGTGCCGGATGCGTGTTAGACAAGCGCGTCGGATGCGTGGTAAATTCCAAGAAATTTCTTGTCCCGGCAACTCACCTACAGGAGTGCAGGAATGGATCGTCCTATTCGTATAGCGATCACGGGTGCAGCCGGCCAGATCGGTTACAGTCTACTGTTTCGCATCGCTGCGGGAGATATGCTTGGCCAGGACCAGCCTGTCATTCTGCAGTTGCTGGACATACCGCCGTCATTGCCTTCGCTCAAGGGCGTCATAATGGAGCTCGATGATTGCGCATTTCCGCTGCTGGCGGACGTAACCATCGCCGATGATCCCAAATCCGCTTTCCGCGACGCCGATATCGCAATGCTCGTGGGTGCGCGCCCACGCAGCAAGGGTATGGAGCGTAAAGATTTGCTGGAGGCGAACGGCACGATATTTATCGGCCAGGGCAGGGCGCTGAATGAAGTTGCCCACCGCGACGTGAAGGTCCTGATCGTGGGCAATCCCTGCAACACCAATGCCTACATCGCCATGAAAAATGCGCCCGACCTGAAGCCGGCCAATTTTTCGTCAATGATGAGGCTGGATCATAATCGCGCGTTATCACAAATTGCCATCAAACTGGGGCAATCGGTAGGCAGCGTAAAAAAAATGATTGTCTGGGGCAACCATTCCGCCACGCAGTACCCCGACTTGAATCATGTCGAGGTTGGTGGCAATAAGGCCGCCTCCCTCATCGATGACCCTGCTTGGGTAGAAGATTATTTCATCCCTACCGTGCAGCATCGCGGTACGGAGGTCATCGAGGCGCGTGGTATGTCGAGCGCAGCAAGCGCCGCTAATGCTGCCATCGCTCATATCCGTGATTGGGTTTATGGCACGCAAGAAAATGACTGGGTATCCATGGGCATCCCTTCCGATGGCAGCTATGGGATTCCTGATGGTGTCATGTATGGTTTCCCCGTGGTATGCGAGAAGGGGGCCTACCATATCGTTCCTGATCTTGAGATCAGCGAATTCAGTAAGGAAAAAATGCAGGCTGCGTATCGGGAACTGGTGGATGAGCGCGATTCCGTGAAGCATTTGTTTGGGAAGTCCGCAGCTTGATTTTTCAACGCCTATGATCATCTCCGCTGGTTCTCGTTTTCGCACCGCGCTTGCCGAAGAGAAGCCTCTGCAGGTGGCGGGTTGTATCAATGCGTACGCAGCGCGCCTAGCGGCCCGAACCGGGTTCAAAGCACTCTATCTTTCCGGCGGCGGTGTGGCAGCGGCGTCGCTGGGCGTGCCCGATCTTGCTATTTCGACGCTGGACGATGTACTGACCGATGTGCGCCGCATCACGGACATCACCGATCTGCCGCTACTGGTGGATGCGGATACCGGTTTCGGCGGTGCTCTCAATGTCGCCCGCACGGTGAAATCAATGATCAAAGCCGGCGCAGCGGCGATGCACATCGAAGATCAGGTTGAAGCGAAGCGTTGCGGTCATCTTCCGGGCAAGATGATTGTCAGCGAGGCGCAGATGGTGGATCGCATCAAGGCTGCGGTGGATGCCAGGACCGACCCTGAGTTTGTCATTATGGCGCGCACCGATGCACTGGCGGTTGAAGGACTGCAATCCGCCATGGACAGGGCGTGCGCTTGCGTTGAAGCGGGCGCGGATATGATCTTTCCGGAAGCCGTGACTGAACTGGACACCTACCGCCGATTCGCCGCGATCGCGCGCGTACCGGTCCTAGCCAACATAACCGAGTTTGGCGCGACGCCCCTTTATACAGTCGAGGAATTGGCCAAGGCCGACGTTTCACTGGTGCTTTATCCACTATCCGCATTTCGCGCCATGAGCGCTGCTGCCCTGAACGTGTACCGGGCAATACGCAACGAAGGCACCCAAAAGAAGACGATCGAAGCCATGCAGACTCGCGCCGAGCTATATGATTTTCTCGATTATCATGCCTACGAGGAGAAATTGAATAGCATGTTTTCCGAATCCAGAAAGCCTGAAAATGAGTAAGACCACCGAAAGCGCTCCTGCCAGAATCAAGAAATCCGTGGTGTTATCAGGTGTGATAGCAGGAAATACCGCCATCTGTAGCGTCGGCAGAACAGGTAACGACCTGCATTATCGCGGCTATGACATTCTCGACATGGCTGACAGCTGTGAGTTCGAAGAGATTGCCTATCTGCTGGTGCATGAGAAGTTGCCCACGCTGGACGAACTGGCTGCGTATAAGGAGAAACTCGAAAGCCTGCGCGATCTGCCCGCCGGCGTTAAAACCATTCTGGAAGCGATTCCGGCAACCGCTCATCCGATGGATGTGATGCGCACCGGTGTATCCGCATTGGGCACGATAGTGCCGGAGGCGGAGAAACATACCATCGATGGCGCGCGTGATCTGGCGGACCGGCTTCTGGCCTGCCTCGGCTCCATTCTGCTTTACTGGTACCACTACTCGCACAATAATCGTCGTATAGAGCTGGCAGCTGATGAGGATTCCATAGGCGGACATTTCCTGCACCTGCTGCACGGCAAACCACCACCCCAGTCGTGGGTGAAGGCAATGCATACTTCACTGGTGTTGTACGCGGAACACGAGTTCAATGCTTCCACTTTTGCCGCTCGCGTGATTGCCGGCACCGGGTCCGATTTCTACTCGGCAATCACCGGTGCTATTGGCGCGTTACGCGGCCCCAAGCACGGCGGCGCCAATGAGGTTGCATTCGATATCCAGACGCGCTATGGCAGCCCGGATGAGGCCGAGGCGGACATCCGCCGCCGCGTAGCGGATAAGGAAATCATCATCGGATTTGGCCACCCGGTATATACGAGCGGCGATCCACGTAACAGGATCATCCGGGAGGTTGCGAGGAATCTTTCAGTGGAAGCTGGCAATACGGAAATGTTCAGTATTGCAGAGAGATTGGAAACAGTAATGTGGGATATAAAGAAAATGTTTCCCAATCTCGACTGGTTCTCTGCCGTGGGCTATCACATGATGGGGGTACCGACAGCGATGTTTACACCCCTGTTTGCGATCGCGCGCACCAGCGGATGGGCCGCGCATATCATCGAGCAACGGATGGACAACAAGATTATCCGGCCTTCCGCGAATTATATCGGGCCGGAGGAGCGGGAGTTTGTGCCGATTTCGGCGCGAACGTAGCCGGATTGATTGGACCCTAATTATAAGCAAGAAACAAGGAACCTCTCTGTACAAGCCGCATGCAAAAGAGGTATCCAGGCCGAACAGGTGTAGTAATAGACAACATATCAGTTCTCAAGCTGTCGCGTGCAACTTCAATCCTTGCGCTTTCATTACTGCTGATTCGCATTACTTTTCTCTTCGTTATTGGTGCCTTGGTCGGCTGTACTTACTTCTCCCATTCGAGTGCACCTTTTGCTGGAAAAATCGGTACTGATTCGCCAATTGCATATCACTGCAAGAGTGGTCATACGGTGGATGCATCTTATCACTCCAGCACCACAGCCATTGTGCGGTACGAGGGTAGGGCTCGCGAAATGATTGTGGCGATATCGGGCAGCGGTGCACGCTACGTCGGTGGTGGGCTGGAATGGTGGACGAAGGGCGTGGGGCAGGGGTCACAGGGGACGCTCTTCCGTCATGAAGATGACGGGACTACAGGAGAAATAATCGAGATGTGTGTTCAAGTGACGAGTATAGGATTTCAAGATTAATGAAGGGGTCTCGGATAGATCGTTCGATGCGGAGAAGTTGGTTGCTGATTCAAAGTAGGTCGGGCTCTGCCCGACATGAAAAAGTTGTCGGGCAGAGCCCGACCTACAATAAATAGCCATATGTCATCCCACATCTCTAATATTCGCCCCCAACCCGATCAAGTGCTGGTGGATATCGCGGATTACGTTGTTGACCGCGATATCCGGAGCACCCTTGCTTACGAAACCGCACGCCATTGCCTGATGGATTCGTTGGGTTGTGCGATGGAAGCGCTTACTTATCCGGCTTGCACCAAGCTGCTGGGGCCGCTCATTCCCGGAACCACGGTGCGGGGCGGAGCGAGAATTCCCGGTACACGATTCGAGCTCGATCCGGTACAGGCGGCATTCAATATCGGCACGATGATTCGCTGGCTCGATTTCAACGATACCTGGCTGGCTGCGGAATGGGGTCATCCATCGGATAATCTGGGCGGGATACTTGCCGTTGCGGACTGGTGTTCGCGCAAGGCTGTGGCCGAGGGAGAGAAACCGTTCGCGATGCGCGACGTACTGACGGCGATGATCAAGGCCCATGAAATTCAGGGTTGCCTTGCGTTGGAGAATAGTTTCAACAAGGTTGGGCTGGATCATGTCGTGCTGGTGAAAGTGGCATCTGTCGCGGTCGTGATGCATTTGCTCGGCGGGAACCGCGACCAGATCGTTGACGCACTTTCACAGGCCTGGGTGGATGGACAATCGCTGCGCACTTATCGCCATGCCCCCAATACCGGATCGCGCAAATCCTGGGCGGCGGGCGATGCCACCAGTCGAGCCGTCTGGCTGGCGCTGATCACGCTTAAAGGAGAAATGGGCTACCCCTCGGCTCTCACTGCCAGGACCTGGGGTTTTTACGATGTACTGTTCAAGGGGCAATCGTTCAAATTCCCGAGGCCGGTCAAACAGTGGGGTTCGTACGTCATGGAAAACGTGTTGTTCAAGATTTCCTTCCCCGCAGAATTCCATTCCCAGACAGCAGCGGAGTGTGCGATGCAATTGCACGTCCATTTGAGGGAGCGAATCACCGATATCAAGAGAATCGTCATCCGCACTCACGAGGCTGCGATTCGCATCATCGACAAAAAAGGGCCGCTCAACAACCCCGCGGACCGCGATCATTGCATTCAGTACATCGTTGCGGTACCGCTTATTTTTGGAAGACTTACCGCCGCCGATTACGAGGATACTGTTGCCGCCGATCCGCGAATCGACGCGCTCCGCGAAAAAATAACGTGTGTCGAGGATCCGCAATTCACCAGGGATTATTACGATCCTGAAAAGCGTTCCATCGCCAACGGTCTGACGGTGGAATTCATGGACGGCAGCAAACTGGATGAGGTCGTCGTGGAATACCCCATTGGCCATCGATTCCGCCGCAACGAAGGCACTCCGCTACTGGAGGAAAAATTCAGGATCAATCTTGCGCGCCGTTTCCCGACAAAACAGCAAAAGGCGATATTCGACCTCTGCCTTGATGCACGAAAACTCGAAGAAACACCAGTCAATCAGTTTGTCGATATGCTTGTGATTTAACCCAAGTATTCTTCCAGAAGAATACTTGCGCCTGCATCAGCCCGATCCATGCTCACCAGTATCCGGATTGCCACAGTTTTCCGGCAGAGCAGAATCGATATCGAGCAATATTTTAATTGCTGCCAGCCTGACCTTCCACGATGGATTGGTGGCCGGGTCTGTCGATAACCCTGCCACCAGTTGTTCCACTCCGTCGACCTTTGCGGAATCGCAGCTGGTCAGAAAATGGCGCAGTTCATCACTACTTGCGATACCGGTGCGCCGGACGAAGTCCGGATAGTCTTCCCGCAAGTGAGTGGCAAGCCAGGCCTGGTCTATCCATTGCTTCAGCTGGCCGTAGCTGAAACTGGTGCGCACCGCCAGATCCACGGCATCGGCGTTGCTCAGGTTTTCAATATTATCGAAACCCTCCCGTTCCAGCCTCAGTTCGTGCGTATAGCTCATTCCCGCAAGCATGGAAAGTGGAAGCGCGCGATAACTATCGTCGGAAACAATACCCTTCATTATCCTGAGTGCGATACGTTCGATTGCCAGGGTCGCCCGTTTCGGATAGAAGCCAAAGAAAAAGGCTATGACCGGAAGCAGGCTCAGGCTTGCCGGAAGCGCTGCACTTGCCCTCTCAGAATTGCCTTGCAGACCGCTCCGTGCACCATCTTGTACAGCCTCGCCAGTAGTCGAGGCGGTAGCGGGAGGCAAGGATTCGGCCGCAGGCATGGAATCGGCGTCATGTGCAACAGCTGAGGTAGAGGCTAATTTAAGCTCGGTAGGGAAAGCGAAGTCGAAGGCGAAGGAGAGCACCAATGCCAGTATGCTCGCGACGATCATGCGGATGGCGCCATCGACGAAAGTGAGAGAGGTCAGATCCATTGTGAAGTATGCACGGACTACCGAACCGATGAAATAGACATATGCGCCCAGGAAACCGAACTGGAAGGCGATCTGGTTTCGGATAAGATGGGAGTAATAGGCTTCTGGATCTCTTTCGTATAATTCTGCGAAAGGCCCCATCATCAACATGTTTGCGCCAAGACTGAAATCTACACCCATTCCACCTGCTGAAGAGATGGGTTTGAACAGCAACAGGATCGAGGTGCCAAGCAGCACGATAGTCGTGGTCAACCAGACACTCCCCCGATAGGCGCTAAAGGAAGCACGCCGCCCCATCCTCCGGCGGATTTCGCTACGACGCTCGGCCGGAACCTCGCGTTGCAATCGCTGTTCCTTGCGGTTCGACATGGTTTGTATATAGCTTACAGCAAGCGATGGCACGACCAGTACCGTCAGCAATGTCATGACGAGGTTATACTGGAAAAACACCGGGTCAAACCAGTGCGCAATAGCCCGGAAATCGCGGTACGGGAGCTCATCAGGGCCTGTTGGAGAACCAAGGGCGGACTCGAGCCCAAGGCCGATAATAAAGGCCCCTGGCACCACAAATATCGACCAGTCGTACCAGGGCATGTGCCATTTCTTTCCCTCGTTTTGATCCATGCTATTCCCCTTTACTTGTTTTTTCCTCTGCCGCGGCGATAGCCTCGGCGGCTGCCCGTTTCCAAAAACGGAGGTGATCGAAAGGCCTCTCGGATCGCGTATCAGGCAAGCTCAGGCTCCACCCGAGCAGTTCCACGTGATCCGCGCGCATGATGCCACGAAATTTTCCCCATTGCGCGGAGCTAAGTGGAACCATTCCGTCGTTATCCTCGGAAATAATGTATCCATAGGGTTTGAGCCAGAATGGAAGCTCACCAGCAGGGCGGCAACTCGCGTAGGAAGCGTAATCCACATCCTCGCGGTCCGGGATAGACATGGCTGCACATGCCTTTGGGGTCAGCTCATCCAGCGCCGGGCGGCCAATGTACCGAAACCAGGCCGGAATCGACCCGCGCGATTCAAGCATCCATGCCGCCAATGGGCTGCCGCGGTGCGGGGTGGAAACAGTAAGCAAACTTTTTATGCGGTGATCCGGATCGAGATAGCTAATCAGATATCTGGCATCCAGCCCGCCCATGCTATGCGCCACCAAGGCAAAGGTAGATGTGTTGCCGCGAAGAAGTTTTGAGGCAAGCGTTTCCGCGCGCTCGGCTATGGTGCCGGCGGTGGGCACTTCGGGGATAAGGGGCGTAATATGCATATCGCGCAACGCCCCCTTTACACCGCGAAAATATTCAATAGGCCCTCTATGTGAGAAACCGAGAAAACCATGCAACAGAGCCAGCGTGGTGCGTGCCATAAAAAATGTTCTTATAAGAAAACCCAGCGAGTCGCATCCAGATCAGCGGCAAAGATTGCGGCATGCTGCGCGCCCAGATAGGGGCCGAACTGCATTATTACCGTCCTCTTCTTCATACTAGACAATATTCCGGGTTCAAGCGCCATTTAGGGATTATGCTACTAACATTAATGGTCGTGAGAAAGTAATCTCTTCGCCGGGCTCCAATGATAGACTCATCCCTTTCCTCTTGTTCCATCGGATACAAGCGTTGACTGAATCCAGAACCTCAACGGCTCAAAATCGCGAGACATAAGGAAGTTCTGAATAAGAGCTGCGCGGAAGGTTTCAAGCGGAATATAATTGAATGCGTGTTCATGGTTAGCCACATCGACATCGATTCATGCCAAGCCAATGTTATACATAAAATGAAAATAACCTGCGACATCAAAGGCAAGATAGCACTTGTCACGGGAGCGAATCGCGGAATAGGCAGCGCGATAGTCGATGCTTTCCTGCATCATGGCGCAACGAAAGTCTATGCTGCGGTTCGCAACCTGGATTCTGCCATACCGCTGACCGAGCATTATGGCGACATGGTGGAACCGGTTCAGTTGAATCTGGCTGAGCCGGAGACTATCACAGCGCTGGCGGATAGAACGAGCGATGTTCAGGTGGTGGTTAACAATGCAGCTGTCTTCAGGGCTTCAACCCCGCTGGACAGCGATGCGATAGATTCGCTCGAGTTGGCAATGAAGATCAATGTATTCGGGTTGATCCGCATGGCGCAAGCCTTTGGTCCGATTCTCAAGTCAAATGGCGGCGGTGGGTTTGTCCAGCTCAACTCGATCGCATCATTGAAATGCGCTTCGAACTTTGCGACCCACTCCGCTTCCAAGGCGGCCACTTACTCTCTCACGCAGGCGTTGCGCGAGTTGCTGGGCCAGCAGGGCACAGCAGTGCTCAGCGTGCATCCCGGTCTTATCGCCACTGACATGTCCGATAAGGCTGGCTTGAGTGGAAATGCCGAGCCTTCGTCCGTCGTGGCGGAAGGTATAATCGCCGCACTGAAATCGGGAGATTTCCATCTCTTTCCCGACACAATGGCCAAACGCATCGGGCTTGCCTACCAGAGTTTTTCCAGGAGCGTAATCGAAGCTGATATTGCAGAATATAAGGCGGAAAAAAATAACAAAGATATCGCCAGGTGATCTTGATCGAGGATCGTCAAACGGCTCGCTCAGTTTGGCTTGCTCGGTTCAGGGGTCGCAGATTCTGATCCACCCGGTGGAAATGATTTCCGCAAATCCTGGCTCGACCGATACGGCAATTTTTTAAGGAGCATCCATGACTCACAATCCATTCAACACACAAAAGGAAATTGCTCTTTCCGCGAACAGGAAAGCAAAGTTTTATTCTTTGCCTGCGCTCGAAGCATCGGGCGTGGGTAAGATTTCACGTCTGCCGATCTCCCTTCGTATTGTGCTGGAATCGGTTTTGCGCCATTGCGATGGCAAGAAAGTCACAGAAGCCCATGTGAGGCGACTCGCCAACTGGCAACCCAATGCGGCGCGGATGGATGAGATTCCCTTTGTAGTATCGCGCATCCTGCTGCAGGATTTCACCGGTGTACCGCTCCTGGTTGATCTGGCAGCAATGCGTGGTGTGGCGGAAAAAATGGGCAGGGACCCTAAGCTCATCGAGCCACTGGTGCCTGTTGATCTAGTGGTTGACCATTCGGTTCAGGTCGATTACTACGGTAACGATCAGGCGCTCAAGCTCAACATGGAAACTGAATTCCGTCGCAACAATGAGCGTTATGAATTTATAAAGTGGGGCATGCAGGCATTCGACACGTTTACGGTAGTGCCCCCGGGCATCGGTATTGTGCACCAGGTGAATCTGGAGTATCTCGCCCGTGGGGTGCACCAGAAAGATGGCGTGGTGTATCCGGATACATTGGTCGGCACGGATTCACATACCACTATGATCAATGGCATCGGAGTCATAGGCTGGGGCGTCGGGGGGATAGAAGCGGAAGCCGGGATGCTGGGGCAACCGGTTTATCTTCTCACTCCTGACGTGGTCGGTGTAAATCTTACAGGCCGTTTGCGTGACGGCGTCACCGCCACCGATCTGGTGCTGACCGTTACCGAGATGTTGCGCAAAGCTCACGTGGTGGGCAAGTTCGTGGAATTTTTCGGTGAAGGTACCGCGTCGTTATCCGTGCCTGATCGCGCCACTATCGCCAATATGGCGCCTGAATATGGCGCCACCATGGGCTTCTTTCCCGTGGATGACGCCACCATCGAGTATTTTCGCGGTACCGGGCGTAGCGAAGAGGAAGTCGCCGCGCTTCAATCCTATTTTCAGGCTCAGGAGATGTACGGTACACCCCGCAAGGGCGACATCGATTACACACGTGAACTGGAGCTTGACCTGGGCACGGTGTCGCCCTCGCTGGCAGGGCCTCGGCGCCCTCAGGACCGCATTGAAATCGACAATATCAAATCCAGGTTTACCGAACTCTTTACCAAACCCGTTGTGGAAAGCGGCTACGGTAAAAGCGCGACAGATTTGAACCTGCGTCATCCAGTGCGCAGTTGTAATGACAAAGAAATGGGCAGGGAGACTCACATCGTCGGCGCAGGGCAGGAAAACATTCCCTTGCAACTGGGGAGTGCAAGGAATGTTACGGAGATGGTCAGCAATCGTCCAATACTGGATACGGACGAAGCACCGGTATGCATATCGAACGGCCCATTCGATCTGGGCCACGGCGATGTGGTGATTGCGGCGATTACGTCCTGCACCAATACGTCGAACCCCAGTGTGCTGCTTGCAGCGGGTCTGCTGGCAAAGAAGGCGGTAGAGAAAGGACTGACGGTGAAGCGGCATATCAAGACTTCGCTGGCACCTGGGTCGCGTGTGGTGACGGAGTATCTCAAGGCTACCGGCTTGTTGGCCTACCTGGAAAAACTTGGTTTTAATCTTGTAGGCTATGGCTGTACCACTTGCATAGGCAACTCAGGGCCGCTATCCGAACCCATCGAGGAAGCGATGGGGGCAAATGATCTGGTTTGCGCCGCGGTGCTCTCCGGCAATCGCAATTTCGAAGCGCGAATTCACTCCAGCATCCGCGCAAATTTCCTTGCTTCTCCGCCGCTGGTGGTGGCATATGCCATTGCCGGGACCATGCTCAGGGATTTGACGACTGAGCCATTGGGTTTCGCGGAGGATGGGACAGCTGTCATGCTTGCGGATGTCTGGCCGCGCGAGGATGAGATCCACGCATTGATGAAATTCGCCACCAATGGGGAAACGTTCCGCCGGCTCTACAGCAACTTGACCAAGGATCATCCATTATGGAACGATGTTTCGGCGGTTTCAGGCCAAGTGTACACTTGGCCAAAGTCCACTTATATTGCCGAGCCACCGTTCTTTGAAGATTTTTCCATGCAGCCCGGGCAGATCGGCGAGGTACGGAATGCGCGCGTCCTGGGCATTTTCGGTGACTCCGTGACTACCGATCACATCAGTCCTGCCGGTGCCGTCAAAGATACTTCGCCCGCGGGAAAATACCTGCTCTCAAGCGGCGTATCAAAGCACGATTTCAATAGTTATGGGGCGCGCCGGGGGAACCATGACGTGATGATGCGAGGTACCTTCGCTAATGTACGTATCAAAAACCTGATGATACCGGGCAGCGAGGGGGGCATAACCCTGCATTATCCTGATGCTCAGCAGATGAGCATTTACGATGCAGCCATGAAATATGTGGCGGAGGGCGTACCGACGCTGGTATTTGGAGGAGAAGAATACGGTGCTGGATCAAGCCGCGACTGGGCTGCGAAGGGAGCACAATTACTCGGCGTCAAGGCGGTAATTGCCAGGAGCTTCGAACGCATACACCGCAGCAATCTGGTTGGCATGGGCGTGTTGCCGTTACAATTCAAAGGGGACGACAGCGCCCAATCGCTCGGCATCAAAGGTAATGAACAATTCGATCTTCTGGGTTTGCAAGATGTCCGCCCGCAGCAGGATGTGACACTCGTCATTCGTGAAGAAGATGGTTCAAGCCGGAAGATCGATTTACTGTGCAGAATTGATACGGCCATCGAGGTGGATTATTACCTGCATGGCGGCATATTACCTTACGTTCTCAGAGAACTCATGACAGGTTAGCAGCCTGTCATCACGCGACAAGCCGGACTACTCAGCTCGAATCAGGTAGGGGAGGGCGAAACCTGGTTTTCGCTGAAGTAGTCCGGGGCTCTCCTCAGTTTACGGTCCGTAGTTCTTCTTCCATGTTTCGGCTCGTGTTTCGCACAACCCGATCCAGACCCTGCTGAGCAGGAAAATAAGGGGTATCATTCCATAGCAGGCGGTCATACTCGGCGTTTACCACCGTATAACATTCGCATACTGAATTTTCCAGCTCTTCACGATCCAAAACCGTGATATGGCCACGGCTGTAGTGGATTGCACCTATCGTTTGCAGCTTGAGAGCGGCCTGAGTCACGCTTTCGCGGCGGACACCCAGCATGATCGCAATCTGCTCATGTGTCATTTTCAACTGCCGGCGCGGCAATCGGTCCAGGCTCATCAGCAGGAAGCGGCATAACTGCTGCTCTATATTATGGTGGCGGTTGCAAACAGCGTTCTGCGCTGTTTGGGTAATCTGCGCTTGAGTAAAACGAAGTACCAGGTGCTGTAATCCGCCCCTCAAATCGAACTCTTTTTTCAGTATCCCTGCTTTCACCCGGTAGCCCTCACCCGCGCTCTGTACAACCACGCCGGCAGGCATGCTGCCGCTGCCTAAAAGAGACGAAATACCGGTGAGCCCTTCATTACCGATTATTGAAAGTTGCACGGAGGCCCCATTCTCCGCGCCATACAAAGGCGCAACAATGCTGGTGGTGGGAAAATATGCATGAGTAATAGGCGAGCCCGGCTCATGGATTATTTTTCCCAATGGCATTGATATGAACTCAAGAAATGCGAAGAGCCGTCCATAATCCTCTCGCGGGAGGGCGGCCAAAATACGATTCTGCTTCGGGCTGTGCAGTGGAGACATAATGAGAACTCCTTTGTGTTGAGCCGTGCCGCCGAAGTGTATCCTTCGCTCGTGACACTACTACGATGACAGTGATTTAGAGGAAATCGGCTGACCTTGGTACCGCAATTGATATATAAAGAAGCATTTATCATGCCAGGCGTTATTAAACCTTCTTGAACAGGAGGTTATATAAAATAAAGGGACAAAAACAGAATATGACAATATTTTATGTTGCCTATGAGCAACATAAAAGGATCGCCTGGCTATAACTCATTGATAGTTATGGATTATTAGCTGTCTCCAGATAGAGACTGGCTAAATATACATTAAATCAATAGGTTATATAGATGTGCGAAAGGGCGCTAGCGGCTAAGAGTAATAACAGCGACGGGATGAAATGAGTTTGGCTCGTATGCGGGGCGATGCTACTCTATGTTTGAGTCGTTTTGGCGTGTCGTTATCCGCTTACAAAATTCCAATGGCAGATCATACACACGCCTTACTGATGTTTTTAATTCAATTTTTGGCAGAAATTTCCAGATTGTCTATCAACCGGGTTTTGCCCAGTCGGGCCGCTCCCAGTATCACCAGGTTTTCATCTTCCTTGCACGCTGGAGCCAGCGTATCGCGGTGCCGGATGGAAATGTAATCAATTTTCCAGTGATGTTCGTGGAGCGGTTTCTTTGCGTTTTCCTCCAATCCATGAAAATTTCTGTTGCCGTTCTCTATCTCCTGCTTCACCTTCAGCAGCACTTGATAAAGCCGTGCTGACTCGGCGCGTTCCTCGTTCGTCAGATAGCGATTACGAGAACTCGACGCCAGATTGTCTGGTGCGCGTACCGTTTCTCCCGCGACGATCTTCACCGGCAAATTCAACTGCCGTACCAGTTCACGCATGATATGCAGTTGCTGGTAATCTTTTTTACCGAATATCGCTGTCTGGGGCTGCACGATATTCAGGAGTTTCAGTACAACTGTAGCTACGCCGCGGAAAAACCCGGGGCGAAATTCACCCTCGAGAATATTGGCTACGGGTGGTGGTTCCAGCATGAACTGCTGCGGCACAGGATAAAGATCTTTTTCCCCGGGTGCAAAAATCATATTGGCGCCCCCGTGATTTTCCAGCAATTCGCAGTCATCAGCCAGAGCCCGGGGATACCGGTCAAAATCTTCTCCCGGCGCGAATTGCAGACGGTTGACGAAAATGCTGACCACGACGAAATCCGCTTCCTGCTGTGCGAGACGCACTAGCGACAGATGACCCTCATGCAGGCTACCCATGGTCGGCACAAAAGCAATGGAAGACTTATGCCTGAGGCGCGCCCGCAAGGATGAGATATCGGCAACAAGCTCCATGCTTCAATCCAAAAGTCAGAATGCATGCTCCGGCCCGGGAAATTCTCCAGCTTTCACCGCCCTGACATAATTTTCAACCGCTTCATGTATCCCGTTCGCGCCAGTCAGGAAATTTTTCATGAACCTGGCTTTCTTGCCGGAATAGATCCCCAGCATGTCATACAACACCAGTACCTGCCCCGAGCAATCTATCCCGGCCCCGATGCCGATGGTGGGAATGGACAGTTTCTTGGTAACTTCTTTTGCGAGCGCAGCGGGAACCACTTCCATCAAGAGCATTGCGGCACCGGCGCTTTCAAGGGCGACCGCGTCTTCCAGTAACTGTTTTGCCTGGTGGTCAGTCTTGCCTTGCACCTTATAGCCGCCTAACTGGTGTACGGATTGAGGTGTCAAGCCGATATGGGCACAAACCGGAATACCGCGACGGGTCAGGAATTCAACGGTTTCAGACATGACGGAACCCCCTTCAAGCTTGACCATATTTGCTCCCACAGCCATTAGCTCGGCGGCGTTCTCGAAAGTGTCCTGGGGGCTTACCTGGGACGTCCCGAAAGGCATGTCGGCCATAATGAATGCCTTGGTCGAACCGCGTGAGACGCAACGGGTATGATAGATCATGTCATCCAGCGTAACGGGGAGGGTGCTCTCCTCTCCCTGAAGCACATTACCCAGCGAATCGCCCACCAGCAGGATATCAACACCGGCGTTTTCCAGTAACGTTGCAAAGCTTGAATCGTAGCAAGTGAGGATCGCGATTTTCTCCCCATCATCCCGCATCTTCTGTAAAGCGTCCTGTGTGGTGCGCATGCTTGAGCTCCTGATGTAGTGCGTCAGATAGTCCTGACTTAAAATGACCTGATATTGCTATCGACCTGGCTAAATCCCAAGATTGAAATACTCCCGAGGGCCGCGCATCTGCTCCAACTGCCTCAACAATAGATCAAAATCCGCCTGCCTATCGACAAAGTTGAGATTTTCGCTGTTGATTATCATTAATGGCGCATCTTCGTACTGATGAAAAAAACGGGTATAGCTCTCGGTCAACCGGTACAGATATTCCGATGTAATACTGTTTTCAAAAGCGCTGCCGCGTCGCTTGACTCGTTCAATCAGCGTCGCGGGAGACGCCTGCAAATAAATCACCAGGTCGGGTGACGGCGCCTCGGGCTGGAGGTGCTGATAAATTTTTCGATACAGGTCATACTCAGCATCGCTCAGGGTCAGCCTGGCAAAAAGCGGGTCCTTATCGAGCAGAAAATCGCTGATGGTGGGCTTGGCGAACATATCGATTTGCGCCAGCCCCTGTAATTGACCGGCTCGCTGGAACAGAAAGAACAATTGTGTCGGTAGCGCATGGCGGGGAATATCATCGTAGAACTTTGCCAGAAACGGATTTTCACCCGGCTTCTCCAGCAGCAATTCGCTGCCCAGGTGACCGGCGAGACGCCGTGCCAGACTGGTCTTGCCCACGCCTATCGGCCCTTCCACCACGATGTAGCGATATTCTTCCAGCTTCACTGTGCTTACTCTCGTTCGACTTGCTGTCCCGCGCACGCAGCCAGCAAGTCGGCAATGGAACCGTGTCCGGGAATATGGCAGTTTGGCGTAATTTCCTGAAGCGGTTGCAATACAAACGCCCTTTGATGCATGCGCGGATGCGGCAGAATCAGGCAATCCTCGTTCCATTGCAGCCTATCATACATCAGTATGTCGAGATCAAGCGTTCGCGGCGCGTTGAGATATTCACGCACGCGCCCGTGAAAATGCTCGATTTCAAGCAGGGCTTTGAGCAGATCATGGGGGGCGAGCGCAGTTTCAATCAGCGCCACCGCGTTGATGAAATCAGGCTGATCGGTACGCCCCATCGGCGCGCTGCGATAAAGCGAGGAATGCGCCAGCAGATGGCTTGATGGAAGGCGCGCCAGCTCCTCAAACGCTTTCCGTATCTGCGACGCAGGATTATCCAGGTTGCTGCCTAATCCGATATATGCCTGGGAAACGGCGTGACGATCTGATATGCGATTCATGGTACCGGACTATTCCGGCTCGTCCGCAACTGCATTATCGGGGCTCGCGGTATCGGCGGAGGCGGATGTTCGTCGGCCACGGCTTCTTCGGCGCTTCTTTTTCGCCTCGTCCTTGAAAAGCATGGCTTCACGTTCGCTGGTACTGGCATGCTGGAACGTTTCCCACCATTCCCCCAGTTCCATGTCGACCTCGCCGCTCTGGCAACGCAGCAACATGAAGTCATATGCGGCGCGAAAACGCGGATGTTCCAGTAAACGGAATGGCCTGCGTCCTGACCTGCCTATGAAGCGTGGCTGCATTGCCCAGATTTCCTTCATGATGGCATCATACCTGCGCGGGATCGCGAGATTTCCATTCTGTATCGCCAGTACGTCATCCATCGCCTGATGCAAAGCAGGAATCAATTTTTCTTCCGCAGCCTGACGAACGTTCCACCTCGCAAGTACTTCGTGCCATAACAGGGCCGCAAACAGGAAGCCGGGGGAAACCGGTTTTTCCTGACGAACACGCTCATCCGTATTTTCGAGCGCGAGCGTAATGAAGCGCTCACCCAGCGGCTGTTCCAGGATAACGTCCAGCATCGGCAACAAGCCATGATGCAATCCACGTTTACGCAAATCGGTTACGCAGGTCAGCGCGTGACCGGATAGAAGTAATTTCAACATCTCGTCAAATAGCCGCGACGGCGGCACATTCCGCAACAGAGGAGCAAGATCGCCAATCGGCTCGGCGGTAGCCGGATCAATCTGCATATCGAGCTTTGCCGAAAGCCGAACTACTCGCAGCATCCGCACCGGATCTTCGCGATATCGACGCTTGGCGTCGCCGATGATGCGCAAGCGCCGTGCCTTGATGTCGTCATAACCGTTCAGGTAGTCCCAGATTTCTTCGTGGACAGGATCGAAAAATAATGCATTGACGGTAAAATCCCGCCGCCTGGCATCTTCTTCCTGGCTGCCGAATATATTGTCGCGCAGAAGGCGTCCATGCTCGTCAGCATGCGCGTCGGCTACAGTCCCTTCGTCCTCGCCAGCGGAGGTGCTCCCGCGAAAAGTGGAAACCTCCACTGTCTCGGCGCCGCACATCACATGCACCAGCCGAAAACGGCGGCCAATGATGCGCGAACGGCGGAAAACGGCGCGTACTTCCTCAGGTGTCGCATTCGTGGCGACGTCATAATCTTTCGGCTCCAGTCCAAGAAGCAGGTCACGTGCTGCGCCACCGACGACGAAAGCGGAATATCCGGCTTCCTGCAGGCCTGATGTGACTTTCAGCGCACAGGGATTGATGTGGCCGCGCATAATGCCATGTTGTTCACGTGGAATGATATGCGGCTCAGCGGAAGAAGAGCGGGTAGAAGAGACGGGAGCAGATGAGTTGCGGCTGAAGACGCGGCGGAGCAGTTTACGGATCATTACGAAATCGGGAAGCCTCTGAATAAGTCTCGCACGGGCGAACTCATCAAAAAGGTGAGGTTAAGTGATGCAGAAAGTACACTGCTGAACATGGTGCCCACAAAAAGATGAGCTGAAAATCGCCGTTGGCTGCTGAATATGGAATTATCCTAAATCCGGTAGTTGGACGGGGTGAAGTGTATGGTTTTTGGGGTGCAGGGCAAGGCGCAACGACGCGGAATGGTCGTTCCATTCCAAGGAGTTGCAACGCAGCCATGTGCCGCAAAAACTGTTCAATCCGCCCCGTAGCGAACTCACCAATAAGGTGAAGGCCAAGTGATACAAAAAATCTTTGTGGATCATTGCGCTAAACTAAAAAATAAGCGGTCAACTGCCGGATTTAGGATTATACACGCGGCATCGTTTCCGGCACGAAATGGCGGGCGCTTCCGAGAACGAATTCTGTCATATTACACTGGTAAAGTGCTTCGAGATTATCCCGGCTAAGTACTTCTTCAGTGGTTCCCGCAATGGTGCGGCCATTGTCGAACAGCATGAGGATATGGTCGCAGAAGCGGTTTGCCCAGCCAATATCGTGGAGCACCATGACGAGCGCCTTGCCCTGAGCGGCCAATTTGCTGAATAGTCTCATTGCACTCGCTTGATGGCGCAGATCCAGGTGTTGCAGCGGTTCATCCAGCAAATAACATTGTGGCGCCTGGGCGAGCAACAAAGCAATACGCGCGCGCTGGCGCTCGCCGCCTGAAAGCGTAATAAATGGACGGCGGGCGAGTTCGGTCAATTCCATTTCCTCGATGGCTTCACTTGCGATTTCGTGGTCGACAGCCTGCCAGCCAAACATATTTCGGGCATGGGGATATCGTCCAAGCAACACATATTCATGCACATTTCCCCAGAACTCGCCCGGCTCTTCCTGCAGCATAACACCCAGAATGCGGGCAAGTTCGCGCTGAGACCAGGCTTGTGGCGTTTTCCCCGCCACTATTACCGGTGGCTCATCGTTTCCATTGGCGTGGCTCAAACCGGCCAATGCATGGATCAAAGTCGTCTTGCCGCAACCGTTCTGGCCGAGTATTGCCCAGCACTCGCCCGGATTGATGGCCAAGCTCAGGTTCTGGCACAGTATTTTGTCGGGATACCGAAGATTTAGATTCCTGATCTGTAAAACCAACCTTTCTCTCCATTTGTGGCGCCATGTTTAACCCAGATAATCCATTAGACGGCTCTGCGAGCCTACCCAAGTGCTGGCGGTCAGTTTGCGGCCTTTCGCCGCCATTTTTGCTACCTGCGCGGCGTCCATATACCCCAAGCTATGGACTTCTCCCAACCGGCAAAACTGTCTCGCAACCTGCCTCGCCATCATCTCGTGTCCTAATGGATTATCTGGGTTTAATTCATGAAGCAGCCCGAATCACAAACGTCGATGCCGGTGCTTTTTATACCCGCAGGTATTCAATTTTTCTTCCCATCCAACGCTGAAGATGGTGTCTCGCAGCTTCCGGATAGTCACGCAATAATTCCTCGGCGGCGGTGCGAGCCGCATCAAGTAAATCCGCGTCCTGTTCCGGATCGGCAAAGCGCAGCATGGGTACACCGCTTTGGCGGGCACCGAGAAACTCGCCCGGACCGCGAAGGCGCAAATCCTGGCGCGCGATTTCGAAACCGTCGGTTTGCTCGAAAATAATTTTGAGCCGCTCCCGGGCTGTCGCGGATAAAGGCTTCTGATACAGCAATATGCATATCCCTCCTTCCGCTCCCCGTCCCACGCGGCCTCTTAACTGATGCAATTGTGCCAGGCCCATACGTTCGGCGTGCTCGATCACCATTAGCGAGGCATTCGGCACATCCACTCCTACTTCGATAACGGTGGTGGCGATCAGTAGATGAATCTCGCCTTGCGCGAATGATTCCATCACTGCCGACTTTTCCTGGGAGGGGAGTCGTCCATGCACCAGGCCGATTTTCAATTCCGGGAAAGTCAGGCTCAACGTTTCGTAAGTCTCCAGGGCTGTCTTGAGTTGCAAAGCCTCGGATTCCTCGATCAACGGACAAACCCAGTAGGCCTGTTTTCCCGCGCGGCAGGCTTCCTGAATACGGGTGGTGACTTCATGGCGTCGCGTATCCGCGACCAGCTTGGTCACGACCTGGGTTCTGCCGGGCGGCAGCCCGTCAATCAACGACACATCAAGGTCGGCATAATAGCTCATCGAGAGGGTGCGCGGAATGGGCGTGGCACTCATCATCAATTGATGCGGCCTGGCGCCGCTTTTTGTGCCTTTTTCTCGTAATGCCAGCCGTTGGTGAACGCCAAACCGATGCTGTTCATCAATGATCACAAGGCCCAGCCTGTCGAATTCGACCTGCTCCTGGAATAGTGCGTGGGTGCCGATGGCAAGCATGGCTTTACCTTCGACGATATTGGCCAGCATGATTTCCCGCTGTTTTCTTTTCTGATTGCCGGATAACCGGGCAATTGTCATGTCCAGATGAGCCAGGAGTGGGGCAAGCCAGGCGGAAAGCTTCCGATAATGCTGTTCAGCAAGGATCTCGGTCGGGGCCATCAGTGCGGCCTGATAATTATTTTCGATGGCTTGTAACATGGCCAATGCCGCCACGACGGTTTTGCCGCTGCCTACATCTCCTTGCAACAGTCGTTGCATCGGATGGGCCACAGCCAGATCGCGGCTGATTTCAGAAAAAGCCTTTTTCTGCCCGCTGGTGAGTTCAAACGGCAGTGATGCCAGCAGTGCTTCAGTCAACTTGTTTCTGGCGGACAGAACGGGCGCGCTGCCGCTGCGGCGCTGCCGATAATGCAAGCGCATGGACAATTGCTGAGCCAGCAATTCATCGAACTTGATCCGGCGCCAGGCGGGATGGGTGCGTTCCTGCAATAGAGCGACCGGTGCGTCCGGCGGAGGTTGGTGCAGGAATAAGACGCTGTCCTTGAAACCCTGGAGCTGATAATGCGTTAACACCGCACCAGGCAGCGTTTCCGAAAGATAGTCCCATTGACTGCCCGCATCCCGGGTCTGCTGAAGGACTCGACGGATCAGCTTGTGTATCGTTTCCGAAGAAAGTCCGGCAGTGGTGGGATAAACCGGCGTCAACGCATCGGCCAGCGGTTCCTGCTCCCCCACGAGCCGGCATTTTGGATGGACCATTTCAACGCCAAAAAAACCTGCACGGGCTTCTCCAAGCAATCGCACTCGCGTGCCGGTGGAGTAGGCCTTCGCCAGACTACCGTAGAAATTGAGGAAACGCATGAACAAGGTGCCGCTGCCGTCTTCTATCTGACAAACGAGTTGCCGGCGGGGGCGATACATGATTTCGCTGCGGATAATGACGCCCTCGACCTGTACTGTCTTGTTGGCAGGCACATCATTGATGGGATATAGATGTGTTTCGTCTTCATAGCGCAGCGGCAAGTGCAGCACCAGATCGAACTCATCGGCAATGCCCAGCCTGACGAGTTTTTCTTGCACCGTCTTGCTGCCCAGATGAGAAGGGGCATGAGGCGTGGGAGTACATTCCGTGTTGCCCTTCACCCCGGCAATACCAGCACCGCGTCCATTTCCACCAGCGCGCCACGCGGCAGCGCCGCTACGCCTACTGCAGCGCGTGCCGGATAGGGCGCATCAAAGTAGCTGGCCATGATCTCGTTTACTTTTTGAAAATTGGCAAGGTCTATCAGATACACATTCAACTTGACGATATCGCCGAGGACGCCGCCACTCGCCGCTGCCACGGCTTTCAAGTTTAAAAATACCCGATGGATTTGCTCCTCGACTCCATTTACCATCTGCATGGAAATCGGGTCCAGGCCGATCTGGCCCGAAACATAAACCGTATCTCCGCCGCTTACACGTATCCCTTGGGAATAGGTGCCGATTGCCTGGGGCGCATCAGTAGTTTGTATCGTCTTTTTTTTCATGTATTCTCCTTGAGTTGTAATGTGTCTTCGCTCCAAAGGTCTGCAAATTTGGAACTATGAAGGTTGGCTTTGCGATATGATGACGGGAATTTTCGCACATTTCAACCGTAAAATCCCACGCTCGATACTCATCATTGCCACAAAAAAAATAGAATACACTTATAGGCTTATCATCAGCCTCAAGGTATGGACATAAAATTCATATGGCATATGATCAACCATTCGACGGAACGGGAATTTCACACGCGTCCATATTGCCGCGATATCGGGCTTGAGAAACTTATTATCGCTAATCCGATAATAAGCAGCGCATGTATTGCTCACAACTTATAAGTAACAGTCTATGCAAAAACTGATCATACAGGGCGGCGAGCCTCTTTTCGGAGAAGTCCGCATTTCGGGTGCAAAAAATGCTGCCTTGCCAATTCTATGCGCTTCTTTGCTTACGGGTGAAACCCTCACGATAGAGAACGTTCCGCATCTGAACGACGTAACGACCATGCTGAGTCTTCTTGAGCAGATGGGCATCGGCGTCGCAGCGAACGACGACAGGACAGAACTGACTGCCGCGCGACTTTCTCACCTGGTTGCGCCTTATGAGATGGTGAAAACCATGCGGGCCGCAATTCTGGTGCTGGGTCCGATGTTGGCGCGCGCAGGTGCGGCAAGCGTGTCGCTGCCGGGCGGTTGTGCTATCGGCCTGCGGCCTGTTGACCAGCATATCAAAGGGTTGCAGGCGATGGGTGCGGAGATCGATATCGAGCATGGCTACATTCATGCAAAGGCCAAGCGCCTCAACGGTGCGCACATCGTCATGGATATCGTCACCGTCACCGGCACCGAAAACCTGATGATGGCGGCAACGCTGGCCGATGGGACGACCATACTCGAAAACGCAGCGCGAGAGCCGGAAGTAATGGATCTGGCCAACTGTCTTATCGCAATGGGTGCGAAAATTCATGGCGTCGGCACCGATATCATCACGATCGAGGGCGTGGAGGCCTTGCGTGGCGCAACGTATCGCGTCATGCCCGATCGTATTGAGACCGGTACGTTCCTGGTCGCCGCTGCTGCCAGCGGCGGCGAGATACACCTCAGGCAAACCCGCTCCGGCACGCTCGATGCGGTGCTCGACAAGCTGATGGAGGCAGGTGCAGCGATTGAATCCGGAGAAGACTGGATATATCTGAAAATGAATAATCCATTAAAATCGGTAAATCTGCGAACCGCGCCTTATCCGGCGTTTCCTACCGATATGCAGGCACAATTCATGGTGCTGAACAGCGTCGCCACGGGTACTGCAATCATTACCGAAACCATATTCGAAAATCGCTTCATGCACGTGCAGGAATTAAAACGCATGAATGCCGATATCAAGGTCGAGGGCAACACTGCGGTAGTATGTGGCGTGGCCGGTCTCGATGGTGCCAATGTCATGGCCACTGACCTTCGCGCCTCCGCCAGCCTGGTGCTGGCGGGACTGATCGCCAGGGGTGAAACCATCATTGATCGTATCTATCACCTCGATCGCGGCTATGAGCACATCGAGGACAAGCTATCCCGGTTGGGGGCGAAAATCAGACGAGCAAACTAGCAAGTCCAGTGATTCTATTGCCCGAAAAAGCGGCGAAATATGAACCGGCCAGACGCTTTTGCAAGCTGCTGCGCACTTCAGGGCAATGTCATGGCAAGACGAAAACCCAGATAGCGCATGCGTTTGTTCGTATCGAACCAGTTGCGGGTGATAGCCCGCATGTCCTGGGGCCGGTGATTCCACGAGCCGCCAAAAAACATACGCTTTGCGCAATTGCCTTGCCAGCAGGTATCCGTCCATTGCCAGACATTTCCCATCATGTCGTATATCCCGAAAGCATTGGGCTTGAAACTGCCCACCGGCGCGGTTCTTCTGTTGTCCCACTCGCTTCCGCAGCCATCGCAGTTGGCATTATTACGTCCGACATCGTTGCCCCAGTAATAGTCGCTGGTTGAGCCTGCCTGGGCGGCGATTTCCCATTCGTCTTTAGTCGGCAGACGGTAGGTTTTCCCGGTTTTTCCCGATATCCACTGTATATAAGCTTGTGCATCGTCCCAGCTTACATTGATCACGGGCCTGCTGCCGCGTCCCCAGCCATTATCCGGGGCTTGATATCCCCCGCAGCCCCCTGCCGCCACGCAAGCGTCCCATTCCTTGAAAGTTACGGTATATTTCCCGATCGCAAATTTATTGCCCGGAATGGGTATCATTTCAGGGCACTCGGAACAAGCTCCGCCGTCTTCGTTCTGACGTCCGGCTGAATTGGATAAGGCTATCGTTTGTACCGTTTGCTGCTGTTTGCCTACCTCATGCTGGGAGGTTAATCGTATGCCGCTCGTTGTTGCCGCTAATACTACTTTTTGAGTCATATTGCCGTCTATCGGGCGTTCACCTTCAAATGCCTCGCCATTATCGCCATGGGTTCTTTCCTGTATTTCCGCAATTTGCATGCGTTTATCGTTGAATTCGCCGGTGGTCATTCCCCTCACGGCATTATCTTTATAATCGGGCTGGGCACTGGATGCGAATGCACCCGCTTCGGTAGATGCTGCAAAGACCAAGGCGAGCAGGACAGTAGACAAAACTGATTTCATGAATTCCATTTGAACGCGGATGGGGGGATTTTTTCGATTCATGTGTGGGTACCGGGAGCATATCTGCCCGGGTGCATGGCACATAACCACTATCATGAGTGCTTCCAGCCTATATGGTAGCCGATGCCAGCCAGATATGGGGGAAAAATAGACTTGCAGAGGGGGGCCAATTCCCATTAAAGCGATCATTTGTTAAATCCCGAATTCAAGCGTAGTCTTTTCTATTCCTTTAATTGCCCTGGATAAAAATGGATACGGTAGCAGTTCGCTGTTGCATCGCGGGTGGGGGTCCGGCCGGCATAATGATGGGGTTGCTATTGGCTCGCGCGGGTGTTGAGGTGCTGGTTCTGGAAAAGCATGCGGATTTTCTGCGGGATTTTCGAGGGGATACTATCCATCCATCCACATTGGAAGCCATGCATGAGCTTGGATTTCTCGAAGCGCTACTGGATCTGCCGCATCAAAAAGCACATCGGATCAATGGGCAATTTGGCACACTTGCCTTGACAGTGGCTGACTTCGGTAATTTGCAAACCCGATGTCCCTTTATCGTTTTTATGCCGCAGTGGGATTTCCTGAGTTTTCTTGCCGAACGGGCAGCTCGATATCCGACGTTCAGCTTGCGAATGAATACTGAAGTGACTGGGCTCATCGAACAGGAGGGGCGTATCGTCGGGTTGCAGGCGATGACACCGGAGGGTCCGCTGGACGTGCATGCGAGTCTTGTGGTCGGAGCCGATGGCCGGCATTCCACTGTGCGTGCGCGTGCCGGACTGAGGGGCATCGAATATGGCGCACCTATGGATGTATTATGGTTTCGGCTGTCTCGGTGCGCTGGGGATCCGGAAGACCCTGTCGGACGTTTCGATGCGGGCAGGGTTTTTGTCATGCTGAACCGGGATGCCTACTGGCAATGCGGTTTCGTGATTCCGAAAGGTTCGCATGCGCAGGTTCGGGAACGAGGGTTGCCGTCATTACGCGATACGATTGCGGAGCTGGCCCCGTTTGTAGCTGATCGTGTCGGTGAACTGCAAGACTGGGAAGCTATCAAGCTACTCGCTGTTCAGGTCGATCGGCTGCGTCAATGGTATTGCCCGGGCCTTCTCTGCCTTGGTGACGCGGCACATGCTATGTCCCCAATCGGTGGTGTCGGAATCAACCTGGCAATTCAGGATGCAATTGCCGCATCGAATGCACTGGCCGCACCGTTACGGGAGGATAGACCCACTATTGCGGCGCTGCGGCGGATTCAACAGCGCCGCGCTTGGCCAACGCGCATGACGCAGCGATTGCAGCTCTTTCTCCAGAAACAGGTCATTGGCCGTATATTACGTGGCGATGATTCTCTTTCGCCTCCAATTTTTTTCCGTCTACTCGCGCGCTTTCCCTTGCTGCAATGGATTCCCGCTCGATTGATTGGTATCGGGTTTCGTCCCGAGCATATCAAGACGCCTGACGTATGGCTTCGCTGAGCTGAATCGACCGCTAATCTGCTCACGGCATGTCAGTTGGCACATTGGTTTTGTTTTCCCCGGAAACTGGAAGGCACCATCCCTGCCGGTCGATTAAACTATCACATGTCGGTTTTTTTTATGGCCGACTGATAGTTGGTGCGCTAACGCACCGAACCCTCTGGAAAATTCACATAAATTTAAATCGCAGCAATATTGCTGAGTTGATAAAGGATGCAGCCATGAAATTTTCTACAAAATTGAGAGCTAAGTTACTGGCACTGGCAAGCGCGCTGGTTTTCGGCGTGGCCGGTACCGGGATAGTTCATGCGGCTGAGGGTGATTACGACATGCCGGATTCGATAGCGCCCGGTGATTCCGGGGCCGTGAGGGACACGGGTTCCCCGAACCAGGATGAAAGCATAAAAGAGAAATGGAGTAAAAAAGATCGGGCTGCGACCAAGACCACCCCCAAGTATGACAACTCAAGATACAGCACCGACGGAACGGAAAGATATGACGACGATGAAGGAGACAGCGGCACAGGCCCCAAGCTTCCTGGCCGCTATTAACGATGGTGGTGAGGGCTGACACCGGGGTCAGGCTTGCTGGCAGAGTCACGCTTACCGGGGAACTCCTCTCCTCCATTTAGAGTCCGTGGGGTGTTGATTGCTCGAGCAGAGGACACAGGTGCGATGCAGAAGCCGATCTGAGGTCAACGTCGTCTGCCGATATTACCGGTTAATCGGTTTATACCTGATCCGTTTAGGTTTTGCGCCTTCTTCACCAAGACGTTTCCGTTTGTCGGCTTCGTATTCCTGATAATTGCCACTGAAGAACGCGACCTGCGAATTGCCCTCGAACGACAGGATGTGAGTTGCAATACGGTCGAGAAACCAGCGGTCATGCGAGATGACCAGCACACATCCGGCAAACTCCAGCAATGCATCTTCCAATGCCCGCAACGTTTCTACGTCCAGATCATTGGAAGGTTCATCCAGTAACAGGACGTTGCCACCTGAGATGAGCGTTTTTGCCAAATGAAGCCTGCCACGCTCGCCGCCTGAAAGATTGCCGACGTTCTTCTGCTGGTCCGCGCCCTTGAAGTTGAAACGCCCCAGATAGGCGCGAGCAGGCGTTTCATACCTGCCGACAGTGAGGATATCATGGCCATCTGAAATGGTATCGAACACGGTTTTTCCGCTTTCGAGAGCGTCACGCGATTGATCCACATGCGCGATCTTGACGGTTGTGCCAATCGTCAATTCTCCGGAATCCGGCCGCTCCTTTCCTGTGATCATGCGAAACAGGGTGGATTTCCCCGCCCCGTTGGGTCCGATGATCCCGACAATGGCCCCCGGTGGCACTTTAAAGCTCAGGTTGTCGATCAGTAGCCTGTCTCCATACGCTTTGGATACACCCTTCAACTCGATGACTTCATTACCGAGCCTGTCCGCGACGGGAATGAATATCTCCTGCGTTTCATTGCGCTTCTGGTATTCCTGCGAGTTGAGTTCATCGAAGCGGGCAATACGAGCCTTGGATTTGGACTGCCGTCCTTTGGGATTTTGCCTGACCCACTCAAGTTCTTTTTTCAGCGCTTTCTGGCGAGCGGACTCGGTCGATTCCTCCTGTTTCAGGCGGTTTTCTTTCTGTTCCAGCCACGAGCTGTAGTTGCCCTTCCAGGGGATGCCATGGCCACGGTCCAGTTCCAGTATCCACTCCGCAGCGTTGTCGAGGAAGTAGCGGTCATGCGTGACTGCCACGACAGTGCCGGGGAACCGGGTAAGAAATTGCTCCAGCCATTCCACTGATTCCGCATCCAGATGGTTGGTGGGCTCGTCCAATAGCAACATGTCGGGCTTGGATAGCAAAAGTTTGCACAAGGCTACCCTGCGCTTCTCGCCACCCGAAAGATTTTCGATCATGGCATCCCATTCCGGCAGGCGTAGCGCATCGGCGGCGATTTCCATCTGTTGACTTCCATCTCCGCCGCTGACGGCCAGGATAGCCTCCAGCCGGACTTGTTCGGATGCCAATGCATCGAAGTCCGCGTCCGGCTCGGCATAAGCCGCATAGACCTCTTCCAGCTTCTGCTGCGCACCGAACACTTCGCCCAGCCCCTCTTGCACTGCGTCGCGCACAGTCTGCACGGGGTTGAGTTGAGGTTCCTGCGGAAGATAGCCGATATTGAGGTTGGGCATCGCCGTCACCTCGCCTTCGATGTCCTTGTCCAGGCCTGCCATGATTTTCAATACGGTTGATTTACCGGAACCGTTCAGGCCAAGCAACCCTATCTTTGCGCCGGGAAAGAAACTGATGGAAATATCCTTGAGAATCGTGCGCCGGGGCGGGACAACTTTGCCCACTCGATTCATGGTGAGTACGTATTGAGCCATAAAAATATCAGATCAGCAAAATGCTTGAGTTTAACGCATGGAGAACCGACAGACAAAAGAATGACATAAACCCAGTGATGCAGACCGTTCTCCCTTCCGGGTAAGGTCTGAAATATTGCCTTGATAATGCCGCAAACGCCGACAGGCGATAAGAAGAAAAAAAATTCCTGAAACCTCCAATTCTAAAACTGCTGAGTATGAGTTAATATCTCGACCCTTAAACAGATTCTGATTGTTCGTTACTACTGATCCCGTTTACATAAATTCAGGCGAGGCCACATGAATACAAGATTATCGATTGTATGCGCAGTATTGATGTTGGGTGCCTGTGCAAGCCCTACCCGCACAGTGCAAGAAGGCGTTAAAGACCCTGGGCCCAGGGTGGCCGCACGGCCTTTGCCTGCCGCCGAACGCATGACAGTCGGTATCGCGCGTTTCACCAATGAATCAATTTACGGTAGTGGTCTTTTTACTGATGCTTCCGGTGACCGTATCGGAAAACAGGCATCTGATCTGTTGGCCCGGCATCTGATGGCAACGCAACGCTTCAACGTAGTCGAGCGGCAGGATATTGGCAAGCTGGCGGCGGAAGCCGACCTGATGGGCATCAGCAAAGAGCAGTTCAAGCAAAATCTGAAAGGGGTCGACGCTTTGATTCTTGGTTCGGTTGCCGAGTTAGGGCGAGACACCACCGGCAATACATGGTTAGTGGGCAAGCAAAAAACGCAACGAGCGCGGGCACGTGTTGTATTGAGGCTGGTCGATCCCAAGACGGGCCAACTGTTCTATACACAGGAAGGCTCGGGAGAAGCGGACTTGTCATCCAGCAGCACCTTCGGCTTCGGTGGTGCGACCGGTTTTGATTCAACCCTGGAAGGAAAAGCGATCGATGCCGCAATCGTGAATATGATTAACAGCGTGGCACAAACCCTGGATGCACGGCGCGCGATGGGGCAGTAAAAAATATGAAAAACAATCACTATTCCCTGAGTGAACCTAAACAGAACTATTCCAGGTGCATGATGCTGGTCGTCGCAATTGGTCTGGTAGGTTGTAGCGCACCATCCATTTACCATTGGGGCCAGTTTGAGGATGGGCTGCATGACCGGTATGTCAGCCAGAACCATCCACAAGCCGATGCTTATTTGCTCGAAACAATTACTAAGGCCGAGCAGGAAAATTTAAGAATTCCCCCTGGCGCGTATGCGGACTACGGCTTTTTATTGTTCAAACGAGGTGATCGTGAAGGGGCGATTGCCTATTTTGAAAAAGAAAAACGCTTTTTTCCGGAATCCAGCGCCTTTATGACCAAACTAATTGAGCGCGTCAAGCAAAAGGAATCTGATTCTGCTGAAAAACAACAGCCACAGGCAGCTATGACTCAAGGAACTCAACCATGAAGTCAATTCTGATCGTTGCTGCGTGTGTCGCTTTGGGGTTGCTTTCGGGCTGTGCCATTCAGCCAGAGAAAATTGATCTAGCGGCCTTTCACGCACATAAACCACGTTCTATAGTAATTGTACCGGTACTTAACGAGACGACCGAAATCAGTGCCCCATCCGTTTTCGTCTCGACCATCACCAAGCCGTTGGCAGAACGAGGCTATTACGTTTTTCCAGTATATCTGACTGATCTGGTATTACGCGATTTCGGATTGGCGGAAGCCGGGCATATCCATCAACTGGATACGCAACGTTTGTTTGAATTGTTCGGGGCCGACGCGGCACTGTTTATTACTATCAAGGATTGGAGCAGCAAATATATTGTTCTCGCCTCGACGGTTGTTGTGGAGATGGATTACGAGTTGAAGGATACAAAAACGGGTACCGTTCTATGGCATTCAAAACAGCAGGTTGCCCAAAGTTCTGGGGGAGGCGACCCGATAAGCATGGTGGTAAGTGCCGCGATAACAGCTATGCTTGCTGATTATCTTCCGCTGGCGAGACAGGCAAATAACCAGGCATTCATACCCCCTCGAGGTTTGCCCGCCGGGCCTTATAACGCCGATTATGGCAGGGATCAGGACAAGTTTTAACGCGCAGTGCAGTTAGCAGTTAGCATCACGATTGATCTGCTTGCAGTTTCAAGGTCCAGGCAAAGCCTGATGTCTGGATCGGACGATTGAGCGATGCCAGTTCAGCGAACCGGATATTCAGAAAATTTTTCGCCGATGCAATCACACAAACGCAAGTATTTTCTACCCTCCATTGTTCCTCGGCGATGTAGCTCGGGTGAGGCGCTCGGCATTATCCCTGGTATCGTAAATATTGATGTGTGGACGATTTTCGGCCGCCTTTTCCATGCGTTCGCGAATTTCGGTTGCCATTTCATTGTTGCGCCGTACGGCCGGGCGTGCTTCCATGGCCTCGAACCAGCGGATGAAATTGGGAAAAGCAACACTGTCGATGCCGCGATCCTTATGCCCTTTACACCACGGATAAGTGGCGATATCGGCGATAGTATATTCGCTGGAAGCAAGCCACTGGTATTTGCTCAAGCGGTTTTCCAGTACCCGGTACAGACGTAGCGATTCATTGTTGTAGCGATCCCGGGCGTACTGATTATCCTTCGCCTGGCCATTGAAGTGATTAGCTTGGCCGAACATGGGCCCGATATGCGCTACCTGGAAAAACAGCCACTGCAATGTGTCATAGCGCCCGCGCGCATCCTTTGGCATGAATCTTTCGGATTTCTCGGCGAGATAAACAAGGATAGCGCCCGATTCCATCATTGTGTAGGGTCCACCGCCTGGTCCGTCCGTATCCACAATGGCAGGAATCTTGTTATTGGGGCTGAGCTTCAGGTGTTCGGGCTCGAACTGTTCACCAACGCCGATATTCACGTCGATATGCTTCCATTCGACTCCCATCTCCTCAAGCATGATCATCACCTTCTGGCCATTAGGCGTTGGGCTCGAATGCAATTCAATCATGGTTTCCTCCTTGTTTGCTTCGTGCATCGATGTCAATTATCGGGATAATTCTGCCGTTTCATGGCGGATATATTTCTGCGAACTGCGCAAGGCTTCGGTAAACTGATTCAAAACCAATTTTTTCAAAATAATCAGCGGGAATCATGTTATTCAAAATAATCGGGGTTTTATTAGGTTATCACTTCTTCGGCATTTTCGGCGCATTGATCGGCTATATCGTCGGGGGTATCGTCGACCGTTACGTAGCTTACGGCTCGGGTGCGGTCAATCCATTTACGAATGCTCATCGGCAGTCGGTTTTTATCGAAGCTGTTTTTTTGCTGATGGGAAAGCTTGCCAAGGCGGACGGCCATATTTCCCAGGATGAAATCACTCATGTTGAAGATTTCATGCAAAAGCTGCACATGTCGTCCGAACACCGTGAGCGTGCGATTGCCCTGTTCAGGCAGGGAGCAGAGCCGGATTTCGATTTCGAGCCGAAGCTGAACGAATTTATCGCTGTTTGCGGACACACCCATAGCCTGAAGCAGATGCTGCTGGTTTACCTCATTGTCATGGCGCTGTCCGACGGGCGGATGGATACGGCTGAGGAGAGCTTATTAAAAGGTATTGCGCTCCGCCTGGGCTATGATCAGCTTGCGTTTTCAAAACTGCTGGAGATGGTTTTAAACCAGTCACACTTTGCAGGTGGCCGGGTATCTTCCGCGAACGCGCTGGATGAGGCTTATAAAGCATTAGGTGTAAAGAAGGAGAGCAGCGACCAGGAAATCAAACGTGCCTATCGGAAGCTGATAAGCCAGTATCACCCCGACAAATTAATGGGGCAGGGGGTCCCGGAAGATATGATTGCTGTGGCTACCGCACAAACTCAGGAAGTACAGACCGCTTATGACCTGATTAAAAAGAGCCGCAATATGTAAATTAAACAGATCGGGTTTTTAGTCCGGTTCAGGTAATTTTGGTCGAGAGGTTGAAATGAAAGTTGCCGTATGTAGTGCAAAGCCCTATGACCGTCAATTTTTAGAGGCGGCCAATCTTAACATCGGCCATGAACTGGCTTTTTTTGATTTGCCGTTATGCGAAGAGACGCAGCAGATGGTGGAGGGTTTTCCGGCCGTATGCGTATTCGTGAACGATACGCTCAATGCCGATGTGCTAAGGATTCTGTCCTCCCAGGGCACGCGCCTGATCGCCCTGCGTTGTGCCGGCTTCAACAATGTCGACATACAGGCGGCGGTTGACCTGGGGCTTCATGTCGTGCGTGTCCCGGCTTATTCACCGCATTCGGTGGCAGAGCATAGTGTAGGACTGATGCTGGCACTCAACCGGCGCCTTTGCCAAGCCTATAATCGTGTGCGCACCGGTAATTTTGAATTGCAGGGGTTGCTTGGTTTCGAATTGCGCGGCAAGACAGTCGGCATAATCGGTACGGGACGCATCGGTACGGCAGTTGCTCAAATACTGCGCGGATTTGGTTGCCGCCTGATTGCATATGATCCGCAGCACAGCCCCGAATGCATCAGCCTGGGTGCAGAATATGTTCCGCTGGAAAAGCTCTACGCAGACAGCGACATCATTACGGTGCATTGCCCGCTGAACAAGAAAACTCACCATTTAATCGGTAGAGCGGCAATCATGCATATGAAGCGGGGCATCATGCTGATCAACACCAGTCGCGGCGCGGTGATCGATACGCAGGCGGTGATTGAAGGGCTTAAATCATCGAAAATCGGTTACCTGGGCCTGGATGTGTATGAGCAGGAAGGAGACCTGTTTTTTCAGGATTTGTCTGATCAGGTGATACAGGATGATGTATTTCTGCGTCTGCTGACTTTTCCAAATGTACTGATTACCGGGCATCAGGGATTCTTTACCGTTGATGCCCTATCCAGTATCGCGCAAACCACCCTGCAAAATATCAGCACCTTCGAGCGCGATGGCGTATGTCGGAACGAGGTGACGCCGGCGCTATTAAGAATGAGCTGAAGAACCTCTGGAAGCGCCGACGGCGGAGGTTCTCATCGCCGTCCTCATCGCCGCCATTGCCGCAGAATAAACGGCGCCCGGACGAGAAGAGTACCGGTATATGTGGTCGCAATTCACGTGATCCAGCTTGAATTGAGTGAAGTTACCGGAAGCATCGCAAATCCGGTGCATGCCCATACTTTACTGTGTCTTATCCCGAATTCGTCATATCCCCATCGCCATACAGCTCTGATTCGCCAGTGGTAGAACAAATTCTTCATCCAGATACTTCGGCTGATTCGGATCGCATATTCCAGGAACATTCTCTTTCGATCTCCTGAACAAATCCTGCAGCGGAAGCTTATCCAGTTCCTGGATCTTTACTCTCGACGGCTGATATGAAACAAGCCATGCGTCCAGCTTTGTTTGTTGGCTATCGTACAGAACACATCTGCGAGATGAATCAGACTGAGATTCTGATTCCGGAGCCTCGCCGGGATCCACTAGGACGGAAGTCCAAGGAGCCTGATCCTTGAATACGCCAGCACAATTGACTGAGGTTTGGCCTCTGGTAGCCTACTTCCTTCTCGTCATCGCGCTGATGGGCGTAGTCCTGTTGCTTTCGCATGTCATTGGTGAACGCCACCGGGCTGGGGCGGCGGATGAGCTGTTCGAGGGCGGTATTGTCACCGTCGGTTTTGCGCGATTGCGCCTGTCCGCCAAATTTTATCTGATCGCAATGTTCTTTGTGATCTTCGACGTGGAAGCCGTGTTCCTCTTTGCCTGGGCGGTTGCTTTTCGCGAACTGGGCTGGGCTGGGTATATCGAGGTGGTTATCTTCATCGGTGTTCTGGGCGCGGCACTGGCTTATTTATGGATGCTGGGCGCGCTGGACTGGGGTTCCAGCGGCCATCGTTCCCATGGACAAAGGGGGGGCAAACGATGCAATGGTCGCTGAGCAAGGTAACCAACGCGGCTGACTCAACCGTGCCAATCGAGTCCCGCGAGCCCGCTGGGTCAATTGAGCCGCCACGCCACCAGCCGGTCATGCGCAGCAACCATGGTATTGAAGAAGACGGGCAACGCAATGTATTGCTGGCGCGGCTGCAAGACCTCGTTGCGTGGGGCCGCAAAAATTCCGTCTGGCCTTACAACTTCGGTCTCTCGTGTTGTTACGTGGAAATGGCCACGAGCTTCACCAGCAAGTACGACATTGCCCGATTCGGTTCCGAAGTGATCCGCGCCTCACCCCGCCAGGCCGACTTGATCGTCATCTCGGGCACCGTATTCATGAAGATGGCGCCGGTGATCCAGCGGCTTTACGAGCAAATGCTGGAACCGCGCTGGGTTATCTCGATGGGCTCCTGCGCCAATTCCGGGGGTATGTACGATATTTACAGCGTGGTACAGGGGGTGGATTCATTCATCCCGGTGGATATTTATGTTCCAGGGTGTCCGCCGCGTCCGGATGCATTCATGCAGGGCCTGAATCTGCTCCAGGACGCGATTGGCAAGGAAAGGCGTCCGTTGAGCTGGGTCATCGGCCCGCAAGGGGTCGAGCGCTCTGACCGGCTATCACAGCGGGATATCAACAGAACGCGGAGAATGCGCGAGACAGTGTTGCGTGGTCCCGACGAGGTTTGAACCTTGAGCGCGCCTTCATCCAGCGTTGTCGTGGAACAGAACGTTCACGGCATTCTTGCGGAATTGAAGGACCGCTTTGGCGCGGCAATCGGGGCCACGCAGGAAACCTGCGATGGCATGCCGACACAGTGGGTCGCGCGGAACAGCGTGTGCGATGTTTTGCGCTACCTGAAACTGGAGGCGCAGCGTCCTTATCGCATGCTATATGACCTTACCGCCATCGATGAGCGCACCCGCGTTCACCGCGACGATCAGCCGGCCAGTCATTTCACGGTGGTTTATCACCTGCTGTCATTCGAGCGCAATGCCGATATCCGCCTCAAGCTCGCGCTTTCTGTCGACGATCTGCGGGTGCCCACCATCACCGGCATCTGGCCTGCAGCGAACTGGTATGAGCGAGAGATATGGGACATGTTCGGCATCGTTTTCACGGGGCATCCACACCTGCGCCGTATCCTGCTGCCTCCTTGGTGGAAAGGCCACGCGCTACATAAGGACCATCCCGCTCGCGCCACGGAAATGGAACCTTTCCGGTTGCCGCAGGATAAGGGGGATGCTGAGCAGGAGATGCTACGCTTCCATCCGGAAGAGTGGGGAATGCGGCGTGCACATGAAAGCACCGATTTCATGTTTCTCAACCTGGGACCCAACCACCCTAGCGTCCACGGTGTCTTTCGCATCGTATTGCAACTCGATGGGGAGGAAATCGTCGACGCCGTGCCCGATATAGGTTTTCATCACCGCGGTGCGGAAAAAATGGGTGAGCGCCAGTCCTGGCATACCTACATCCCTTATACCGACCGCGTCGACTATCTGGGAGGGGTGATGAACAACCTTCCCTATGTGCTGGCGGTGGAAAAACTGGCTGGCATCGAAGTGCCCGAGCGGGTAAAGGTGATTCGCGTGATGATGGCCGAGTTTTTCCGCATCGCGAGCCATCTGGTGTTCTACGGTACGTATGCACAGGATCTGGGCGCGTTATCGCCCGTATTTTTCATGTTCAGCGACCGGGAGCGGGTATTCGATGTCGTCGAGGCGATTTGCGGAGGCCGCATGCACCCGAGTTGGTATCGCATTGGCGGCGTGGCGCAGGATCTGCCTGATGGGTGGGATCGGCTGGTGCGCGACTTCCTCGATTATCTTCCGCCCCGGCTCGACGAGTATGACAAGATCGCGCTGGGCAATCGCATCCTCAAGGCACGCAGCCGCGGTATCGGTACGTATACGGTGGATGAGGCGATTGAGTGGGGCGTGACGGGGCCGGGTCTGCGTGCCTGCGGTTTTGCATGGGATTTTCGCAAGGAGCGGCCTTACTCGGGCTACGACCAGTTCGATTTCGATATACCCACCGGCCAGCACGGCGATTGTTACGACCGCTGCGCCGTTCGCGCCGAGGAGATTCGCCAGAGCCTGCGCATCATCGAGCAGTGCCTCAACCATATGCCGGCGGGATCTTATAAGGCGAATCATCCGTTGACTACACCGCCGCTCAAGAAGCACACCCTGCATGACATCGAGACCCTCATCAATCACTTTCTGGGCGTGAGTTGGGGACCGGTCATCCCGCCGGGCGAAGCATTCGTCGGCATCGAGGCGACCAAAGGGAACAACGGCTATTACCTGATCAGCGACGGTAGCACCATGGCCTACCGGGTACGCATCCGCACACCTTCTTTTCCGCACCTGCAAATGATTCCCCTGATCAGCCGCGGGTTGATGATTTCCGATTTGATCGCCATTCTGGGCAGCATTGATTTTGTCATGGCCGACGTGGACCGCTGAGGCGAATATGCTGAGCGAGCAGGAAAGACACGAAATAGAGGCACAGTCGCACCACTACCCGAACAATCGAGCGCTGTGTATCGAA
The DNA here is from genome assembly GCF_000619905.2 of Nitrosospira briensis C-128. Taxonomy (NCBI): domain Bacteria; kingdom Pseudomonadati; phylum Pseudomonadota; class Betaproteobacteria; order Nitrosomonadales; family Nitrosomonadaceae; genus Nitrosospira; species Nitrosospira briensis. The sequence goes on along the minus strand of NZ_CP012371.1, from coordinate 847,873 downwards.
GCACTCAAGATCGTGCAGGCGCACCGGGGCTGGGTGTCGGACGAGGGCATTGCGGACGTGGCTGAAGCCCTGCAAATGGCTGCGGCGGAATTGGAGGGTGTCGCGACCTTCTACAACATGATTTTTCGGAAACCGGTGGGCAGGCATGTGATTTTACTGTGCGACAGCGTGAGTTGCTGGATCATGGGTTACGACGGGCTGCGTGAGCATTTGCATGCACGGTTGGGTATCGGGCTGGGCGAGACCACCGCCGATGGCTGTTTCACCCTGTTGCCGAATGTATGCCTTGGTGCCTGCGACCATGCGCCGGCGATGATGATAGACAGCGCGCATTATCAAGACCTGGACCCTGCCGGGATCGATGAAATCCTGGCGAAATATCAGATGAACGAAATACGGGAAGAAAAAAAGGAAAAAAGAGAGCCGCCTGATGGAAACACCGCTGACCCGTAACATCACGCTGGGAAAAATGCCGCCCGATTTCGCGCAGTATGAAAAAGCGGGCGGTTATGCGGCGCTGCGCAAGGCACTGCGCATGGCGCCGGGCGAAGTGATGGCCGCAGTAAAAGAGGCAAACCTGCGTGGACGCGGCGGTGCAGGTTTTCCTACTGCGCAGAAATGGAGTTTCGTGCCAATGGGAGACGACGCGCCCCATCCAAAATATCTCATCTGCAATGCGGACGAGATGGAACCCGGCACATTCAAGGACCGCCTGTTGCTCGAAGGCGACCCGCACCAGCTATTGGAAGGCATGATCGTAAGTGCGTATGCGGTTCAGGCCGATGTCAGCTACATTTTCCTGCGCTGGGCTTACAAGCTTGCGGCGCAGCGGCTGGAGCAGGCAATCGCCGAGGCCTACCGCCAGGGCTACCTGGGCAGGAATATTGCCGGCTCGGGGTATAGCCTGGAGCTTCACCTCCACGTCAGCGCTGGGCGCTACATGTGCGGGGAAGAGACCGCGTTGCTGAACGCACTCGAGGGCAAGCGCGCCAATCCAAGAGCGAAGCCTCCCTATCCCCAGGTAAGCGGCCTGTGGGGCAAGCCTACCGTCGTCAACAATGTTGAAACGCTATGCTGCGTGCCGCATATCTTGAACCACGGCGCGGCCTGGTTCAAGAACCTGAGTCGTAGCGGCGATGGCGGCACCAAGCTGTATGGTGTAAGCGGAAGAGTGAAGAAGCCGGGACTGTGGGAATTGCCGATGGGCACGACCATCCGCGAAATTCTGGAAGAGCACGCTGGCGGCATGCGGGACGGTTACCAGCTTCGTGGCCTGCTGCCGGGTGGGGCATCGACAGATTTCATGGTGGCTGATCACCTTGATGTGGCGATGGATTTTGACTCGATGCAGGCGGCGGGTAGCCGCCTTGGCACCGGTACCATGATTATCCTCGACGACAAGACCTGCCCTGTCGGCATGCTGCACAATCTGGAACACTTCTTTGCGCAGGAATCGTGCGGCTGGTGCACGCCTTGCTGGTCTGGGCTGTCGTGGGTGGAACAGATACTGAAAGGCCTGGAAGATGGCAAGGGGCAAGTCTCGGATCTGGAACGGCTCCAATCTCATGCGCGCCTGCTGGGCCCGGGGCATACGTTTTGCGCACTGGCGCCCGGCGCCGCGGAACCACTGCAAAGCGGCCTCAAGTATTTTGGAGACGATTTCGACCGGCACATCCACGAGAAGCGGTGTCCTTGGAAATGAAGATGGCGACGATTCACATCGATAATCGACCCTATTCGGTAAAGGACGGAGAAAACCTGCTGCAACAATGTCTTTCACTGGGGTTCAACCTTCCATATTTCTGCTGGCACCCCGCATTAGGCTCGGTAGGCGCGTGTCGGCAATGCGCCATCAAGCAGTTCAAGAACGAAGAGGACAAGCACGGCAAGATTGTCATGGCCTGCATGACGCCAGCCACAGACGGTGCCCGCATCTCGATCGAGGATCCCGAGGCGCGGGAATTCCGCGCAAGCATAATCGAATGGCTGATGGTCAACCACCCACACGACTGCCCGGTGTGTGATGAGGGCGGCGAATGCCATCTGCAGGACATGACGGTGATGACGGCGCATACTTACCGCCGTTATCGTGGCCGGAAGCGTACATTTCACAACCAGGACCTCGGTCCTCTCGTTAACCACGAGATGAACCGCTGCATTCAGTGCTACCGCTGCACACGCTTCTACCGCGACTATGCCGGCGGACGTGATTTCGATGCGCTGGTGCTTGGCAACCGGGTCTACTTTGGCCGTCATCAGGACGGTACTCTCGAAAGCGAGTTCAGCGGGAATCTGGTGGAGGTCTGCCCCACCGGTGTTTTTACCGACAAGTCCCTGAAGCAGCATTACACGCGCAAGTGGGATTTTCAGACGGCGCCTTCAGTATGTGTGCACTGCGGGTTGGGCTGCAACACGATCCCCGGCGAGCGCTACGGCACATTGCGTCGAATTCACAATCGTTTCAATGGCGCGGTCAACGGCTATTTTCTATGCGACCGCGGACGTTACGGGTACGACTTCGTCAATAGCGAACAGCGTATCCGGCGTCCGGCTCTGCGGAAAGACCGAAGCGCACCCTTTCAGTCCATCAGCAAAGGCGAAGCCATACAGTTTCTGGCCGGGCTAGCGGCCAATGGAACCAGGACAATTGGTATCGGGTCTCCGCGCGCCTCGATCGAAGCCAATTTTGCATTACGCATGCTGGTTGGGCCCGAACGGTTTTATGCCGGCGTTTCCGAACAGGATGGTCGTCTACTCGCTTCCATGCTGGATATTCTGGGGCAGGGTCCGGCGCGTTCGCCATCATTGCACGAGGTGGAGCTTGCCGACGCCGTTCTGGTGCTGGGCGAGGATGTAACCAATACCGCGCCGCTACTGGCGCTTGCGCTACGCCAGTCGATTCGTCGCCAGCCGCAGAAGATTGCCGAGAAGATGCATATTCCACACTGGAATGACCATGCGGTCCGTGCTGCAGTGCAGCAGGAGCGGGGGCCGCTATTTGTCGCTGCCATCGCCGCCACCAGGCTCGACGATGTTGCTACGGAGATGTTTCGCGGGGTTCCCGACGATTTGGCCCGTCTCGGGTTCGCAGTGGCGCATGCGCTCGATTCGAGGGCGCCGCCGGTACCGGACCTACCGGATACGATACGGACGCTGGCCGATACCATCGCAAAAGCGCTAAAGGCCGCGGAGCGTCCACTCGTCGTTTCCGGCATGGGTTGCGCCAGTGCGGCCGTCCTGGAGGCGGCAGCCAGCGTGGCGTGGGCGCTATGCAATACGGGGCATCCGGCGGAGCTTTGCTTCGCGGTTTCTGAATGCAACAGCCTGGGTGCTGCCATGATAGGCGGCGCCACTCTCGAACTGGCGTTCGAGACAGTGCTCGGCACCGCTGCATATACAGGGATCGCAGGCGACACCGTTATTATCCTGGAAAATGATCTTTACCACCGCGCCGCCGCTGCGGCGGTCGATCAGTTCCTCGCAGCCGCAAGGAACGTTGTGGTCATCGACCACATCAGCCATGCGACCAGTGCGAGAGCGGACGTGGTGCTGCCAGCCGGAACTTTCGCCGAGACGGACGGCACGCTGGTGAATAATGAAGGCCGGGCGCAGCGCTTCTTTCAGGTGTTCGTCCCCCAGGGCGATATTCAGGAAAGCTGGCGTTGGGCGCAAGACCTCATAACGGCAACCGGGGCTGATAAAGACGATCCCTGGCTGAACCTGGATCAGGTGACTGCCGCCTGCGCTGCTTCAATTCCAGGATTACAACCTATTTTGCGAGCTGCGCCGTCGGCAGATTTTCGCATTGATGGCCAGAAGATTCCCCGCCAGCCACACCGTTACAGCGGGCGAACCGCCATGCTGGCGAACATCGACGTGCATGAACCCGAGCCACCCGAAGATCCGGATGCGCCGCTCTCATTCTCGATGGAAGGATATCCGAACCATCCTCCGCCGGCGCTCAATCCGCGTTTTTGGGCGCCCGGCTGGAACTCGGTACAGGCACTCAACAAATTTCAGGACGAGGTGGGGGGGACGCTCACCGGCGGGGATCCGGGTGTGCGCCTGATCGAGCCGCTACCGGCCGGAAAAGTCGAGTACTTTACCAACATACCGTCAGCATTTGAGCGGCGCACGGGCGAATGGCTGGTCGTGCCGCTTCGTCATATCTTCGGCACAGAGGAGTTGAGTGCGCTCGCGCCTGCACTTGCAGAACTTGCCGCAAAGCCATACCTTGCGCTCAATCCACGCGATGCGGCGGAGCTCGGCCTTGCCGCCGGAGACGACTCGCAACTGCAGTTACAACGGAATCCCGGCCAGAAGTATAAGCTGCCGGTGCGGTTGGAGCCCGGATTGCAGCGCGGTTCCGCCGGCCTGCCAGTCGGTTTGCCGGCAGTGGCTGGAATCGTCGTGCCGGCATGGGGCAAGGTGACAAGGATGGGAAAGGAGACTCCATCATGAGCGAACTGGCGCTTGCCTGGTCGAACGTGATCCTGATTCTGGCCGTTGTGTTCAGTTTCGCGGCACTGTTGTCCTGGATCGAGCGTCGCCTGCTCGGCGTCTGGCAGGACCGCTATGGGCCGAACCGGGTCGGACCGTTCGGTCTGCTGCAGATCGTCGCCGATGCGATCAAGCTCCTCGCCAAGGAAGACTGGGTGCCGCCGTTTGCCGAAAAAGCCCTGTTCGTGCTGGCGCCGGTAATCATCGCCATCACCGCGCTGCTTGCGTTCGCCGTTGTGCCCGTTGCGCCGGGCATCGGCGTAGTCGATCTGAACATCGGCTTATTATTTTTCCTCGCCATGTCCTCGCTGGGGGTTTACAGCATTGTTCTGGGCGGATGGGCCTCGAATAACAAATACTCGTTGCTGGGCGGGTTCCGGGCAGCAGCACAGATGCTGAGCTACGAGGTCTTCATGGGGCTCTCGCTGATGGGCGTGGTCATGCTGGCCGGTTCGTTCAATCTGCGCGATATCGTCGCGGCGCAGGAAGACCTGTGGTTTTGCATTCCGCAGATCCTCGGGTTCATAACCTTTACCGTTGCCGGCATTGCCGAAGCGCGTCGACTGCCTTTCGATCTCCCAGAGGCGGAGAACGAGTTGGTCGCCGGTTTCCACACCGAATACTCCAGCATGAAGTTCGGGCTGTTTTTTATCGGCGAATACGTCGGCGTCATTCTCATTTCGGCGATGATGGTGACACTGTTCTTTGGCGGCTGGCTGGGGCCGCTATTGCCTCCATTGATGTGGTTTCTGCTTAAAACCTTCATTGTCATCGGTTTCTTCATTCTTTTGCGCGCGTCGTTGCCACGGCCCCGCTACGACCAATTGATGGCCTATGGCTGGAAAGTGATGCTGCCCCTCACCCTGGTCAATCTGCTGGTCACAGGGGCGATCGTATTGGCATGGGAATCATGAGAGTGCCGGTGGACTGTGACTTGAGGAGAAAAATGACATGTGGAATTCTCTGAAAACGATGTGGACGATCTTTCTGCACATGTTCCGGCGCCGGGTAACGATCCAGTACCCGGACGAAAAGCCTGTTATTCCGCCACGTTGGCGCGGGCGCATCATCCTGAGCCGCGACCCTGACGGAGAAGAACGTTGTGTGGCCTGCTATCTCTGCGCCGCGGCGTGTCCGGTGGACTGCATCGCACTCCAGGCAACGGAAGATGAATATGGCCGGCGTTACCCGTCATTTTTCCGCATCAATTTTTCACGCTGCATTTTCTGCGGCTACTGCGAGGAAGCGTGTCCCACCGATGCAATCCAGCTTACCCCGGATTTTGAAATGGGCGAATACGACCGGAAAAACCTGGTGTACGAAAAAGAGGATCTGTTGATCGATGGCACTGGAAAATACCCCGGCTATAACTTCTACCGAGTGGCGGGCCTTGCGATCAAGGACAAGGACAAGGGCGAGGCCGAGAACGAGGCGCCCCCCGTGGATCTGCATCGCCTGCTGCCCTGATTCCGAAACAGAATGAGAAGTACGGAGGCACCATGGAATTCACATTTTATCTTTCTGGGGCCATCGCCATTGCGGCCACGCTGATGGTCATCGTCCGCTTGAGCGCCGTGCATGCGCTGCTCTACCTGATCGTCTCCCTGCTTGCCGTGGCAATCGTATTCTATGTGCTGGGCGCACCCTTTGCGGCCGCGCTGGAAGTCATCATTTACGCAGGTGCGATCATGGTGCTGTTCGTGTTTGTCATGATGATGCTCAACCTCGGCAAAACGGCTGCGGCAAAAGAGAGAGACTGGCTGAACCCCGGCATGTGGGCGGGACCCGCTGTCTTGGCGGCGCTGCTGCTGGCCGAGCTGCTTTATATCCTCATGCAAGACGGCAGCACGCCCGCCAGCGCTGCCGTGGTAGACGCGAAGGCGGTCGGCATCATCCTTTTCGGTCCCTATCTTCTGGGGGTTGAACTGGCTTCACTGCTGCTGCTGGCAGGATTGGTAGGAGCGTGTCATCTGGGATGGTACGAAGGCCGGCGCGGGAACGGGCATGACCATGAGAACGGCTGAGGCCATTGCCGCGATCCCCATGCATCACGGGTTGATGCTGGCGGCAATCCTGTTCGCATTGGGGGTGATCGGTGTCTTGGTGCGGCGCAACCTGATTTTCATCCTGATGTCGATCGAGATCATGCTCAATGCGGCCGGGCTTGCCTTCGTGGTTGCCGGTGCGCGGTGGGAGCAGGCCGATGGCCAGGTGATGCTCATCTTCATCCTCGCGGTGGCAGCGGTGGAAGTCTCGGTCGGCCTCGCACTGCTGCTGTTGCTCCATCGCCGCTTCCAGACCCTGGATGCCGACGCGGTGAGCAAGATGCGGGGATAACATGTTGTCCCTGCTCTGGCTTATTCCCACGCTGCCTCTGGCCGGCTTCCTGGTGCTGGCGCTCAGCGGACGATATCTGGGACATCGCAGTATTGCGGTAATTGGGACGAGCTCGGTGGCTCTCCCGGCACTCATCGCCATCCTGATCGGGATAGACTTCATCGCTGCGCCACCGCCGGGCTTTGTCTTTCGGCAGGAAGCATGGACCTGGATTGCTGTGGCCGGTTTCTCGCCAGGGATCGGCTTTTATCTCGACGCGTTATCACTGGTAATGGTCCTGGTCGTGACTGTCATCAGTTTCCTGATCCACCTCTATTCGACGGAATTCATGATTGGTGATGACGGCTATGCGCGCTTTTTCGCCTACATGAATCTCTTTGTCGGTTCGATGTGTATCCTGGTTCTTGCCGACAATCTACTGTTTCTTTACCTTGGCTGGGAAGGGGTGGGACTTTGCAGTTACCTGCTCATCGGATTCTGGTATCGGGACCCCGCCAATGGGCGCGCGGCGCGCAAGGCATTTATCGTGACCCGTATTGGCGATACCGCTATGGCGCTCGGCCTTTTTCTGCTGTTCACGCATCTGGGCACCCTTGATATCCAACCGTTGATGCAGCGTGTGATGCAGCAGTGGCCGGAGGGGTCGGAACTCGCTATTCTCGCTGCAGCGCTTCTGCTTGGCGGTGCGGTGGGCAAATCTGCCCAGTTCCCGCTACAGGTCTGGCTGCCTGACGCAATGGCCGGCCCCACGCCGGTGAGCGCGCTGATGCATGCTGCGACGATGGTAACGGCAGGCGTCTATCTGATCGCCCGCACGCATGTGCTCTTTTCGCTTGCGCCACCCGTACAACTGGCGGTAGCAGTAATAGGCGCTCTTACCCTGCTGCTGGCGGGGTTCAGTGCACTTGCCCAAAAAGACATCAAGCGCGTGCTCGCGTATTCGACCATCAGCCAGATCGGCTATATGTTCCTCGCGCTAGGGGTGGGCGCCTGGTCGGCAGCCATCTTTCACCTGATGACTCACGCCTTCTTCAAGGCTCTGCTGTTCCTGAGCGCAGGTGTGGTCATCATGAGCCTGCACGAGGAACATGATATTTTCCGGATGGGTGGGCTCAGGAAAAAACTTCCCGTTGCATTCTGGACTTTTCTGATTGGCAGTGCATCGCTCGCGGCGCTACCGCTCGTTACTGCGGGCTTCTACAGCAAGGACCTGATTCTTTGGCAGGCCTGGTCGTCAGCAGGAGGGAATCCATGGTTATGGGCTGCGGGATGGGGAGGTGCAATATTGACTGGCCTCTACATCTTTCGCGTGGTGTTTCTCGTCTTTTTTGGCGAAGCGAGGGCTGCGACGCCCCCCGATACCAGACGGCCAGGGCTGCGCATAACTATACCGCTTATAGTTCTTGCCGCACTCTCTCTAGTTGGTGGATGGATTGAAACTCCACCTTTTCTCGGCAATTTAACGCTGTTTTCCGATTTTGTTCAGCATGCCTTGCCGCCGGCTCGGGTCGTTCATGACGGTAAAAATGACGAAACCATTCTGGAACTGCTCGCAATTGCTGCCTCTCTTGGCAGCATCGCGTTGGCGTACCTGTTGTTTCTGAGATATCCCGCCTTTCTCCATGGACTGATGCTGATCCCGGCATTGGCAAGGATCCGGAAGTTCTGGCATTTTGGCTGGGGTTTCGACTGGTTTTACGAGTTCCTGTTCGTCTGGCCCTATCTCTGGCTCGCGTACGCCGATCGGCACGACGTGATCGACAATATCTACAAAATGGCGATTTCATTCACACTGAGGTGGCTCCAGAAGGTCGATCGGCACGACGTGATCGACTATATCTACAGCGGCCTGGCCGAGCTTTGCCTGTTTCTCTATCGCGCCTTGAGTGCAACGCAAAGCGGACAGGTACGCCGCTATGCGGCGGCGATTGCCGCCGGATCGATCGGTATTATATTCATCGGGATATTCGCATGATTCTCTTCACATTAATTTTCATCCTGGTGGCCGGCGGTGTGCTGTCATGGGTGGTTGAACGCAGCTGGCACCCAGGCTCTGCAAAGTGGGTTGCGCTGGCTACGGCGGGCATCGAGCTCGTATTGACTATATGGCTTTGGCTGCAGTCTGCCAGCGCTATGGCTCTTCCCGCTCACGGAGGGTGGCTTGCCGAGATCAGGGCGGAGTGGATTCCGCGTTTCGGAGTGAGCTTTCATCTGGCCATGGATGGAATAAGCCTCATCCTGGTCGTGCTGACCGCTTTTCTGGGGGTGGTATCGGTGGCATGTTCCTGGACGGAAATCCAGGAGCGTGCCGGGTTCTTTTACTTCAACCTGCTATGGACTTTGGCAGGGGCGGTCGGCGTATTCCTTGCGCTGGACCTGTTCCTGTTTTTCTTCTTCTGGGAGCTGATGCTGGTGCCGATGTATTTCATGATTGCGATCTGGGGCCATGAGAAGCGGCAGTATGCATCGATCAAGTTCTTCATTTTCACCGAGGGGAGCGGTCTGTTCATGCTGGTGGCAATTCTTGCGCTGGTATTCATCCACTACGGCAGCACTGGGGTCCTGACATTTGATTATTTCGAGCTGTTGAATACGGCCATGTCTCCCTCCACCGAGCTGTGGATCATGCTCGGCTTTTTCATTGCGTTCGCAGTCAAGACGCCCATCGTGCCATTTCACACCTGGCTGCCGGACGCACATACCGAGGCGCCGACAGCAGGAAGCGTGATTCTTGCAGGTGTGCTACTGAAAACCGGAGCCTACGGGCTATTGCGCTTCGTTGTTCCGCTATTTCCCCAGGCGGCGGGGTATTTTGCCCCGGTGGCGATGGCGTTGGGAGCAATCGGAATTCTCTACGGGGCTTTCCTGGCGTTCGCCCAGACAGATTTCAAGCGCCTCGTGGCCTACACCAGCGTGAGTCACCTGGGTTTTGCGGTGGTCGGGATATTCGCCTGGAATCCTTGGTCGCTTGGGGGGGCCGTGATGCAAATGATCGCGCACGGCATCAGTACGGGAGCACTGTTTGTAATTGCTGGCATTTTGCAGGAACGGACCCACACACGCGATATGCGTCGCTTTGGAGGCGTGTGGGGCGTCATGCCGCGCCTGGCGGCAATGGGATTGTTTTTTGCCATTGCCGCGCTTGGGCTGCCGGGAATGGGTAATTTCGTCGGGGAATTCCTGGTACTGATGGGATTATCCCGCGTCAACAGCGTGCTGGCGTCCGTTGCGGCCGTGGCATTCGTAACCAGTGTCGTGTATGGGCTTGCGCTCGTGCAGAAAATTTTTCATGGCGAGAATACGCATGGTTGGCAACTACATGATCTATCAGGCCGGGAAATGGCGACCCTGTATTCAATGGCGGCCATAACCCTATGGCTGGGGCTGTACCCGCAACCGGTGCTTGATACGGCAGCGCTCGCCATTGATGGTCCGCGGAACATTGCGACGGGGCAATATCACTCGGGTGCCGAATGATCCTGACGCACTCCGATCTGCTAGTCTTGCTGCCGCTCATCATTGTTGCGGCAAGTGCGGTGTCGGGGATGCTCGTCGCTGGTTTTTATCGCCGTTCACAGCCGGTGATGGTGCTGACGCTGCTCGGGCTGATCATCTCCCTTGCGGCGTTGCCTTTGGCGGCAAGTTTCGGGCCGCGTCAGGTTACCCCGCTGCTGATCTTGGATAACTACGCGCTCTTCTACATGGGCCTCATCTTTGCTGCGACCTTTGTCGTCACTGTTCTCTGCTATCGCTATTTCGGCGGCCGGGAAAGCCACCATGAAGCGCTTTATATCCTGCTGCTGCTGGCTGCGCTCGGCGGTGTGGTGCTGGTGGCGAGCAGCCATTTCGCCTCACTTCTGCTCGGGTTGGAGTTGCTCAGCGTTTCGCTTTTTGCGCTGATAGCCTACCCCCGAAGCGCCGAGCGTCCACTCGAAGCAGGCATTAAATACCTGATTCTGGCAGGCTTTTCCTCGGCATTCCTGCTGTTCGGCATGGCGTTGATCTATGCGCAACTGGGTACGATGCAGTTCGCGCGGATTGGCGCCCTGCCTGCCGTCTTTGCGCAAGGGCTCGACGCTTATGGACTTGCCGGGCTTGCGCTGATCCTGGTCGGCGCCGGATTCAAGCTCGCGCTGGTGCCATTCCATATGTGGACGCCAGACGTGTATGAAGGCGCGCCTGCACCGATATCCGCGTTCATTGCAACGGTTTCGAAAGGCGCCATGCTTGCGATGCTGCTACGTTATTTCGTCACGGCGGACGCACACCAGTCGCAATCGGTCGTGATGGCGTTGAGCCTCGTCGCAATCGTTACGATATTGGCAGGAAACCTGCTCGCGTTGCGCCAGGATAATATCAAGCGAATTCTTGCCTATTCATCTATCGCACAGCTTGGCTATCTGCTGGTCGGGTTCCTGGCGTTCGGCGCGATGGCGGTCGAGGCAGTGGCATACTACCTGGCCGCTTATTTCATTACGATGCTGGGTGCTTTCGGCGTTGTTACGGTATTGTCCAGGGGGACGCCGGAAAAGGACAGCGATATGCTTACCGACTACGCCGGCTTGTTCTGGCGCAGGCCTTGGCTCGCGGGCGTACTTACCGCCATGCTGCTGTCACTTGCAGGTATTCCGCTGACAATGGGGTTCATTGGCAAGTTCTACGTACTTGCAGCCGCCATCGGTGAATCCTTGTGGCTGCTCGTCATCGTTCTTGTGGTTGGCAGCGCAATGGGGCTGTACTACTATTTGCGCATCATTGCAGTCATGTGCGCATATGGCCCGGAGGCAGCCTCTGGACCAGGCACGCCCGCGGTACCGGCTTCGCTTGCGGAAAGTGTAACACTGGCGTTGCTGGCATTACTTCTGATAGGGCTGGGCGTTTCTCCGGGCCAGTTCATCCATGTGCTGGAAACAACGGTTGCGCACCTGACTTGATCAGCATCTGGTTTGATTATATTCGTAGCTATACTCACAGCTTTAGCGATTCCACATACCCGGTCATTTCAAAATAACCGCGGCCCGCGGGTTTGCCATCGCGGCTTACCGTGACCGCGCCTTCCCAATAAACCGCACCCGTCGATTGCCGGGAATCGAGCTCCTGGTCGTCTTGCAGTGGCGTCAGCAGCCATACGGTCGAGCCGGTTTGAATTCGCATTTCCACCGGATAAACGGCGTCCGTATGCGGGGAGCGCCAGGTACGCTGCGGCTGAAAGCTTACCTGGTCCGGCTCGAACCGCGTAAAGTGGCCGGAAGCATCGCGGATTCCCGCATATGACCATACTTTACGACCGTCTTTTCCGCGAATCAGAAATGCCATCAGGGAAGAGCCGTCGTCGAGATTGGCACCTACCCAATCCCATCCCTCGGCGCTGGGATCGAGATAGGCGGTGGACCACTCATGGTCGAGCCAGGCAATACCCTTGACAGCCATCTCCTTGTCGTTGTGAGTGACGGTTCCCGTCACTTGCAGCTGCGGTTCACTATAATAATAACTGGCTTGTTCCGGTAGCGGCCCTTTGTGTGAAAAGCCGTTGTCATCCTGCAGCATTGGCTTTTGCGTGGGTGTCAGCGAGAAGCGCAGCATGAAGTCGCGCGCTTTTATGGTCGTCTGGTAGCGGCCGTTTTCCTCGCGCAACATGTACCAATCGCCCAGCTTCACATCCGTATCGCCTTCTTTGGTATAAGCCAGGCCGAGGCCCTCGCGCGCGCTTTTCTGGTCGTGTAGCAGTTTACCTACCGCAGGATCCGATAACGCCGCGTGTGCGATGATGAGTTGTTTGGGAGCAAAGCGGCTTGGATTGGCCCGGTTGTGCTCGGTTGCCACGCGGAAAAACGTGATCTGGAAGCCAAGCGGTTTTTTGTCTGGCGTTTCCAGCCAGCCTGTGGCATACCACCACTCGTTGCGGAAGTCGGGATGTGCGCCGAAATCCCGCGGAAAAACGAGGGGCACGCCCGAGACAACCTGGGAAAATCTGGGCGGCTCAGCGGAGGTGGGTGTAGCCAGGAACCCGGCAATGAATAACGTAACGACCATGCTCAGTACCCGCACCGACCCTTTCGTGATGCCGAAAAGCCGGTATTTCCGTTTGCGGGAAGAACCGATATGGGCAGTGCTGCATTTCAAAATTTCCATCACCAATCCTCCCTTACTGCACGTATTGCATTGCCTGATACCGCGTGGCGGCCCGACAGCAGCGCGGTCAAAGCGGCCGATGCCGTTAATACGAAAGCTACCGCCAGCAATCCTCTCCATGGCAGGCTCAACTGCATGGTCCAGTGGAATGATTGAGGATTGACAATGAAGACGAGAATGAGGCTGATGCAACCGCCAAGCGCGAAGCCGAGCACAACGCCCAGCACAGTCACCAAGCCGCCTTCTACCGCCAGCATCGCCAGGATCTGCCGGCGGGTCGCGCCGATGTGGCGCAGCATGCCGAATTCCTTGCCGCGTGCTAAAGCTTGCGCCGAAAAACTTGCTGCCACACCAAGCAGGCCTATAACGATGGCAACCATTTCCAGCAGGTAGGTTACCGCAAAGCTTCGGTCGAAAAATTTCAGGCTGGACGCGTGTATCTCGCCGGGTTCGGAGAATTCCAGCGCATCGCCGAACGGCAAGCGCTTCATCGATGCAATCGCCTGCTCAGGTGTAACGCCTTCTTGCAGCCAAAGCGCGGCATCATTTACTTTGTTGTCCCCGGACAGCGCCTGGTAATCCGCCAGCCGCATCTGTATCGCGCCGAATTGCCGCCCATAATCGCGCCATACCCCGGCAACGACGAAAACGGGGGGAGAGGTCGCTATTGGCAGCGTTACCCGTGTGCCTGGCGTATAGCCGTATAGATCAACCATTGCTTCAGATACCCAGATTGGTATCGCATCCTTCGGCAGCAAGGCGGGTGCGACCACTTCGCCCGTCATCGGCAGAGTATTGCCGGGATCGGCCACGTCAATGGGCCGGGCAATCAGCGCGATGCTGGGCCGGCGTGGATCGAGCGTCAGTTGCGATGAGCGAAAAAAGTCCGCACGAGAGATACCGGGCGTGGCCGCGAGCGCCGCCATCTCATCTGGAGTAAGACCGCGCGTATCTCCGCTCGTTGCCGTCTTTACGTATAACTGGGCAGGCAGGATATGTTTCAACCAGTCATCGACCGAAACGCGAAAACTAGCGACCATGATCGCCATCGATACCATCAGCGTAAAGCTGGCCAGGACGCCGCCCAGCGCGATAGAGGCCTGATTGGGGGCGTTGGCCAGTCGGGCCAGCGCCAATAACGGCATGGCTCGGGATGTGCGTTTGCTTATGGCGGAAAACACAGCGGAGAAAATTAATGCCGACAGACGCGGCATGAGCGCAATGCCGCCTATCAGCAACAGCACCACCGCAAGATAACCAAAGATCGGTAGTTCGAAAATTGGCGGCAACTGCGTGAGCACACCCGCCAACGCCAAGCATACCAGGGCAGGCCAGGACGTAGCCAACTTCGAGAGTGCGGCATCTTCGCTACCGGATTTCAGCGCCGGCGCCGGTTTGGCGGTTGCCGCTTCCCAGGCGGGCGCGGCGCTACCCAGCAAGGTGGTGCTGAGTCCCAGCAAAAAAAGGAACGTCGCTACCACCGGGTCAAAATGCACGCTCGGTTTTACCCCGGAAAAAAATCCGCTTCCCAGGTCTCCGCCAAAAACGTGCAATGCGGTAGCAGCCGCTACGTAACCCAAGGCAAGACCCAACAGCGAACCAACGATGCCAAGGGAGCCCCCCTCAAGCAGAATTTGACCCAGCAGTTGCCGTCGCGTCAGCCCGAGCACACGCAACAGAGCGAATTGGTGGCGCCGCCGAACGACCGAAAGCGCCTGCGTCGAAAATACCAGAAATGTGCCGGTGAATAGCGCCACCATGGCAAGCATGTTCAGATTGACGCGATAAGCGCGCGACATATTGGCAACACGGGTTTCCTGATCCGCGGGTTCCGTGACCAGAAATTGTCCGCGCAGTTCCAGTTCCTGTTCAAGCGCTGCCTTGAATGCGGCATGACCGATACCCGGCACCAGTTTCAATTCGATGCGCGATAACTGGCCGATGCGCTGGAAGCGCCATTGCGCTGCGCCGATATCCATCACGCCGATCCGTTGCCCTGCGCGGGCCCGTGTCAAACCACCGGCAACCCGTAGTGTGATAGCTTGGGTTCCGACGCGCAATTTCAGTGGATCGCCTAATTTTACGCCCAGCCATTCCATTGCAGCAGGAGACAGGAAGATGGCATCGTCTGCCAGGATATCGAAGAGCTTGTCTTCACCCGGGATGCCGATCAGGTCCGGCGTCATGATCGAGGCGCGGAAAATATCCAGCCCGAGGATTTTCAGGGTGGCGCCCTTGTTTTCGTCGCGATTGCCGGGAATGGCGACATCGAGCTCCAACACCGGATTGGCGAGTTCGACACCATCATATTCCGCCAGAACCGGGAAAAGCGATTCGTCGAAGGTGGCTTGTGCGCCGCGCACCTGAAGGTCGGATTGCCCGGAAACACTTCTGGCGGCGGCCGAAAATTCATTGAAGGCGGCCGCGTTGATCAGATGTATCGCAAACCCGAGCGCCACCCCAATCGCGATTGCAGCGACGGCGACTGCGGCTTGCGACCGATGGGCCCGCCATTCGCCCCACAACAACCAGCGGGAAAGCGCGCCGCTATGCGTCAGCTTCGCCATCTGCTTTGAGGTGATGCTGCCGAACTTTCCGGGTTTAATGGATGCAATCCATCTTTTGTCAGCACCAGCACGCGGTCTGCCGTTGCCGCTGCTGCGAGCGAGTGGGTGACAATAATGCCGGAAGCGCCATTCGCCTTGATTTCGGTGCGCATCAGCGTGAGGATGTCGTGGGCCGTATCCGGATCGAGGTTGCCCGTAGGTTCATCCGCCAGGATCAGCTTCGGGCGGTGGACCAGTGCCCGGGCGATTGCAACGCGCTGCAACTCGCCACCGGACAGTTGGCGCGAGAAGTGGTCTCCTCTGCCGCTTAGGCCAACAGCGAGCAGCATTTGCCAGGTTCGTTCCGCGGCTTCTTCGGCCTGAATACCATTCAACAGCAAGGGCAGGGCGATGTTCTGGCTCAGCGTCAGATGCGGCAGGATGTGAAAAGCCTGAAAAATGAAGCCGAATTCCTTGCGTCGCAACCGCGTTGCCGCATCGTCATCCAACGAAGACATGGCGATGCCGTCAATCAGCACTTCGCCCGAGTCCGGGGCATCCAAACCGGCGATCAGGTTCAACAGTGTGGATTTACCGACCCCGGACTCGCCCATGATCGCCACATACTCGCCGGCGTCGAGAATATAGGACAAATCGGCCAACACCCGCCGTCCGCTCGCATAGGCTTTTCCGATATGGCGCAGTTCCAGCATGAAGGACCTTAACTGCCCGCTTGCCGGACGGCGCAGTACGCAGCCATATGACGTAACGATGGCGACAACGATGGCTGCGTCGTATCCGCATGGCAGACAGGATAAAAGGCAGGAAATGGAAATTGCATGAGACTGTTCATTGGGAGGAAAACCCTATTGTACTTCGAACTGAAAATCATAAAACCGGCTTTCTCCAGCTACGTTCCGAGTATTCCTCTCGAAGTTGCTTGCCGAACACATGCAATGGTGCTTTTTTCCTTTGCCAAAATTCTTTAGTAGAAACTGGAGGGCGGCAGATAGTCTATGGTTTGTTAACACAATAAGTGCTTCGACGATCAAGCGAAGTGTATGAAGCCAGTGAACACTACATCCAGCTAGTGCGGATAAGTACCTCCATGCGCTTCTTTCGCCCTTCTTGCGTCAGCCGTTGGTAAGATCATCCCATAGGAGATATACGCCATAAGCCCAATTGCGCAGCATCGTCGCCTCTTGTGGATACGACGAATGACGTGGTTTGGTCATAAGGACGGTGATGCGCCATTTGGCCTCCTTGGTCACGGCGGCATAACTTCAAGTTTTTGTGTTACGCATGGATGGCTTCTTTCTTGATATCTTTCAAGGTTAGAACTTTGGCCAGCGTATTTTCAGGCTCAGTCTCGGCCATAACAAGGTCATAGTGCGTTTGAAGATTCAGCCAGTAATTCGGCGTCATGTCGAAGAAGCGAGCAAGGCGCAGGGCCGTATCGGCAGAAATACCGCGCCTTTTCAAAACAATGTCGTTTAGGCGCGTACGGGGAACACTCATGGCCTTTGCTAAGGCATATACGCTAATACCAAGCGGCTCTAGAAACTCCTCTTTGAGTATCTCGCCGGGATGAGAAATCAGGTTCCTGCGGTTGTCTTTTGTAGTCACTACCGTAACTCCTAGTGATAGTCTTCGATTTTTACATCATGCGTATCGCCATCTCTCCAGATAAAACAGATGCGCCATTGTTTATTTATACGGATACTATGCTCAGCCTTCCGCTCACCCTTCAGCCTTTCCAACTGATTGCCGGGAGGAACGAGAAGATCCTTTATATCTTCGGTCGCGTGTAGTGCCTGAAGGCGGGCATAAGCTCTTTTTTTAAGAGTTGCTGGAAGTTTTCGGCTTTTACCCGTAAGCCAAAACTCTTCTGTCTCTTTGTCTTTAAAACTAAGTATCATAATATATTAACGTAACGGAAAGAATTACGTATGTCAAGAGCCCGGTACTCAGGCCCGGCCAAAGGCAGCGATAATTTCATCCGTGATCTGTGCATACATATTCTTCAGGATTTATTCAGAGATTCCCATGTCGTTCAGGCGCCTTCCTCCGGTGGCTTCACGGTTCTAAACATCCGAAGCAATAGCAAGTCATAGATAATTTTCAGCCCGCCCGCGATAACCAGCGGCCAGCCGAAGGACGATATGCTTAACAGATAGCCGGCCAGCAAAGGACCCGCGGCGGATGCCAGGCTGCGCGGAACCGAAGTCATACTTGCTGCCGCCGCACGTTCCGCCGGGGGCACGATCGCCATGACATATGAGCTTCGCGCCGGCACATCCATTTGCGAAAGACCGCTCCGTATCAGCAATAGTGCAATTGCCCAGCCCAGCGTCGGCATGAATGGGATGAGAATCAAAAGTATATTCGCGGGCAAATGCGTAAATACCATCGTATTTATCAATCCAAACCGATTGGCAATGCGAATCGCCGCCAGGTAGGAGAGCGCGGAGAATATACCGGTCCAGAAAAAAATAGTCCCAGCCATCGAAATGGAAAGCTGAAACTTCTGGAACAACCATAACGCGAGCATTGATTGCACCACAAAGCCGCCGCCAAACGCATCCAGGCTGAATAATGCAGCGAGAGTAAAGACGATCTTTCTGGATTTCTTTAATGGAGCGGAGCGGGCCTTGTTTGCGGTTCCCGTCTCGGTAGTCCCGGCTTCTTTTGGCAGGGTTGCATAAATTGCCGCGCACAACAATCCTATTATGCCGTACAACACAAACATGGCTTGCAGTGCGTCTCTGGCATCGATCTGGATTGAGGCCGCTGCAAAGTCAGGTAACCCGGCAGCGAGCGCTCCAGCGGCTGCCACAAGGGCACCGACCATGCTATACCGCACGAAGACGGCGGTGCGCTGGCGGTCCTCCACAAATCGAGAGAGAACCGCATGCTCAAGCGGTAAAAACAGGCTGACGTCGCCACTGGAAGGGTTCAATGTCCCTACGAAAGCCACCAGCAGCAAGGGCCAGAACTCAGTGATGGCCGCAAAGCTGAAGCCGGTTGCGGCCATCAGCGCAGTCGCCGTCAGCAATAACGTCTTATAGGTGAAGCGATAGGCCTGGAAACCAGCCAATAATGTCACGATGCCGGACCCGATCAGGGTGGCGGTCGTGATGATGCCAACCTGAAACGGATTCATGCCCAGCGCGATCAGATAGATCGGCAGCAGCAGACTGACGTAGCCATCGCCAAAGGCCCGCAGGCCGCGAACCCATAAAATGCGGGTGAGAATGGGTGAATTCACTTCGAGCTCAAGCGTGAAAGACGGACGAGATATATATCACGAGCACGCTGGATTCATCTCCTTTCGAGAGTTTTCGGCAGAGAGGCGTTGTCCTGTTTGATGGATGGTTACATAATATTGGCAGTAGGTCAGGCGTCACTACCGACTCAATTTGCCAGAAAAACCGGTGCAGCATCGCAGCATATCGGAGTTCAATCTCATGAAATCTGTCAATACGGCCGAAATGCGGGAAACGCGCATGCGGAACGCGCTTTGGGGGCTTTTTATCGGCGATGCGCTGGCAATGCCCGCACACTGGTTTTACAGCCTGAGTAACATCCAGCAATATTTCAATGGTGGTATCAGAAAATATGAGGCCGCGCCTCATCCTCATCCTGAAAGCTTCATGGTTGGGATGACATACTCTCCGGATGTCGGCAGCGCAAATCGCCTGGGTCGTCCCTACGACATCCTTCACGAACACGCCCGTTTCTATGAAACCAGTTATAGTGAGCCGACTATCCAGTCTTCGGAACAGGAGAGCGAGCACGGCAACCCCGTTCCCCGGCTGGAAGATCGCTTCCACTACCATCACGGATTGGTGGCTGGGGAGAACACGCTTGCTGCCCACCTGGTCCGCGTGCTCATGCGTTCGGTAATACGCCTGGGCCGCTATGATCCACAAGACTTTCTTGAAGGGTTTATAAAGCATCTCACTACACCCGGGAAAAACCGCGATCCGTATACTGAGATATACATCCGACGATGGTTCGAGAATTATTCCCGAGGCTTGCCGCCTCATGCCTGCGCGGAATTGCAACGCAACATATGGTCTATCGGTTCGCACGGCGGCGTTTTACGTCCCATGGTTCTCGCGATGCTGGTCGAGAGCGCTTATCAAGGGCTTGGGTTCGCCATGGAACATCAGTGTCTCACCCACCGCTCCGAAAATGCAGCAAGCGCGCTGGGTGTCCTTGTTCCGCTTTTGCATTCACTGGTAAACGGTGCCGATCCGGTCGAGGCTATTTCTGTGCATGCCAGGCCGATACGCACGCCTCGTATCACCGGTGAGGCGCTTTTCGCGGCTTATCGCAAGCATAATGGCCCCGGCAACATCCCGAAAGATGAGATGTGGCGGCTTCACGTGACACTTGACGATGCACCTTATGAAGTCGTGCAATTCGCCCGGCAATATACCGAGCGTGAAGTGATACGTCATGTTCTTGCAACTGCGTGCTATCCGGAACACGGCCTTCCGCTGCTCCTGTATCTCATCATGAAACATGATCTTGGAGTGGAGGAATCTCTTTTGGCCAACGCCAACGCCGGTGGGGACAGCGTCCACAGGGGCATGATCATGGGGCTGATCGCCGGGGCGGCCAATGACGACCTGCCGGAGCATCTGATAAAAGGGTTGGTTGCTCGTGACGAATTGAAGGTCGAGATTGATGCATTCGTGGACGTCGCGCTGCGGGGAAACGCTATCTGATCGGTATTCCAGGTGTGCTGTAATTTCGCTCGCAGTGTGTCTCGGGGTCCTGGATATTCGCGACCTGGGTCATTTCCAGGGAAAATAATTTCGTGAGCATAAAGACAAGTTTTGCCGGAAATTCAGATGAGTAAACCTGGTTGGAGAGGAAACCATAATGCGGCATTTGCGTGCGATTAAATGTTCTATTGAAGATCGCAATACACGGTTCGTGGCCTATTGGGTCACCGTCGTGGTGGGATCGTGCCTTATTGCGATAAATCAGGGGATTCCATTGCTTTTAGGAGAGCCGATGACGCTCGGACGGTGGATTTCGGCCTGCATCACCCCGGTGGTTCCGTTCCTGGTGAGTTGCCACGGACAAGGAATGAAAAAGACGGGCTAGTGGTTTTCTTCACGAGATTAAAACCACAATACTTGAGACCTGATGGTGATGACCTGAAGTGGCTTAATCCCGGGTTCGGGGCTGAGTCGAGTGACACACGGGAACATGTCCGCTGCAAAGCTTGCCATGCCCGGCGTTCCGGGCGGGAAGCGGCACCCTACGTTTGTTCTCCGCTATGGAGGATGGCTTGCTATCCCAAAGTCTATAATCTATAAAGATTGAGGCGTCATTTGTATTTGTTTATTAGTTGCTCACGCTGAGTAATCGGCTTGAAACTTACGCCAAAAGCGGCTTCCATCAATCTTATGCAGTGGGGAATCTTATGAGATGGCTTCTTCTTGGATCGTTGTTTGCTGCCACGAGCCGTCTTGTTTTTTTCGGTATGCTGCTCTTCGGATTCGTGCCGCATGTTGCATTGGCCCAGGCTCCAGTGCCGGTTGAGACGACGATGGAAAACATGCTTTCGGCTATCCAATCCGATTCATTGGCAGCTTTTGTGTCCTCCGGAGATCCAGCGTTCAAAGCCGGTATAACAGAAGAAATATTCGATAACATCAGCGAATCTCTCGGCTCCCGCCTCAAGCAAGGCTATATCGCCAGGTTTCTGGCCCAGTTGAATCAGCAGGGTTTCACGGTCTACTTATGGAAGCTGGAGTTCAAGGATGCTGGTGACGATGTCCTTGTCAGTGCTGCCATAAAGGATGGGAACGTCAGTGGGTTCTGGTTGCGGTAATAATCCAACTCACCGGTTTTCAGGTTCTCCATGATTAGAGACGCCTTGTTAGAGACGCCTTGCGAAGTGGGCGTTGGAGACCGTCGGTGCGTGTTGGAAACTCAAAAGCCTTGGTCCAGTCTAATAAATGGCACATAAATTGGAAGTATGCGTTGGGAAAATAGGGAGTTGATGGGCATATCGAGGGAATTCAAAGTCTGAGCGTTTATAAAATTAACAGTACAATTTTTAAGAGGTAATTTTCGGCCAATCACGAGAATTCCATGAAAAAAGTCCAATCAGCCTGCCTTATCGCCATCTTGCTGGGTTCGATTCCGGGCGGCTTGGCGTGGGCGCGCGGCGGCGTCGGCGGAGGGCAAATGGGAGGTGGGCATTTTGGAGGCGGAAACGTTGGCGGGGGCCACGTTGGGGGAGGCCACGGAGGCGCAGGTTTCAGGGGAGGGGGAGGTGTAGGTGGCCCGTGGATGGGGATGCATCGCGGAGGAATACACTGGGGAGGTCATTACCGTGGCTACCGGGGTTATGGTTATCGCGGATATGGATACGGTTTTGGCGGGTACGGCCTGGGCCTGGGGTTAGGCTTGGGCTATGGCTTGGGCTATTACGGTTATGGCTGGGGCCCGCCTTATTATTACCCACCTTACTACGCGTCTCTCCCCGCAACTGTCGTGCCGCCGGTGCCGCTAGTGTATATACAGCGGCCGGATACGGTACCGCCCACATCGGCGTCCGTATTACAATCCAATTACTGGTATTACTGCGAAAACCCGGCAGGTTATTATCCAGAGGTCAAAGCGTGCACCGAGGGCTGGTTGCAGGTCGCGCCTCGACCGCCTGATCAATAAAAGGAACGTTGTCATGTATAGCATGCTCAGAACGTCCGCTTTACTGTTGTCATTCTCGCTGGGTGCGTGCGTGAGCATACCGTCGGGTCCCAGTGTAATGGTTCTGCCAGGTTCGGGTAAAACCTTCGATCAGTTTCGAAATGATGACTTCTATTGTAAACAATATGCCAGTGAGCAAGTTAGTGGGGTAACGCCGAATCAAGCCTCCATTTCCAGCGGGCTAGGGAGCGCTGCCGTAGGTACCGGGCTTGGTGCGGCGGCCGGCGCGGCTTTGGGTGGTGGGACCGGTGCCGCAATTGGCGCGGGTAGCGGCCTGTTGGGTGGAGGGCTGGTGGGAAGCAGCACCGCCAGCGAATCAGGATATATTAATCAGCAACGTTACGATATGGGTTATATACAATGCATGTACGCCAAGGGTAATCGCGTCCCGATAGCCGGCCAGATCATGGACAATGCGTCCGTGAGCGGCCCCGGTCAGAGTATAAGTGCACCACCCCGGGAAGGCGATTCACGCCGTTTTCCCCCTCCACCGCCGCCCGGTAATCCGCCACCTCCGCCACCGCAATGAAGCGCTTGTGGACTCCGTTGCTGACCCGGATATTTCATAAATTGACGCGCGCCCTTGCTGGTCTTTTGTTTCGTATGAAAATTTCGTTCAGTCAGGCGTATGAATAACTACGCCACTCTTTCACAAAATCTCCCTACAAAACAAAATTCTGCGCAATCATTACGCGAATTTATGAAACATCCGGGCTAATAGCAGCTACTCGTAGCGTAAAAAGTCCTCTGCCAGCGAGTCAGCGCCGTAGCGCCTGATCAGCGCTTCAATTTCCGAAAGCAGGGCGTCGTCTTCATCGTCCTCCAGGACGCCATCCCCGACCAGCCTGGCTGGCAGGCCCGAGGCGATGGCGTCTCTTATCGTTTCCAGCGTCGGTGGATTCTCCCGGTTCTCGTCGTTCATCACAGTTTCAATCACCCGGGAAAGCGGCTCGCTGGCGGTACTGCGGGAAAAGTCGATAGCGAGTGCATCATCGCCGAACTCCTCGATCAGTACGTCGAGCTCGTCAAGCAGCGATGCGTCGATATCGACATGGTGCAGCCGCTCCGCTTCGCTCAACGAAGCGGGCAACAGGTTCGTGATAAAAGCGCGTACCGAAGCGAGCGTTGCAGGTTGCTCGGCATCCGGATCGTTGACCTGGCTTTCGATAAGCGCCGACAGATTGGGGCTGACGTAAGTGGCAATATCAATCGAATTTTGAATCATGGCGTTTTCCCCGGTGCGGAATGCTCGAATGGCAGTGCATGAAGGTACTTGATTCGCTGTAAAAAAGTGGAGCTTGGTTGGTATTTACCTTCCCCAACTGCTGTGTCAGACCTTGTGTAAAAGAAGATGTCATGTTTCTCAGTTTAGGTCGCATGACAAAAAAGTCAATATTCGGCCTCCATGCTTTTACGCTTGAAGTTGAAGCTGCGAATCTTCGCACCGCGAACTCATTCGGAAGTTTCGTAGTTAAACGGCAGTACCAATAAAGGTGTTTGTTTCGATCCCGGAAAGATTAGCGATCTTTTCCAAGATCGCGGCAATGGCGGCATTTGGGCTTGGCATGCGAATATTTTACGGTTCGACCTCTGTGAACATATTGGTAGACTGTCGCGGAGAGCAGTTTCCTTGCGTTTACACGATCCATTCGGTAACACCGAGGGGTCATATAGCAGGGCCAGTATCGGCACAGTACGTTTGATTTACACTTGACAGGTCTTGTGGGTTCTCCTATAGCTATTAATAGGATATTCGTTCCGAGTGAGGGTAAATACGGCGGACCAGGAGCTTACCAAAGGAGTATCAGGTCTTGCCAACCCAATTTCCATCGCATTTCGAACACACGCGGATCGGCATTTCCGGTCCAGAAGCAGCTGCTGAGCGTGCCAAGGAATGATGTTTCCGGGGATAGCAATGTATCAAAATATTCTGGTTCCAGTTGACGGTAGTACAACCTCCAACCTTGCAATACAGGAAGCCGCCCGGTTTGCCCAACATCAAGAGCAAAGTACGCACTTGGAACTGGTGCACGTGGTCGCCGACATCCATCTTATGGACGCAAACAGCTATATCAATTACGACGAGATGAAAGAAATAGAAACGAGCATCGGCAAAAAAATACTGGCACAAGCACAAACGTTGGCGCGGCAAGCAGGCATGACAGCGGAGGTAAAGCTGCTCGAGGCCGGTGGCGATCGCATCGCCAGTGTACTCGTAGCGGAAGCCAGACGCTGGCCAGCCGACTTGATCGTCATAGGGACCCATGGCCGCTCCGGCTTCAGCCGCGTACTGTTCGGCAGTGTCGCCGAAGGAGTAGTGCGCACCGCCCATATACCCGTGCTCCTGATTCGCGGCGCTTAGACCAAGATCCCGGTAAATGCAAAATCATACCAGTGCATTACGAAGCCATACTGTCTGGTTTTACTCTGACGGGCTGCACAATATGAATCATCGAGAGGACATAGCCATGAAATTCCAACTGCAAATCACGACACGCGATGTTCCCCATTCTGAAGCACTGGAAAACCATATCCGGCAAAAAGCGGAAAAGCTCGAGACATTTTATTCGAATATCATTGGATGCCGCGTGGTAATCGAGGTTCCGCATAAACACAAACATCAAGGCCGTGTGTTCGATGTGCGTATCGACATTACCGTGCCGGGCAAGGAGCTTGTGGTGACCCGAGAGGCGGATGAGGATGTGTATGTTGCGCTGCGTGACGCATTTGGCGCCGCCAAACGCCAGCTTGAAGACTATGGTCGCCGCCAGCGGGGCGACATCAAGGCGCATGCGCCTGTATTGCGCGGCAAAGTAGTGCGTCTGATTGCAGAGGAGGAGTATGGTTTCATCGAGACGCCCGACGGGCAGGAACTATACTTTCATCGCGAAAACCTCGCTAACATCAATTTTGATCAACTGGCGGAGGGCAGTGAGGTACAGTTCCTGGAGGATATCGGCAGCGAGGGCTTTCAGGCAAAACGGGTGAGCACGGGTAAGCACCATGCCGGAGGAGACGAGGAAGAGGAAGAGTAAGAAATGACAAGCAAACTGTGATCATGAATGAACAATACGAAATCCGGCTGCTTGCCGAATCATTCGAAATGGTGAAGCATTAAAAAGGTGAAGGCATTAACTTGAAGATGAGCCGTTTTCTGTGCGAACCGGGGCAAGACGCGTGAAAGCCAGCCTGGCTGCCGGAGACGCGCTGATTTTCGTGGACGTGCAGAACGACTTTCTCCCCGGCGGTAGCCTGGCCGTGCCTGCCGGCAACGAAATCATTCCGATACTCAATCGTTACATAGCGCTTTTTCATGCATATGGGTTGGCTATTTTCGCCACTCGCGATTGGCATCCGCCGGACCACTGCTCATTTATCGAACAGGGAGGGCCGTGGCCGCCTCACTGCGTCGAAGCAAGCCCGGGCGCGGCATTTCCCGCCAGCCTTGAGTTCCCATGCGATATACAAATTATTTCCAAGGCGACCACTAGAGAAAAGGACGCGTATTCCGGCTTTACCGATACCCGGCTCAATGCTTTACTGAAGTCGTCCGGCATCGGGCGCGTATTTATCGGAGGGCTCGCTACAGAATATTGTGTGCTCAATACCGTGAAAGATGCCCTGCAGCTTGGCTATGCGACCTTCATCCTCACGGACGCGGTCCGTGCGATCAATTCAAGCTCGAATGGCGGTTTGCATGCGCTTGAAGAAATGGAGCATCTTGGCGCTGTCCCCATCCATTTTGAAGCGATTTCGGCGTGAATCCGCTTTCCAGTCCGCTATTGACTGACCATTATCAGCTTATGATGTTGCAGAGCTACCTTGAGCAGCACATGGAGGAAACCGCGGTATTTGAGCTCTTCGTACGCAAGCTCGCCCCGGGGCGGAATTTTATGGTTGCGGCCGGGCTGGAACAGGCGCTTGATTTTCTGGAAAACATAAGATTTTCGCCGGAAGAGCTGGCCTGGCTTGCTCCACGTTTCGCACCTTCTCTTATCGCCTACCTCGAGCAATTTCGTTTTGACGGCGATGTTCACGCTATGCCGGAAGGAAGCCTTTTTTTTCCGGATGAGCCTATCCTGCGGATTACCGCTACGCTGCCACAAGCTCAGCTGGTCGAATCGCGCATTATGAATCTGATGCATTTTGAAACGTTGATCGCCTCCAAGGCGGCCCGCTCCGTGCTGGTTGCGCCAGATAAGTTTCTGGTTGATTTCGGCATGCGCCGTGCACACGGGGCGGAGGCGGCGCTGCTCGCCGCGCGGGCGAGCTATCTGGCAGGATTTTCCGGTACTGCTACCGTATTAGCCGGGGCAGTGTATGGAATCCCGCTGTTCGGTACCCTGGCTCATTCCTACATTCAGGCACATGAGGACGAAGCAACTGCTTTCGAGCAATTTGCACATTGCCATCCGGACAACGTGATTCTGTTGATCGATACCTATGACACCGAGGCCGCCGCAGCCAAGGTGGTTGCGCTGGGTCGCAAACTTCTAGCATGTGGTATCCACGTTAAAGGTGTGCGGCTCGATAGCGGCGATCTTGCGACCCATGCCCGGCAGGTGCGCCAAATACTGAACGAAGGCGGATTAGAAAAGACGACCATTTTTGCCAGCGGAAATCTGGATGAGTACCGGTTGCGCGCGCTGTTGTCTTCAGCCACATCGCCCGCTGCGCCAATAGATGGTTTTGGTATAGGGACGGCACTCGATGTCTCCAGCGATGCACCTTCGCTGGATTGTGCGTACAAGCTCCAGGAATATGCCGGTAAAGCGCGGCGCAAGCGCTCGGAAGGGAAGGCCACCTGGCCGGGACGAAAACAGGTTTATCGTAAATATAATAGCGCTGACGGCTCCATGGCGGGCGATATTGTCGCGCTGGCGGAAAATGATTCTCATGATGGAGAGCCGCTTATTGTGCCCGTAATGCAGGCCGGCAGACGTATTAACGAAAGTACTCCCCTGAATGAGATACGTCGGCGGACTTTGGAGAACTATACCCGTCTTCCGAAGCCTATGACGACTCTAGAGGTGGTTACGGCTTACCCGGTGGAAATTTCCACCTCGTTGCGAGCGTTAGCGAAGCATCTGGATGAAGTACAAAGCCTAGACGCTATATAATCTGGTGAACGCAAGGCACCTCGCTGGGTGCGATGCAACTTTTTTAGAGGCAGGCGCCAATAAGCGAAGCGCGTTACGTTGCAGGTCCAAATTTATGGTTCGCTATAAGCTCATGATAGTTTATGCAGCAGCGTCCCGAGGGCGCTCCAAACATCAAATTACGTAACGCATCATCTATCCCTTCGAATTGCCGGGATATCCTTATCGCCATACGTGTAGAGCAATCGGGTCAATTTCCCCCATGCCTCCAGATCGGTTGTCGAACTGTCGCCCTCATTGAAAAACGCTACCGCATGGAGTCGCTCCTGCGGCGATAGTACTTCCTGTTTTTCCTGCAATGATTCCAGCACCGCGAGATTCGCTTCGGATGCATCGTTCGAGTCATTCTGCCGCTGAATGACGCGTGCGCGCAGGGTGGCTGCGCCGGCCTGCAGCGACGCGATGGCAAATGATGCCCCAAGCTCCTGTGCGAGCTGGCGAAAAAGCTCACGCTCATGCTGTTTGAGAAAAGCCGCGTCCACGATTACCAAAGCGCCCTCAGTAAGTAGTTCCCGTGCCAGTTCATGGAGGCGTGCATAGGTGCGCTGTGTCGCATCTGCCCCGTATATGTCGCCTATCTGCGAGCGACTGTCCGCCAGCGGCGGCAATCCGAATAAACGCTTGCGCTCCACGTCGGAGCGGATGCGTATTGCCTGGAACCGTTCCAATGCGGCCTGTGCAAAGGTCGTCTTGCCCGACCCCGGCAAGCCATGGGTGATGATGAGTCCAGGGCAGCGCTTGGCGATGCCCTCCGCAGCCAGAGCAAGAAAACTGCGGCAGCTTGCCGATGCCTTCCCCCTGGCACGCTGAGGCAGGCTTGCCTGTCCGGCGCGGATGGCATTGACCATGGCACGCACTGCGGCACGGTAGTAGATATAGTAACGCAGCACCGATACGCCGCTATAGTCGCCGGTGGCTTCCAGATAGGCATTCAGGAAACGGTAGGCGAGATCAGGCCGCCGGCAGTGCAGCAAGTCCATCACAGTAAAGGCGACTTCGCTAATCACGTCGATCCAGCGTAATGCAGGATCGAATTCGATGCCGTCGAAGGGAATGGGCCGCTGACCGATAAGCGCAATATTGCCGAGGTGCAGATCGCCATGACATTCGCGAATAAAGCCTCCTGCATGGCGCTGTTCGAACCGAACCAGGCATTTGGCATATTCAGCCTCGCCGGCGTGGCACAGTGCAATCACGCCGGCCTCATCCTTGCTATCCTTCAACAAAACTTGTAATTGCTCGAAAATTTTCGATACCGCCGAATATACGGCAGCAGTGGAACCATACTCGGACCCCGCTTCTGCCGCAGGCAGGCTGCCATGGAAATGCGCGATCGTTGCGGCGAGACTATCCATATGACGCGGCAGGATTTGGTCGCGCGACACCAGTCGATCCAATTGTTTGGACGAAGCAAAACGTCGCATCCGCACAGCATATTCTAAAGCCGGCAGTGCATTGAACTCAGGCATTTCCAGTGTTCCCCCGATGGGGACGACATCGAGATATATCTGCGGCGCGAGACGGCGATTAAGCCGAATCTCTTCTTCACAGTAATAGCGGCGTAAGGCCAGGCTGGTAAAATTGACAAAGCCCAGGTCGACTGATTTTTTTATCTTATAGGCATATCGTCCCGCCAGCAGCACCCACGAAATGTGGGTTTCGGTCAGCCGCACGTTCTTCACCGCATGTGGATAGCGGCGGGGATCCAGCAAGGCATTGACCAGGCTGCGTTGAGCACGCTCGTCAGTGGATGGAGTCCTGGAGGGCTGCTGCGATTGTTTGAACGTATTGGTCATGATGCCATTTCGACTAAGAAGAAATCAGACGATCCAGACTATGTCATGAGCCTATGCAGGGCTTGATCCCTTGAGGCAAATCGCTCGGCTGAGCGCTAGTCAAATTGTTCCGCGAAAATAGCGAGAAATCGATCAAGCGCATCTATCGGCAGACGGTTGATGCCTGCCGCCGCTTTACGCCCACCTCCAGTCTCAAACTTCATGCAAAGCACGTCTGCGCCCTCTGGCTTTGCTATCGGCGCACGCACACTGACGGCATAGTCTCCATGGCGAGTCGGTGTAATCACCGCATGCGCGCGAGACGGGTCGTCGTTGGCCAGTCTGTTTGCAAAGACGCCCGCCACGCGTCTTGCCCAGGGTGCGTCGGGCAGCAAATAAGCAGCGTAGCGGGCACCACCCTCCGACAACGGAAGCAACGAGCCTATCATGCCCATATCATCGCGAAATCCTGCTGCGAGCAGATTGAAGGCAGCTGACCCGGCAATAAAATCGAATGGATCAGGATACGGTCTCATTTCTTCATAAAGTTTGACGGGATGAAAATGCAAGTCATCCAGGCTATCGCCGTAGCTATTGTAATTCAGGTATTTTCCCAGGCGTGCCAGCTGTTCTATTTGTGATACGGCAAGTCCTGCCCGCTTTGCAAGCGCGTGGGCGCTTTGCCCGAGATTATCGCCAAAGGCAGCAACGACAGCCCAAAGGCGGTACTGCCCTTCCAGGGATCGATCTACCAGAATACTGGTGCATACATCGGCGGACACATCAATATGGGAAACCAGATTGATGTGTCGTGGTATTTCACCGGCATAGTGATGATCGAAATACTCGACATGCACCGCCGCTTCCAATAACTGCATGAGCCGGGAACGGTTGCTATCCAGCGAAATGTCGAGTACGGTTACCCGGTCGCCGGCACCAGCCTGCACCCTGTCAAGCAGCTTGATATCGCGCTTGACCCCGGTTACCAATTCCGCTTTAACAGGATACGCCAACCGAAGCTGATGCAGCGCGCATAATCCGTCGGCGTCGCCATTGAATACATCGTAGTTCATATTATCCTAAATCCGGTAGTTGACCGCTCATTTAATAGATCAGTGTAATGATTAATAACAATATTTCATATTATTTGACGCTCACCTTCCGGGTGAGGGCGCTACGGGGCGAATTGCACAGTTTTTGCAGCACATGGCTGCGTTGCAACTTCTTGGAATGGAACGGCGCCCCGAAGCGTCGCCCGAGGGACCCCGCGCAGCGCAGGGGATGCCGCGATCACGCTTCACACGCAAAGGGGCGCCCGCATCCCGCTTCGGGGTCGCACCTTCCTGCGGAAGGCACTACTCCGCCCTGTGCGGTCGCATTCCGCGTCGTTGCGCCTTGCCCTGCACCCCAAAAACCGTACACTTCCCCCGTCCAACTACCGGATTTAGGATAATTTCTTGAAAATGTAAGCGCTTTTTGATTTATCGATAGTACTCTCAGCTACACTCCTGACAGTGCCGGATTTTGATTAACCGCTCGGATGATCATTCACCATGAAAAATATCATATTAACTGCAATATTGTTATTCGTGAGTTCAATGGTGCAGGCTGAAGTGCAGGGTAAGGAGGTGACTTACCGCGCCAATGGCACCTTATTGAAGGGTTATATTGCTTACGACGACGCGATTCAGGGCAAGCGTCCCGGTGTGTTGGTAGTGCATGAATGGTGGGGGCTGGACGATTACACGCGTAAGCGGGCGCGGATGCTGGCGCAATTAGGCTATACCGCGCTGGCGCTGGACATGTATGGCGAGGGCAGGCAGGCTCATCATCCGGATGATGCCGGCAAGTTCGCGGGTGAATTGGCGAAGAATCTGCCGCTGGCGAAAATACGTTTTGAAGCGGCGATGGAATACCTGCGGCAACAAAAAAACGTGGACGCGAAAAATATCGCCGCGCTGGGCTACTGTTTCGGGGGGAGCGTGGTGTTGCAGATGGCTCGCCTAGGCGAAGATTTGAAAGGCGTGGTCAGCTTCCATGGCAATCTGGCGACAGAGCATCCTGTGCAACCGGGTGAAGTCAGGGCACGGATCATTTCTTTTACCGGTACCGACGATCCCATGATTCCGGCAGAGCAGGTGGCGGCCTTCAAGCAGGAAATGGAAAAAGCCGGGGCAGATTACAAGGCAGTGACTTTCGTTGGCGCCAAGCACAGCTTCACCAACCCCGCTGCTGACGAGTACGGGCGCAAGTTCAACCTTCCACTCGCTTACGATGCAGCGGCGGACAAGGCATCGTGGAACGAAACAACAAATTTTCTTGCCGGTATACTCAAGCAGGAGTGATATTCGGCGTGCGCAGCACGCGGCTATCGCGAAATCCCTGCGTAAGTTGAGGCGTTCACGCACGATACTGCACGCGGTACCGGATTTAGGTTTAATAGAGACCCTTGCCGTTACTACGCGTATTCGCCGTGCCATCCGGTTTTTTCGCGGATTGGGCGATGCGCACGGTATCGCCAGTGGCGATACCGTCGGGCGGACTTTCAATGATGTGATCGTCGGGAGCAAGGCCCGAACCCAACTCGATGATCTTGCCGAGATCGCGCAAGATCGTGACAGTCTTCAGCACAACCTTATTGTCGGCGCCCACTGTGGCAACACGCAGTCCGGCCTTGTCGAACATCAAGGCGCTGGCTGGCACGCTCAGCACGACAACGTCGTGAGGCAGCTCGAAACTTACGTTCGCGAAGGCGCCCGGCAGCAGTTCGCCTTCCGCGTTATCGACCAGGATCTGCATCAATGTCGAGCCTGATGCCATATCGACCGCCTGGGCCGAAGATGCCACGGCCGCAACGTAGCTCTGGCCTGGACGTTCGGGCACCGTGATTTTTGCCTGGGTATTGGGGCGGATACTGGGTACGTAGGTCTGCGGCACGTTGACATATACACGCAACTTCTTCGTATTCGATATCTGGAAGAGTTCCTGGCCCATTCCGCCGGTACTGCCGGCACCGCTTCCTGTGCCAGTGCCGGGGCTGATGCCGACACCACTACCGCTGCCCCCATTGATCAGCGCGCCGATGTCGGTGCCGCGAGCGGTGACAATGCCATCGAACGGCGCGACGATGCGCGCGAAATTCTTCAATGTCTTCAAGCGGTCGACATTCGCCCGAGCGGATTGCGCCAACGCCTGCTTGGTCATGAAATCGGCAATTTTTTCGTCGGCAGCCTGCTTCGATACATACTTGGAATCCACCAGCAATTTCCAGCGTTTTGCCGTAATTTCAGCAAGTGCCGCAGTCGCCTCTGCGCTGGCGAGATCGGCTTTCCCCTGTAGCAACTGCTGGTCGAGGTCCGGGGTCTCGATCTCGGCGAGCAGTTGGCCGACCTTGACCGGTTTGCCGATGTCGACTTTCCAGCTCTTCAGGTAACCGCTGACGCGGGCATACAGCGATGCGTTTGAAAAGGGCTCCAGACGACCGGGTAGATCAAGGGTAGCGACATTGCCGCGCTTGCCGGGCTTGAGTATGGCAACGGTCGGGATCGCCTGATCGTCGGTCCAGTCGCGAAGCTGCTTGTCGTCGGATTTTCGCATGACGAGGCCGGTGATGACGATGATCGTAACGATGACCGCCGCGACGATGGCGGCGCCGCGAAGCTTGCGCGGAGAAACTTCCTTGATAGGCATTTCAGGTGGCACGAAGTTCTCCAACGGCGGGGTTTGGGGCAGAACCCTTGCCGTGCTTTTCATGTACGATACTGAAAACGACGGGGACGAAGATCAGCGTTGCGATAGTTGCAAAGATCAGGCCGCCGATGACCGCGCGGCCCAGCGGTGCATTCTGCTCGCCACCTTCGCCCAGGCCCAGCGCCATCGGCACCATGCCGATGATCATCGCCAACGCGGTCATCAATACGGGGCGGGAACGCACGAATCCAGCATCAAGCGCGGCTGCGGTCGCATCACCTATCGCGTCGAGACGCTCGCGCGCGAAGCTGATCATGAGCACGCTGTTCGAGGTCGCGACGCCCATGCACATGATTGCGCCGGTCAACGCCGGCACCGAGATCGGTGTGAATGTCACGAATAGCATCCAGACAATGCCGGCAAGCGCAGCCGGCAACGCGGTGATGATGACGAACGGGTCTGTCCAGGATTGGAAGTTTACGACAATCAGCAGGTATATAAGCACGATTGCACCGAGCAAGCCAAACTGCAGGCCCGAGAACGCGCTTTCCATCGTGCGTACCTGACCAAGCAATCTGACCGTCGATGCTTTCGGTACCAGACTCGCAGTATCGTCAAGAATGCGGCGAAGTTCGACCGCAACCGCGCCGAGATCGCGCCCCTGCGTAGTTGCGAAGATCTGCACCATTGGCTGGATGTCGTATTGACTGACCAGCGCGTTGCCGCTGGTGCGTGTGAAACTGGCAAGCGCGCCGAGCACCTGTGGATTGCCGGCACTGCCGCCAACCGGCAGGTTGGCAAGCGCGGCGAGTGTATCGAGCCGGTACTGCGGTGTCTGTATCACGATCGGATACTGTACGCCATTCTGCGGATTCAGCCAGAAAGTCGGCGCCACCTGGCTGCTGCCGGCCAGGTTGGCGACCAGGGCGCTTGTGACATTCTGCATGGTGACACCGACCTGCTGCGCGCGCGTGCGGTCGACATCGACATCGAAAATCGGGCGGCTTCGCGACTGTTGAATACGCACGTCGGCGATGCCACTGATCATACGTATCCTGGATAGCAGCAAGTTGGCGTAATCGAAATTCGCGTCCAGATCATTACCACGGATTTGTAGCTCGATCGGTGCCGGCGAACCGAAATTCAGGATTTGGCTGACGATGTCAGCCGGCGGAAACGAGAATGTCACACCGGGAAATTGGCGCGGAAGTTCCTCGCGCAACCTGCGCACGTAGTCGGCAGTGGGCTGGTGGCCTTCTTTCAGCGCGATCTGGATGTCGCCATCCTGCGTTCCCATGACGCCGGTATTGTTGTAGGTCAGGTTGATGCTGCTGGGCGGAAGGCCGATATTGTCAATCATGGCGCCGATCTCGTGCGGCGGAATGATTTTTCGGATTGCTTTCTGTATTTCCGCGAACTGATTCGCGCTCTCCTCCACACGCGTGCCCAC
Source organism: Nitrosospira briensis C-128 (assembly GCF_000619905.2). Lineage (NCBI taxonomy): Bacteria > Pseudomonadati > Pseudomonadota > Betaproteobacteria > Nitrosomonadales > Nitrosomonadaceae > Nitrosospira > Nitrosospira briensis. The sequence goes on along the minus strand of NZ_CP012371.1, from coordinate 813,546 downwards.
CTGGGTGCGCGCGTGCATGAGGATCTGACCGCTATCGACCGCGGGAAAGAAATTGCGGCCGAGGAATGGCAGCAGCAAAAATGAGGCAAGCACGAACGCAAGAAAACCGATAACGAACACGCGCCGATGTGCGAGCGCAAGCTTCAGATATTCTCGATAGCTCGTGCGCAGGCGCTCGAATCCGGCTTCGAAGCGGCGTTGGAAACGCACCAGGAAATTCTGCGACGGTTTCTCCCCCTCGTCGCGCGGCGCATGCGGATGCAGCAGGTATTTCGACATCGTCGGCACTAGCGTACGCGACAGGATGAACGACCACGCTATCGCAAAAATGACCGCCAGCGCCATGGGTACGAACAGGAAGCGTGCAACGCCTTCAAGGAGGAACATCGGCACGAAAACGATAGAAATGCACAGCAGCGCAACGAATGCCGGGGTTGCGATTTGTGTCGCGCCATCCATGATCGCGGTCTCGACATCCTTGCCCTGCTCGAGATGCAGGTTGATGCTCTCGATAGTTACTGTGGCATCATCGACGAGAATGCCGACCGCAAGCGCGAGGCCGCCAAGCGTCATGATATTGAGGGTTTCGCCGAGCGCCGCGAGACAGATGATCGAGCCGAGAACCGACAGCGGAATGGACACTGCAACAATCAGGGTCGAGCGCCAGCTGCCGAGAAATAGCAGTATCATGATACTTGTCAGCACCGCTGCAATGGTTCCCTCTAACGCAACACCCTTGATTGCAGCCCGCACGAACAACGATTGATCGTTAAGCGGCTTGATCTCAAGCTCTTCCGGCAGCGACGGTTTGATCTCGGCAAGCTTGGCCTTGATGCCGGCGACGATGGAGAGCGTCGAAGTCACGCCATTCTTCAGTACCGACATCACCACCGAGCGCGCGCCGTCAACATGTACGATATTCGTTTGCGGCGCATTACCGTCGCGCACATTGGCGACGTCGCGGATATAAATCGTTGCGCCGTCGACAGTCTTGACCGGCAAATCGCCCAGGTCATCGACCAGGGTTGCCGCATTGTTCAACTGCAACGTATATTCGAATGCGTCTATTTTTTGTGTACCGATCGGGGTGATCAGGTTTTGCGTGGCAAGTGCATTGCCCAGGTCTTGTGCGGACAACCCGCGTGCCTGAAGGGCCGAGGGATCCATGTCAATCTGTATCTGCCGTGTCTTGCCGCCATACGGATAGGGAATCGCGGCACCCGGCACGGTAACCAGGCGCGTGCGAACCGTGTTGAGGGCAAGATCGGACAGCGACTGCTCCGACATGCCTTTTCCAGATAATGCGAGCTGCAGGATCGGCACTGTCGAGGCGTTATAATTGAGGATCAGCGGCGGCGTCGTACCCAGCGGCATCTGCCTCACAACGGTTTGAGCGATCGCCGTGACCTGGGCGTTGGCCGTCGCTATATCCACGCCCGGCTGAAAGAATATCTTGATGACGCCGGAACCCACATATGAGTTCGCTTCGATGTGCTCGATGTCGTTGACGGTGGTTGTCAGCGAGCGCTGGAACAGGGTGGTGATGCGCCCGGCCATCTCATCCGGGGGCAGACCGGTATACTGCCACACCACCGCAACTACCGGAATGCGGATGTCCGGGAAGATGTCGGTTGGCGTGCGAAGGGCTGCCAGCGGACCGATAATCAGGAGAAGGATCGCTAGTACAATGAAAGTATACGGGCGCCGCAAGGCAACGCGGACGATCTCAATCATGCGGCATAGCGAAATGAAATTTGGTGTGGTACATCAAAATAAGCGCTTTCGCCAAGGAACCCCTGAATGAGCCCTCAAGTTTGCCAGCAAAGGCGCGACGGCGACATGGCATAGCAATACGAATGCGAGAGTGCAAGTGGCGGATTCTCTTGGTCAGAAGCCTGTCCAAGCGGGCCGCCGGGAATTGTTCAATACGGCTGAGCAAGATGCGCTGCTTACTGCTTATCGCCGCGTTGCTTTCACAGCGATCATAGTAGAGCAGGTATCAATCATAACAGGCGTTACAGACTAGTATGCCCCGTTGGGCCGTCGCTACCGCTCGATTGGGAATGACAAGGTACCCATTATAAATAGATAGTTTCAGCTGAAGAGTATAACCAATTTTTCTGGTTTAGACATGCGAGGTCGGCGAAGTTGCTAATCCGGAGATCCGCAGCCAGGCTTGGCGACGTGTCTATCATTAATCGTAATCAGCTATCGATAAAATATATTATCCATAGTAAATGGTAGAAAAAAACTCTATTCATCCGTGAGAATTGTCGCAGGATTCTGTTTAAGGACACAGTGAAAGCTAGACTTGAAAGGACGTGGGTTCAATGAACAGCAACCGGGTAAGTTCGACCTGAAAAAGAAAAGGGTTCGTAACACTGCGGGGAGGTGCGACGAACCCAAAATGTAAAGGAAGGTAATACGTTAAAACCGACTACGAGACTAACTTACGACAACAGATAAAACACAATTACAGATACCCTTATTACATCGTGGCAGTTTTTCAACTTCAAGAAGAATATCTGTCGACAGGATAATTGATTTTTACCACTATAGGAATGTGACAAATTGTCGCGCGACAATTTGTCGCAGATGCTTTAAGAGGTCGTGATTCGGGAAAAAGATGGCAAGCTTTTATTCCTGCGCGAGCCGGTATCCTTAAATATTGCAGACAACGATACCCCCGTCATTACCGTAATGGCCCAGGTCGGAGAATAGCCGGACGTTCTTCACATTGCGCAACCATTCGGCTAAACGGTGCACTTGAGTCGATATCTCAAGTCAAAAAATTCGGACCAAAAATCGGGAGGTAGAGCAACGAGAGGATCGGCTCTTGAATCTACCATGCTCTCCACGTTCTGTGACATCCGCGATAAATCGCGTTAAGGCCGCGCGCCGCCAGTTGCTCTACGCGAATTGCGGCACCACGGGATCGAACTTGTCCGTTCGGTGACTTCAATTGTCTCTAAAGCGGACACATTGCTGATAGCATGACTCGTTCCTCACTTATTAATCAGCTGGTTGTCTAATGGCACATACGTTGCGGGATACTTTCTGCTAGATTTTATGCGCGGCTACTCCTCGCCAAGCAAAGATCAAGATGACAGCGCGTAAATCTGCTTAATTAATGCCGGGAGATGGTGATGAAAATTTGCAGGATGTACTTCTTGCTGGCACCCGGACCCACCCCATGATTCTACTTTCCATTTCCCACTTTCTTCATCGCCATCTGCTCTGGTTTCTGATTACCGTATACATCATCGCCGTGTTTTTGCCGGACGCAGGACTATGGATCAGGAATATTTCTTTCGGCGAGATCACCCTCTTTCAGCAGAAAACAAATATTTCGTTGCTGATGATCATGCTCGCCACGTTGATGTTCAACGCAGGCCTGGGGCTGAAAATATCTCATTTGAAAAACATTTTGCAGAAACAATACGTATTGCTGGCCGGGTTGGCGGCAAACCTGGTTATTCCCATCGTCTATGTTTTTGGCATAACGATAGCGATGCGGCTCTGGTATGAACCAATAGAAGTTCAGCATATTCTCGTGGGTCTGGCATTGGTGGCAGCCATGCCGATCGCCGGATCGTCAACCGCATGGGCGCAAAACGCCAATGGTAATCTGGCGCTAAGCCTGGGGCTGGTCTTTTTCTCCACGATTTTGAGCCCAGTCGTCACGCCGATAGCATTTCACGTATTTGGCGAAATGGCCTCGGAGGAGTACGAGGCAGTATTGCACGGTCTGGCAGCATATGGTTCGGGAACTTTTCTGGGTCTTTGGGTGGTGTTTCCGTCATTACTGGGCATCGCGGTACGCTTGATAGTTAACGAGGATTGGCAAGCCAGCGGCATGCCTTATCTGAAGTTCATCAATAGCATCGTTTTATTGCTGCTGAATTACTCCAATGCTTCAGTATCGTTGCCACAAGCCATGGCTGAGGGTGATTACGACTTCCTTGCGATCACATTGGCCATTACGGCAGGGCTATGCTGTACGTTGTTTGCCGCCGGGTATGGCATGAGCCGTTTTTTCAAGCTGGACCAGGCTGAGCGCGTTTCGCTCATGTTCGGGCTGGGGATGAACAATAACGGGACCGGCTTGGTACTGGCATCTTTAGCCTTGTCTTCTTACCCAAATATAATGGTGCCGATTATCTTCTATAACCTGGTGCAGCACATCGCAGCGGGGACCGTGCAAGAGATCATGAGCAGGAGATCGAATGACCTAGACGCTTGAGTTGGTCAGCCGGAATTGTGTTGAATCCCGGCGCAGGCCCTCAACCAGTCTATCAGCGGTAAGCTGGCGAGAGATATTGTCTTCGACTTGCACGTCTTATCGATTGAAAGAGTTGGAATGCAGAAAATTTGTGAAGCGCTAGAAAGGAAGACCGTCGGAAAGGGCTATTAACGATACTTTCTGATTCAGCGGGCGAAGCGGTTACGGTAGGTGCTGCGGTGTTCGGATGCCCTCTTCATCATCTCAACCTTTCGCTCACTTGAGACGTGGTTCGATATTTTTACGTATTGGTTTGATAATAAGTCGTGTCATAACGCCAATTTTGTATATACTAAAAGCCATTAGGCTTTGGTCGAAAATGTGATTAAGTGATATTCCTATGACTTCTTTTTCCCCAGCAATCGTTCACACTCCGTTTTCTGCCTCCAGCGTCCTTGGTGGCGAACGAGTATTACAGACCCACCCACGTTCCACAACTGAGTGGATCGACCTGGTGCGCAAGGGCATACCTGCCCCAGCGATCGATGCAGTCATGCAACGGCTAAACGTGCGGCAGGCCGAACTCTCCCGCGCGCTGGACATCCCCGAACGCACGTTGGTTCGACGCAAAAAGGAAGGGGTACTCAATCGTGAGGAATCTGGCAAATTGCTGCGCTTGGCACGGATTATCGAACGTGCCGCCGAAGTGTTTGAAGATGGGCCGGTGGCGCTGGATTGGATGAAGTCACCCAACGCCAGCCTCAGCGGCGCTACGCCGCTATCCATGCTGGATACCGATCTCGGGGCCGCCTCCGTGATGGATACACTGGGCAGAATTGAACACGGCGTTTTTGCGTGACGGGAATAGTATGGCGCATCGTTACGCACCGCTTTGCCGCATCGGCTTTTTCCGGAGAGGGCGCACGCCTGTTTGGCGGCCGCTGGAATCGCAAAGGTGAGCCGGTGGTTTACACGGCTCAGAGCAGATCATTGGCTTTTCTCGAAATGCTGGTCCAGGATGAACCGCTACGCGCCAACTATGTATTGATCCCCGCAGAGATTCCTGGCGATATTGCGAGGCTAAAAATCGATTCCAAACAGCTCCCCAAGCATTGGCGAACCCTCGAGGCGCGCGAAACCCTTCAGGAAATTGGCAACCAATGGCTGCGCAGTGCCAAATATTGCGTGCTGGAAGTTCCCAGCGCGGTAATTCCGGCTGAGCTCAATCTGTTGCTTAATCCCGCGCACCGTGACTTTGCCAGGATTAAAATCGGCCAGGCCGAGGCGCTTGAGAGCGATTTGAGGTTGAGGCGCAATTTGTCGGAAAGTCTAAAGAAAACGCCAGATGAGCTATAGTCGTCCGTCTCGCGATAGCTCTGCTGAGCCCATCAGCAAATCGAGTTAATCTTAACTCGCAACCAATCGCAACCAATTGAAAAGTCTTTAAGGACCCTGAGAATAGTGCGAGAGTGTTTCTCGCGGGATGATGCTCAAAGGTTAAAGATTGCGAATGACGGAAAAAACTCGCGGAGTGGGGCAACGTGTTCTTCTATTGCTGGTTAGAATACCCGTGAAGCTGACATGTGTCCGGCATTGTTCTTAAACACAGCAAATTCCATTCCTATGACTTGTGGCGGAGAGAGAGTCCTCCAGACTGCTGTCCTGTCATATCCCAACCAGTCTCGTAAACCAGCATCACTGCTAGCTTTTACGCCGTTCGCTGTCTTGACGCGTTGCAAGTTGTCTCATACTATCCCAGTCTCGAATATAGGTAGAAACGTGGGTAGAAATGCGACGACGAATGTCTAGATTCAGTAAAAGAAGTGGCTGTGAGGGTCTAGCCCGACGATTCGCTCCCGCCTCACCGCCTCTCTGATTGCCTTCGCCCAATCGATTATCACTTTTTGTTCATCACGGGCTGGATTTTCAGTTTCCCTAACCTTACACAACACCAAAGCCAAAAGTTCTGAAACCGCAAAAAACCGGTTTGGTTTATTCGCTTGATCCATGTCACGTCATCACCATCCAGCAACCCCGTAACCTGCTTGCATAAGGCGTCGCCGCCGTTGATAGGTGGCCCCGGGGAGCAGTTGCTCATAAAACTCGTCGTCCATAATTACCACATCCATATGGCCCTCTATTTGGAAAAAAATCCTTTGTGATAAATAAGCTGCTTGCGATCAAATTCCTCCATAGGTGCGCACCTCGGTTTAGGTCCTGGTGAAGTAGAGGGAAACATAGTCATAAAAATTTCTGGAACGTTGGGGAGACGAAACATTAGATCTCATGGAACAGCCTTGCCCACGTACCGAGGCCAACTGCTGTATTAGAGGCGGCGACTTTATTATAGCTACTTCAATTAATTTGGCTGTGCTCGAGTCGATACTGCCGGTCCCAAAGGTGTATCCTTTCGTGTTTTGTGCCGTGAAACTCAGGTAAATATGCCAACGAAAAAACAAAAAACGAATATTGCCTCCCGAAAGGTTACGCCACAGCTATTTATCAGAAAACTTCATGGCGCCAAGAATCTTCGGGCAGGCCTATCCCAAGCAAGGGCAATGGTGAATCCCGAGCAGTTCCCTTCAATAGCCAAGCAGCTAAGTCAAACGCCGCTTTATGAGACGTTATTGGCGCCAGTGGCTTTCCCGATGTCGATGGCCGCGATTACACGTAAACCCACGCTAAGTTATACCTCAACTGAAGGTGAGCTGATGTGGTGCGCTTCCGTGCTTACACACTATGTAGAAGCGTTAGGCGCTTTTGTCAAACAGAGGGATAAATACTACGACGCTATACTTGGTGGAGACTATGATCAGGCTGAACGGGTGATAGATGAGATTCAAGAGACATATGGATTCTCTATCTGGCTTATCGGGAATCGACTTCAGTTACTACAAGCAACAAAAGGGTTGCAGCCTCAAAAGAGCTTCCTCGAAGAATTTGTAAGCACTGAGGGGATTAATCGATTTATCGCATGGATTGTCTATTTCCTTAGTTTAAGGGCTGAAGATAACATCTCCTATACTGGGTTTGAGCAGGAGGCTTCCGATGTGTTAGATGTTAAATGGGTACGTGACTACGTTCTTCTCCACTGGTTACCTAATAGACTTATAGACATAGAAGACCCAGGGCAGCCAATCTGGGTGGAGGAAACACACCCCGTGATCGATCGATTCGAGACATTTATAGCGATGTCTTTGCGATATTGTATTAAATCTGGAGAAGGGGGAAGACGAATTCTTGTTTCAGCAATTCAGCAAGTAGAAAGTACTGGAGATAGTACGCTTCGGCGGATACTCATGGTGTTGCGTGACGGATACGTCCCTCAGGCAAATGATGTGCTGGGATTTGCTGATGCGTATACGGAAGGTCGCTACGAGGACGTTATCAATTCCAATTGCGAATCCTTAGAGCTCGTAGCCCGGGCTTACGCATTTACGGGACAACGACCACGAGTTGACGGAAGACCGGGCCTTCGCCAGCAGGCCATCGCTCTAATGTATGACGTTTTATCCATGGCTCCAGAGGCCCCGCAAAGCCGACAAAGCCTAAAGAAAGTGGCTGTGCTCTGCCCGTCCCTGTCGTTTACTTTTCAGGTTGCCGCCTTTCTCGAAAGGGATCAGAACTATATCGTTTCGGGCGGTTCGAGCGAATTGGCTCTGGGCGCAGCACTTAGTAGCTCACTTAATAATCCTTGGAGTATATCGGCCCTTGATAGGATCTCGGGCGAAAACAAGTGGCTTGATCAGTTGTTGAACGCGCACCCGAACTCTTCTGCTTTAAGATTGCGGGAGGCAGTAACAACAGGAAATTATTCGATTTTAAACCAAGAGTTCCTGCGGCTTCCTCCTTATCGAAAAGCGATGTATGTTGGATACATTTATTTTCATAAAGGCGATTTCAACGAAGCGATTTCGAGTTACCAGTTGGCTAGCGGCGCTGAAATAGATTTCGTTTCGAATAGTGCAAAGCGCAATCTCTTCGATGTTTATAACGCTGCTGGCGAGCTCTATAAATCAGTTCAACTAGCAATTGATCAAATCCTGCAAATCCCATCTGCTGCTCAATCATATCCATTGGAGAGTTTGGCCAAAGATTACGTAAATCATCCCCAGTATAGTGGCTCTATGGATTTGGCTATTCTTCTCAGTCTTGCGATCAGACACGGGAGCGCAAAAGTAGAGCGCGATTTGTCCAATATTTACGAAAATGTGCTCGCCGCAGAGGGGGTTATCAAACCAAGCGAATTGGCTAAGTGCGTTGGAAAGTACAGTCCAGCTCGGTTAATTTATTTTCTTCGTTATGTGTGCGTGCCTAGAACACTTGACGACGCGACCTGTTTTGACACTGTCGAAGAAATTGACATTGAGAGAATCGCCGTTTGCCAATTGCTCCTGCAGCTAGATCCGCCAAACTTGACATCTTACCAAGCAGAGATTCGTGTGTTAACTAGAGGCCTCGAGGTTGCGAACTTGCTGACTAAAATGCAGACCAGCAAGATTTATGTTGATGAGGCAGGTGTACGGGAGGCGTTGGATGCAACGCTACGCGACTCATTAACCCGATATCAGAAATTATTAGACTCGCCCTCCTTGACGTATCAGGCGGAAAAGCTTTCCAAGCGCTTAAGTAAGATGCTAGGTAGCAAAGCACATCCAGAATTCAAGGATTTGAAGCTTCCAGCCTCTGAACTCGAAGGACTTTTCAACGCAATGCTTTTGGAAGCCGCAACAGAGTTCGCTTTAAATCCGGCCTATGGATTGGATACCCATGTCAGTACCTCGATTAGGCATGGAGCTTTCGAAGGGCATTTAAGAAGTCCATTAATCAGCGAGGATTTGTTGTGTCTCAAGGATAACGGAGACTACATTTTGCCGCCGGTGTGGGCGCAAAAGTTGGCGAGCCTTAGCGCGACAAATCGTGACCTTCTGCAGAAATTGCTTGCTAAATTTACCCAGCGATTTGAGGAAATTATTAATGGTTATTTGAAGGAAAAGCTACATATACGCTTGCCAGGCAGTATGGTAGGCATGTTTGACTTTACCACCACCTCAACCGAATTTCAGGTCTTAATGGAGGCCACGACCCCAAATACTACTTTAAATGATCTTTCAGATCGATTAATTAGCCATTGCTGGAGTTTGACGACGCGGTCTTTGGATACCATCAGAGATGATTTGCTTAATAGTGCCGCTAAACAAATCGGTATGGCATTTGATAATCTAGTTAAAGGCATTGAATCAAAAATTGCGCACTCCAGCGTAACTCCCTTTATTGACTCCATCGCCAAGGCACGGACAGGATTTCAAGTCGCGATCGAAGACGTGGCAGAGTGGTTCCAGCGCCCCACCGATTTATCCAGAGATCCATTTGAGATAGAAGTTGCAACCCATGTTGCACTTCAGCAAATAGCAAATTGCTATGTAAAAAACCCGATCGAACCAATCTTAGATCTTTCCATAACTGAAAAGATTAATGGAAAAATGTTGGATGGATTGTGCGAGATTCTTTTTGTTCTGTTGCAAAACATCATTTTCCATAGCGGGCTAGGTGAACAAAAACCTAAGGTTTTCCTTTCAGCTGGGCGATGTGGTGAATCTTTGATTTTCGAGTGCAAGAGCCACTTAGGGAAGGAAGTTTCACTTAATGAGCGGCGGGAGCGCGCCTTTGAGGCCATGAGCAAATACGAAGGAGATTCGGCCCTTAAGATGGCAAGAAAAGAGGGGGGGTCGGGACTGTCCAAGGTTTGGAGAATCGCCGAATTTGACCTCAGAGTTACCCATGGACTTGAGTTGTTCGTGACTGATAAGCGAGAATTTATTGTTAAATTATCATTGCAAGGGCTTTGGAGATGATTAAAAAAGCCCTCATTGTTGAGGACAGTGCATTAAAAGCAACGAACATTTCTTCTTTTTTGGCTAAAGATTTTCCATTTCTTCCACCTGCGACTATCTCTGGGAGTTTTCAAAGCGCGATTCGTGCAATATCTGAAACAAAACCAGATCTTATTATTTTGGACATGACACTTCCGACTTTTGATCGCAAACCAAATTCTAGAGAGGGGCGGCTCCGCCCCCTCGGGGGATACGATTTGATGTGCAAAATGAACCACAAATCGCTCTCTGCACAGATTGTTGTCGTTACTCAACTTGAGACATTTGGAGAAGGTGACGAAGAAATAAGTCTTTCTGAAATCACCTGTAGATGTGAAAGGAATTTTCCCAATCTGTTCGTTGGCAGTGTTTATTACGACCAAAGCGGAATGAATTGGCAAACAGAACTTAGAAGATTAGTACGTATCGCGCTATCTAAGAGTGAGCATTTATGAAGATATTGTTGGTGGATGATGATCGCGAGAAAAGTCGCGTCATCGCCGAGACTGTGCTTTCCGTGCCTGGCGTATCGAGTCACGATATCGAATACGTGACAAATGTTATCGCTGCAAAACGGGCAATTATGAAGACCCGTTTCGACTTAGTAATCCTTGATATTAATCTGCCCCCCCGCCCTGAAGATAGGGTGGTCGTAGGTGCCGGACTAGATGTGCTCAACTTCATAAAACAGAATCATAAGGCAAAAGAACCGGCCTACCTTTTTGGGTTTACTGCTCACGAAGATGGCGTCGCAATTGCTTCCAAAGAATTTTCTTCGCCTCTTTGGAAATTACTTAGATTTTCGCACAGAGATGGGGAATGGAAAACTCCACTTCGAGAAGCAATTACATATTTGCAAAAATCCTCGCACCCGCCGTATGTCAGTGACGGAAGTACCTATCACTACGACCTTGCAATCTTCGTTGCATTGGAAGGCGAAGAGCTTGCCAGTATTTTGAAACTAGATGGAAGTTGGTCGAGAATCCAGGTCGAGCATGATCACACACAGTACTACAAGGGGTGCTTTGTCGGCCCCAAAGGGGAGGTAAGTGTTGTTGCCACATCCGCGCCTCGCATGGGTATGCCAGCGGCTGCAGTTACAGCTAGTAAGCTTATCAATAGTTTTAGGCCGCGTTTTGTGGCCGTGGCTGGAATCTGCGCTGGAGTAAGAACAAAAACAGAGATGGGAGACATTCTCATAGCAGACCCGTGCTTTGATTGGGGCGGAGGGAAATGGATTAAGCACAGTCGATCGGACTCGATAAGATTCGTTCCTGCTGCTTACCAATGGAGGTTGGATGAACCCTTGCGAGTGGCAGCTCGAACAGTGGCGGAAATGCCTGGATTATTGGCTAGAATTCACGAACAATTTCCAGGCGAAAAACCAAATACCCCGCCGAGAGTGTTGATCGATGCAATGGCTAGTGGAGCATCTGTTCTCCAAGCCACGACAATGGTTGATGATGTCCGTGGCCACCACAAAAATTTGGTGGGCATAGAAATGGAAAGCTACGCTATTTTCACGGCCGCGGAATACGCATCAGAGCCCCGGCCCAAATGTATCGCAATCAAATCGGTTTGCGACTTTGGGGACGAAGATAAATCTGATTTTGCTCATTCCTATGCTGCCCACACGAGCGCCAACTTTTTATACGAGTTTGCGATTAACAGCCTAGTATTGGATCAACTTTGATTTAGAAGAGAGTGCATTTCCACAACCCCTTATGTACTTAATCCAGAGCTTGGCTTGACAGAGAATCCGTGCTTTAAATACCAAGCGTAAACGCTTTTCGGTCCAACCTTTTGGGACATCTCCCACTACCCCGGGAATGTGGGTATCTCGCGGTATTCTTCGATCCTGTCGTCTTGATTTTGTTTATTGACCAAACTCTGGTTGATCACCGTCGTTCTTGATTTGATTTCCTATTTTCCAGAGAGCCTAAAGGACTGGTCCAGGTACCAAAGCGGATTTCTAGACATGCGCGATTAATGAGAACCGATTCTTCAGTAGGGCGCTAAGAATCCTTCAACTCCTAAAGGATGGAGACGGCGACGATGAGGGTGAAAATGTAGGTAATACTTTTTCGGTCAGTACGTTATATATGGAATTGGCGGAGAGAGAGGGATTCGAACCCTCGGTACGGTTTGAGCCGTACGCACGCTTTCCAGGCGTGTACCTTAAACCACTCGGCCATCTCTCCGAATACAAAATCACCCGCCGGAACCGGCAAGGGGCGCAAAGAATAAACCAGAACGGCGTTTCCGGCAACTTTTCCGGTATTATAAAGGATTAAAGTCGTTTGCTCTCGAAAAACCATAATGCGAACTGCGTTATTGCCAATTTATAGCTGTTTTCATGTCCCGCTTCTCAAATTGAAGAGTTCATCATTTTTACTCGAATAGCGGAGCGCCACGCTATGACGGGACGTAGATTCCCGGATGTCGAAGAAACTAAAATCAGAAAAACAGGACTTCTTATGCAAATTAAATCCCACATTCGTACTATCGCGCATTATCCTCATGAAGGCATCATGTTTCGGGATATCACTACGCTGTTGAAAGACCCGGTGGGTTTGCGCGCCACCATTCAGGAAATAGCTGCGCGTCATAAAAACGTGAAGATCGACAAGGTTGCCGGGATCGAGTCGCGAGGTTTCATCATCGGGGCACCGATTGCTTATGAGCTTGGCATAGGCTTTGTGCCAGTACGAAAGAAAGGCAAGCTGCCTGCTGAAACACGTGGCCGCGATTATCAGTTGGAATACGGGAGCGATCGCATCGAGATTCATGTGGATGCGATTCAGAAAGGCGATCGGGTGTTGCTCGTGGATGATCTCATTGCGACCGGTGGAACGGCAGAGGCCGCCGCCAAGCTGATTGAGGAAATGGGTGGCGAAGTGGTAGAGTGCTGTTTCGTTATCGACCTGCCGGACATCGGTGGCAGGTCACGTCTGGAAAACCAGGGGCTGAAGGTATTTGCCCTATGTGAGTTTGAGGGTGACTGAGTACCTCCACGGGATATCTTGATGATCCCGATCATAGCGGCGGCGCTATGCGGCTATGCCGGATAGGTGCCCCCCTTAATGGGCATTTTCAACATTGGTGAATGAGGGGATTCTGCAAATATTTTCATACGGCGCTACGTTTTTACTCATCCTGAAGCCACGTATCTTTTCCTCACCAGTCGTATTGCTGCGTTGGTTTCCTGGCCAACCGTTAGAAACGGAAGTTGTACTGAACATAGAAGAGGCCCGGTGAAACGCCCGGTGCCCTTGCCTTCAAAAAATTTCCTGCAAATAACTTCGAATACCCCACCAGGACGTCCTGGTGTCGATCGACGTGAACATTGAGACGGAAGTCAATTTCATCACCGACATAGCTGCCTGATCGGCCTGTGGGATCTCTCAAGGTAGCGGCGCCTGCGGCGTTGTATAGAAAGTCGCGCTTGTTTGCCAGATAGAACCGATGATACTGGGCTGTGAAAGTTGCCCATGGCTGGGGATGAAGATTGATCTGGGCATTGAAATCGTGAATATTCTGCCTGCCAACGCGATCGATCCAACCCAGGTAATAGTTTCCGAAGGGGAAGAGCTGATTGAACGTGTTGCGGCTGCCGTCAGTCAAGTTATTGTCCCCGGAGGCAAAGTCGTAGCGCAGCCAGAACTGGGGATTCATCGGCATTTCCTTGAAGTGATAGCCGGCACCGGACGCGACGGCAAAGGCCGAGATGTCCTGATTGGAATACTGACCGAACTGGTACATGCCTTCCAACTCGTACAGAAAACGGTTGTAGTCACCTGCAACGCGGCTGCCGAGGGTATGCACAATTGAATTGCCTCTCGCGTTATTTCTTCCGATTGCCATATTCCGGTTGTCGGCCAGGCTCAGGAAATAAAAATCGGCCAGTTGGCCTTTCATGGGCTTGTACGTTCCCCACAAGCCGAAGAATTCACGCTTCGTGTCCCAGTTATCGAATGCATCTCTTTCCGTATCCATCGGGCGTACCCAGAACGCGTCCAGATCGAATGTCGGGGTTCGCCAGAAGCCCTTCACACCTTGAAATGTACGCCGCGTATTAACCCAGTCCAGCGTGGAGATCAGCCTCTGCGAGCCATAGAGCAATTCCTGGCGGCCGACACGCAGATAAGCCGCCCCGTCCTTGATGCTGGCAATCTTGATATCCGCAAAAAGATTCAGCATGTCCGTATGGTTGACATCCGTGGCAAGTGGCGTCAGGCCCTGGCCGAAGCTGCGTGCATCCAGAAACTCGGCAAATAGCCGGACCCGGTCCTGATACCAGAAATCGGCATGGAATCGGCTGCGTATCAAATGGTAATTATCATTTGCGGAAGTCAGCCGGACATCGGATTCCCGCATGTACCGGTACCAGAAGCTGCCTCCAAAAGACAGCAGAAAGTCATTGCCGATGTGGATGCGCTTGATGGGGTCGAAGAGATCCTTTTCATGCCCTGGTTTTTCCAGGTAACGGAAATCGATATCAAAGGCCGGTGTGGTCATGAGCGCATAGGGTGCGTAAGGCGAAACCGGCGGAGCTTGGCGTTGATTGCCGGTGGCATGATTCAGGAGCGAGTAATATCCCGGCCCGGATGGCGCTATCGAGAACAGGCCGGGACGCGACGGAGCGGTGACAGGAGGAACTTTCGACCAGTCGAATAAGGCGGTGGTAGTTAAGCCCGCCGAAGTCGCCGAAGCTGATGCAGTAGCCGTTGCCGTATTACCGGCCGATGTGGAATCTGCCGCCCACACTTGAAGTGTCAAACTCAGCGCGCTTGCGCCGAGGCAGAATTTCAATAGCGGCATGCGTGTGAGTGGTGTGGATAGAATGGAAAGCATCTTTGACTCGGCCGCGTTTGTGGCTACCGAAGCCGGGGAACTGATCAGGGTCATAGTGGAGGTTATTTCGAACTTCAGGTTAAAAATTGGCCGCGACTATAGCAGAATCAGGACAGCCTTTGAACAACTGAGCAGTTGACGGCATCGGTTTTCCCGTAGGACTCCGAGGTTTCCGCAGGGTCATTTCAGTTTCAGCAAGGTATGGCAAGGCGCAGGGCGGCAACAAGCGCAGCACATTGTGCCGTACGAATAAATCAATCCGACCGCGAGTATGACTGATGGGTCAAGCAGGTGAATGAGCCGCCCTATGCGACCTTTCTCCACTGGATAAAAATGAACAGTTATCCAGCGGATCGGTCAGGCGTCGATGGAGATGCGTTTGAAGTAAAGGCTGACATACGGCGCGTTCGCTGTATTTATTGCAGCCCGTTTATCGGCGCCTATTGCTTTCTTCCGGTTCTATTCGGGGCGCTGCTCCAGGGCTCTAGCGGTAGAATTTTCCTTCGCGTTCCGGTTGGTAGACGATTTCCACTATCCGTACCTTTATCATGCCTCCACCTGGCCGAGGCCACTCTATTTCATCCCCGGTGGAGAGGCCCAGGAGGGCACTGCCTACTGGGGCTAGGATGGATATCTTGTCGCCGGAGCCGTCAACGTCTTTGGGATAGACCAGAGTCAGGCAGAAGTCCTCGCCGGAGGAATCGATACTGAAGCGCACGGTTGAATTCATGGTTACCACGGATGGCGGTATCTGCTCGGGCTCGACGATTTCGGAGCGATCAAGCTCGGCGCGCAATTCCTTGGCGGGAAAAGCGTTGGCTGGAAGGGTCTCGAGCAAAGCTTCAAGCCGGTCCAGATCCTGAGACGTTAGTACAACTTGCGGTCTGCTATTCATTTCACCCTCATTTCAAGTTTGGATTTCGATTCAGGCTATCAAGGCAACAGTTTGCCCTAGCCGATTTGCGTGAGAGTCGCTGAGGCCCACGCCACGGCCAAGGAAGTAATGCGACTGGGTTTTTCGTTATCTGTTTGACCGGCGCCGTACAGATTAGTGCGGCGCCTTACCTCAGGTATATCGCGCAGGTGCACCTACCGGCGATCCAAATGTGATAACCCGATTTGGAAAGGAAGACATACATTCTACACCAAATGGCATCAATATTGCTCAGCGGCGCTCTGCCTGCCAATGCCGGTGATTTGCCTCGTTCGGTCCAGCAAATATGATTTCATCAGGATATGCGCCCGCGTTGCCGATATTGCGTTCCCATGCGATCAGAATGGATCTCCGATTTCAATTGATTCTGACATTCTATCTGCACAGCATAGCAGTGAATTCGAAGGTCTCAACGATATAAAAGCTTACCCACAGGCATGCGCCATTGAGGACGGACCAACCCACGCGCTGACCCGCCCTTGCCGTTGACCCCTCCTTGCGTTGAGCGTAGAGTCAGCCATTGAATCGAGCTTCAGCGGGCAGTTTCCATTCCTGTTTGTTTCTTGAGGAGCAATCATCGAAATGCAATCTCCTACCGTTTCAAATCCCATCGTATTAGCCCCGGTTAATCCGGCAATTGAAAAATACATGCGCAGCCTGGTCAGCCAGACCGATCATCCGGTTCTGGCTGAAATGGAAGCTGAAGCGGAGAAAAACAACTTTCCTATCGTAGGCCGCCTGGTGGGCATTTTTCTGGAAACCCTGGCAAAGACTGTCAATGCGAAACGCATATTCGAATTCGGCAGCGGCTATGGTTATTCCGCCTATTGGTTTGCCAAGGCAGCGGGTGTAGATGGACGAGTGATTTGTACCGATGGAGATCCTCTCAACAAAGAGAAGGCCGAGCAATATCTCGAGTCTGCGGATTTAGCGCAGAGAATCGATTTCCGTGTTGGAACCGCGCAGGAGACGTTCGCGCAGACCGAAGGAATATTCGATATCTGCTACAACGACGCTGACAAGGGCGATTATCCCCAGATCTGGCGTATGGCTAAAGACCGGATTCGCCCCGGCGGTCTTTACATCGCTGATAACGTACTTTGGCATGGAAGGGTGGCGCTGGAGCATTATGTCGATATTGTTCCCGGCTGGACGGAAGCCATTCTTGAGCACAATTCGCTCATCTTTGACGATCCCGAGTTTGATGCTTTTATAAATCCAACCCGTGATGGAGTCGTCGTTGCGCGTAAAAAAGCGATGTGACGAGAATACGGGATAGTAAGCTGAGACCGCGGCGGCTGCGGACTTAGCTTATTCAAAAGTTAAGTATTGCTTTTTTGGATGAGGTGTGTAAAATTATTTTGTACCTGAAACAGTTGCACCCGAATTGCAACTTCTTTAAAGAAATACGCCGCAGTGTAGCGCGGTTGAAGTAAAGCGAAACTAGGGTTCCGGCTTTCTGCTGAAAGTGTCTGGTCCGAGAGTTTCCGGCTTCGTCGTGACGAGGCTCCACGGAGGGATAAAAGCCCGGGAGATAATGTAAGTAATACATTAACTCTTGGAATTTGATCCGCTGATAAAGGAGACCGGTCATGCACTTCTCTTCGATTTTTTTTCCTCTTTTTGCAGCAATTGATAGCGTCGGGGCCTGCTTGGGCTTCTCGAACGGCGCTTCTCCAGCATGAGTTGGCGCGTGAATCATCGGCCAGGCATGGTTGTTCCGCTTCTCTCGGGATGGGTATCATGTCAATGAGGGGGAACCGGTATACGCCTCCCCCTGCTGCTACCGTTGCTGCAGCGGCGCCCGTCATCGACGATAAACTCCACCGTAGCATGAGTGTCTGGAGTAGCCTCATCCTCGGCTTCGCCGTTGTTTCGCCGGTAGTGGGCCTGTATGCCATCATTGGTGTACAGACCGTCGTGACAGGCGGTGGCTGGTTTGGCGCACTGATACTCTGCCTCGTGATGCAATTGCTTGTAGCCACCGTCTACGCAGAGCTTTCCTCGCAGTTTCCAATCGCCGGTGGCGCTTACAAATGGGCGCATCAGCTCGGTGGTGTCATCACCGGTAAATATGCTGGCGTGATATACGTCAGCTCCACGGTTGCGATGCTGACCACAACCGCCTATACCGGGGGAGTCTGGCTTTCCCTCTTCGTCGGATCAGAGAGTGAAACAGGGCTTGGGCTGGTGGTGTGGGGCGCAGTATTTCTATTGCTCTGCACGCTGATCAACTTGGCGCACATCAATATTTTCAAGCTGATCATTTCACTGGGCGTTTATGCGGAGATGATCGGGTCCGTGGGTGTCGCTCTGCTGCTATTTCTCTTTTTTCGGCAGCATTCATTTTCGGAGTTGTTTCAGCATTTGGGCACGGGCACTGCGCCCGATGAGATCAGCGCCTTTCTGGCGGCACTTGCCATCGCGGGCTGGGCGTTTATCGGTTTTGATGCCTGTTCCACTATCGCCGAAGAAACGCATGATCCCAAGCGCATGGTGCCGCGCGCGGTCTTCTTTTCGCTATGTATGGTGGGGTCAGTCGTGCTGTTCAATTCCGCGGCGCTGACGCTGGCTTTCGATCGCGATACGCTCATTGCCAGCGCGACGTCCGACCCGATCACGCCCGTGATCATCGCCAGCTTCGGCGCATGGGCGGCAAAGCCGTTCCTGGGTATTGTCATGATCGCCTTTCTGGCCTGCGGGGCATCTGTGGTGAAGTACACGTCGCGCATCATTTATTCGATGGCCCGCGAAGGCAATATGCCCGCCGTGTTAAGCCGGTTGGCGCCCGACAAGACGCCGCGCAATGCGGTGATATGCACGGTATCGATGTCTGCGCTTGGGTTGCTGTTCGGGTTGAATGATGGCGCCGTGGCTACGGTGATTGCGTTCGGTACGGGGGGACTCTACGCCATGTTTTCCATGACCACCGGGGTTGGGTTGTACGCCCGGCTCTCCGGCCGCTGGAACCCGGCTCTCGGTGAGCTCAAGCTTGGCATCTGGGGCTTGCTGATCAACTCGGTAGCCTTTGCCTGGTCGGTATTTGAATTCGTCAACATTGCCTGGCCGCGTGCCTACGCAGTTGCTCCGAATGCACCCTGGTGGCAGCTCTGGGCGGTGCCTCTGGTGTTGAGCGTTATCCTGGGGATAACGACTCTTCATATCCTGATGTCCCGAACGCAGCAAAAAGGCTTTGAAAAAAAGATGTTATCCAAATGAAGCGCGATATCAGCCTTCTCGAAATTCATTCAACCGAAAATTTATTACGATGAGGAGAAAAACATGAACCAATCGGATGCATTGATTTGGGAACAGCACATCCCCGGCGGGTGCCACTGGTCTGGCATTGTGCGTCGGGGTACGACACTACGCCTGGTGGATGTGATAGGACGAGCCAATGCCGCCGTACTATTTTTTAATCAGGAGGAAAAACTGGAACGTTACAACATGGCCGATACACTCAAAACCCAACATACGTTCCGTTTGACCAAGGGACATGCGTGCCATTCAGATATGGGCCGTATTTTCTGCTGCATTACCGAAGATACCGCCGGGTGGCACGACACTGTGTGCGGCATGAGCGATGCCGAATCGATACGCCAGAAATATGGTACGGCGCGGTTCGAAGAGCGCCGTAACGAGATGTTTCGCAACGGGCTGGATGGCATGCTGATCGAATTGGGAAAATGGGGGCTGGGCATACGTGATGTCGTATCCAATATCAATTTCTTCAGTAAGGTAACCGCCAATTCATCCGGTGAGCTGGCGTTCCATCCCGGCAGCAGCAAGGCGGGAGATCATGTGGATCTGAGTTTCGAAATGGATACGCTGATGGTGTTATCCACTGCGCCACACCCGCTTGATTCGTCAAAAACCTATCAGCCCGGAGCGGTCGATCTGGCAGCATTTGTGACACCGCCGTCGGTAATAGCGGTCTGCACTCGCATTGCCGAGAACGCGCGCGCACTGCTGAATACCCGGAATTTATACGCTTGTCATGGAGGTGCGGCATGAGCAAGAAGCAATTTGTGGAAAGCAGGCTTGATCCCGAAACGGCAACGGTGGACGAAGTCTGCCCGGCGGGTGAGCCCTGGGTCAGACTGCTGACGGAGAAACAGGTATTTCGCATTGTCGATCTGGGGGGTAACCAGGCGGTCGACACATTGTTCTACAACGCATCCCACGCCTTTGAGCGATACAGCGCAACCGATACCATCCGCCGCCAGAAGCAGCTCTATCTGACCACCGGCAGCAAGCTGTATTCCAACTTCGGCAATGTCATGCTCAGCATCGTGGCAGACACATGCGGACGGCATGACACCATAGGCGGGGCCTGCGCCGCGGAGAGCAATACGGTTCGGTATGGGCTGGAAAAATTTCCAATGCACAGTTGCCGCGACAACTTTCTGCATGCGCTGGCCCATGAACCGGTCTGTGAGCATCTCGACATGAGCAAGCGCGACCTGCCCAGCAACATCAATTTCTTCATGAACGTACCCGTGTCGGAGGCCGGCGGCCTGGAGTTTGCAGATGGCATGTCCGCCCCATTCAAATATGTGGAAATGAGAGCTGAAATGGATGTGATCGTGCTGATTTCGAATTGTCCGCAACTGAACAATCCGTGCAACGCCTACAACCCTACACCGATCCGTCTCCTGATCTGGGACGATCCCGAAGACATGTCGTTTGATTAATCATTCCCGGGTTGCGAGTGGATTGCGGGGGTCTTGCGGATCGCCATTGTGATTCCTTCGAATTACGAGGGCGATGCTGCAGCAGAGGTTCGCGCGCATCATGCGGCAATCGAGCAGGACTAAACAGGAAATAGACCATGTTTAAGAAGGTATTGATAGCTAATCGCGGCGCCATCGCCTGCCGCATCATCCGTACACTGCGTCGAATCGGTGTGAAAAGCGTGGCGGTCTATACGGATGCCGATGCGCTGTCGCAGCATGTGATAGAAGCCGATGAAGCATACTGTATCGGTAATGGCGTCGCTGCAGAAAGCTATCTGCGTGCCGACAAGATTCTGGAGGTTGCCGCACACTCGGGCGCCAAGGCTATTCATCCTGGCTATGGTTTCCTCAGTGAAAAGGCGGACTTTGCCGAGCAATGCGCTGCGCATGGCATTTGTTTCATCGGCCCCACCCCGCAGCAGATGCGTGCGTTCGGGCTGAAACATACGGCACGGG
Source organism: Nitrosospira briensis C-128 (assembly GCF_000619905.2). NCBI lineage: Bacteria > Pseudomonadati > Pseudomonadota > Betaproteobacteria > Nitrosomonadales > Nitrosomonadaceae > Nitrosospira > Nitrosospira briensis. The sequence goes on along the minus strand of NZ_CP012371.1, from coordinate 792,471 downwards.
AACTGGCTTTGCAGAACCAGGTGCCGCTGCTGCCGGGAACCGGTCTTTTGGAAGACCTGGAAGATGCACGCCGTCAGGCGGCCCACATCGGTTATCCAGTCATGCTGAAAAGTACCGCGGGAGGGGGCGGTATCGGCATGCGGTTGTGCTGGAACGGGGAAGAGTTGAGTGCCGCCTACGAATCGGTGAAATACCTGGCGCAAAATAATTTCAAGGATGCGGGTCTGTTCCTGGAAAAATATGTGGAGAATGCTCGCCATATCGAAGTCCAGATTTTTGGCGACGGTAAGGGCGGGGTCATCGCGCTGGGCGAACGTGACTGTTCCATGCAGCGGCGCAACCAGAAGGTGATCGAAGAAACGCCCGCACCCCACTTGCCTTCGCGTGTACGCCAGGCGCTACTGGATGCGGCGGTACGGTTGGGTAAAACGGTCAACTACCAGTCGGCGGGTACGGTGGAATATATTTTCGATGCCTCCACCAGCGAATTTTATTTCCTTGAGGTAAATACCCGGTTGCAGGTCGAGCATGGCGTGACAGAGGAGGTGACCGGTATCGACCTGGTGGAGTGGATGGTTCGGCAGGCTGCCGGAGAGTTGCCGTCCCTGGATTCGTTCCATATCGAACCACGGGGCGTGTCAATCCAAGTGCGGGTATACGCCGAGAACCCCGCGAAGGATTTTCAGCCATCCTGCGGTACGCTCACCTCGGCGGAGTTCCCGCCCGCGTCTGTGGCGCGGGTTGAAACCTGGGTGGAACGCGGCGTCGAGGTCTCGCCGTTCTATGACCCGATGCTGGCGAAAATAATCGTGCACGCGGCAGACCGTGAGCAAGCCATCGCCAGACTCCTGGCCGCATTGGACGCTACCGCGCTGAATGGCATTGAAACCAACGTGGGTTATCTCAAGCAGATCCTGCGCGGCGCGGTGTTTCACGGCGGACAGCACACGACGAGCTTCCTGAATGGTTTCCGTTATTCTGCTCATACCGTCGATGTGATGAGCCCTGGCGTACAGACCACGGTGCAGGATTACCCAGGCCGAACGGGCTACTGGAATATCGGCGTGCCGCTATCCGGCCCGATGGATGGGTTGGCCTTCCGCTTGGCCAATCGGCTGGTTGCAAACGCCGAAGATAAGGCCGGGCTTGAGATCACCCTGGCTGGCCCGACACTGCGTTTCAACTGCGACTCTATGATTGCGGTGTGCGGCGCACCGATGGAGGTGCGCCTGGATGGCGAGCCGCTGACCTTTTGGCGATCGTATCCAGTCAAGGCGGGTGCAATATTACAATTCGGAAAGCTCGTGGGCAATGGCTGCCGCGCCTATCTGGCGGTTCAGGGCGGTTTCCAGGTTCCTGACTATCTGGGCAGCAAATCCACCTTCACCCTCGGACAGTTTGGCGGCCATGCTGGTCGGACTCTGCTTACCGGCGATGTGCTGCATATCGTTGCGGCCGATGCCAGTGATACTTCAGACCATGATGACACCCGCGCCCGTGCGAACGGTGCTGGAAACCTGTTACCGGAGGAGCTGGTTCCTCATTACAGTGATAAATGGGAAATCGACGTGCTTTATGGCCCGCACGGAGCGCCGGATTTTTTTACCGAAGAGGACATTCGGATACTCTTCGCTGTTGACTGGGAGGTTCACTACAATTCAAGTCGCAGCGGCGTACGCCTGATCGGTCCCAAACCAAAATGGGCTCGAAGCGATGGCGGCGAAGCGGGGCTGCATCCGTCCAACATCCATGACAATGCATATGCTATCGGCACGGTGGACTTTACTGGCGATATGCCCGTGATTCTCGGCCCGGATGGTCCAAGCCTGGGCGGGTTTGTCTGTCCCGTTACGATAATTCAGGCTGAATTGTGGAAAATGGGCCAGCTCAAGCCGGGCGATAGTGTCCGTTTCCGCCGGGTTTCAATGGACGAGGCGCTTGCACTCGAAAAATTGCAGGATACCACCATCGAAAACCTCCGGGTGCCGAAGCCCATTCTGCCGGAAATCGAACGGAAAACACCGGCCACGGCAGCGGCGACAACAACGACACCCATTCTCCACGCTATCCCGCAGACTGCCCAGCAGATACAGGTAGTATATCGCCAGGCGGGAGACAAGAACCTGCTGGTTGAATATGGTCCGCCTGAACTCGATCTCAATCTGCGCTTCCGTGCCCATGCTCTCATGGAGTGGGTACAGTCTGCCCTCGATAACGGCAGCCTGAAAGGCATCCTGGATCTGACGCCCGGCATCCGGACTTTGCAAATCCATTTCGATTCACGCCTGCTGGCGCGGGATAAGCTGCTGGATTCTTTGATTGCAGCGGAAAAGAAGCTGCCGGACATCGAACACCTGGAGATTCCCACACGTATCGTGCATTTGCCGTTGTCATGGGATGACGCGGCAACGCGGTTGGCGATCGATAAATACATGCAATCCGTGCGAAGCGACGCGCCATGGTGCCCGAGCAATATCGAATTCATTCGCCGGATAAACGGACTGGACAGCATCGAGGAAGTGCAGCGCATCCTGTTCGAGGCGAGCTACCTGGTGATGGGGTTGGGCGACGTGTACCTGGGTGCGCCGGTCGCGACCCCGGTCGATCCCCGCCACCGTCTGGTCACTACGAAGTATAACCCTGCCCGTACCTGGACACCTGAAAATGCGGTAGGCATAGGCGGGGCGTATCTATGCATATATGGCATGGAAGGTCCTGGCGGTTACCAGTTTGTTGGGCGCACCGTACAGATGTGGAATCGCTATCGTCAGACCGCTGATTTCAAGGATGGCAAACCCTGGCTGCTGCGATTCTTCGATCAGATCAGATTCTATCCAGTGAGCGAGAGCGAGTTGCTCAAGCTGCGCCGCGATTTCATCACTGGACACTTCAAGCTGCGCGTGGAAGAAAACCGGTTCAGTTTGAAACAATATAATGCCTTTCTGCAAGAGAATGCGGCGTCGATCAGCGCTTTCAAGGCAAAACAGCAAGCTGCGTTTGAAGCCGAGCGCGAACGCTGGGATGCCGAGGGCAAGGTTGAGTATGTGAGCGAGATTACCCTTGAGGAAGCCGATGCGCAAAGCGAACTGGACCTTCCGGATGGGGCGCATGCGATCAGCTCGCATGTGACCGGCACGGTATGGAAACTGCTCGTCGAGGAGAGGCAACATGTCGAAGCGGGAACGCCGGTTCTTATCGTTGAATCGATGAAAATGGAGTTTGCCGTGGAAGCGATAGTGAGCGGCACGATTGGTCAGCTTTTCTGCAAGGTAGGCGGACATGTGTCCGCCGGCCAGTTGCTGCTGGTGATTCAGGAGGATTAAATTGAACGAATTGATGCCTCTGGGCGACATACCCTCGATGCTGCAGCGCTATGCCAGCGGCGAGTTCACACCCAGTCAGATGGTGGAAGCGGTGCATGCGCTGATCCAGAACGATACGGCCCATGTATGGATATATAAACTGCCGCTTGAGGCACTGAGAGGCTATGCCAGTGCGGTGGAGGCCAAGGCGAGGACCGCGGATAAGGCGGCGCTGCCGCTTTACGGTATCCCTTTTGCCATCAAGGACAACATCGATCTGGCAGGCGTACCGACCACGGCGGCTTGCCCGGGTTTTGCCTATACATCGCAGCGTAGCGCAACGGTGGTGCAGAGATTGATTGACGCGGGCGCAATTCCTATCGGCAAAACCAATCTCGATCAGTTTGCAACCGGGTTAAATGGTACTCGCTCTCCTTACGGGGCTTGCCGCAATGCGTTCAATCCCGATTATATTTCGGGTGGGTCGAGCTCCGGCTCGGCGGTGGCCGTGGCGAAAGGCTGGGTATGCTTCAGCCTGGGAACCGACACCGCCGGTTCCGGCAGGGTGCCCGCTGCATTCAATAATCTTATCGGGTATAAGCCAACCGGGGGCTGGCTTTCGACGCGCGGAGTGGTGCCCGCCTGTCGCTCGCTTGACTGTGTTTCCATCTTTGCCCTTACCGCAAACGATGCTGAGCGAGTTCTTGAAGTCACCGCCAGCTACGATGCTGAAGACATTTATTCGCGAGCGAGACAAGGTCGCGGCCATAATTCTGCTACACAGCGCTTTTCCGAACTTGGTTTTCGCTTTGGTATTCCCCGCAAGGACCAATTGCAATTCTTCGGTAATCAAGAGTACGAACGGCTGTTCAGCGAGGCTATCGTAAAACTGCAAGGTTTGGGCGGCAAATCTGTTGAGATAGACTTTGCGCCCTTTCTGGAAGCAGCGCGCTTACTCTATGAGGGCCCTTGGGTGGCCGAGCGTTATGCGGCGATTCAGCAATTCTTTGACTCGCATAGCGAGCAGATCATTGCGCCGGTACGCGAAATAATGGGTAGCGCCAAACGGTACTCGGCTGCCGACGCCTATAATGGGACATACCGCTTGCGCGGGCTTAAACGGCAGACTGATCGAGCCTGGACCGAAGTAGATTGTCTACTGACGCCCACCGCCGGGACCATTTATACGATCCAGGCGATGCAGCAGGACCCCATGCGCCTCAATGCAAATCTTGGTTACTACACCAACTTCATGAATCTGCTGGACTATTTGGCGGTAGCGGTGCCCGCTGGTTTTCAAGATGATGGGCTACCGTTTGGCATAACCCTTGCAGCGCCAGCCCACCAGGATGAGATGCTGCTGCATCTCGCAGGGCGCCTGCAACAAGCCTATGCGCTGCCCCTCGGGGCCACCGGCATTTACCTGCGAGAAGAGGGTTTGCCGGAACAGCTCTTGATCCCGGGTTCATCACAGGCACCGCAATCCGATCAGCAGTCCGGTCACGTGCGCGTGGCGGTTTGTGGCGCGCACCTGTTTGGTCTCCCGTTGAACGAACAACTGACCAGCCGCAGCGGACGCTTGGTGTTGAGCACCACGACTTCACCAGACTATAAACTTTACGCGCTACCGGGCGGGCCGCCCTATCGTCCCGGATTGGTGCGGGTGGAAAAGAATGAACAAGGAAGCGCCATCGAAGTCGAAGTGTGGGAATTACCCACGCGGGAATTCGGCAGTTTTGTGGCGGGTATTCCTGCGCCTCTGGGCATCGGTACCATTACCCTGGCAAATGGCGACGCAGTGCAGAGTTTTCTGTGTGAGGGATATGCGGTGGGAGATGCGGAGGATATCAGCCGGTTTGGAGGCTGGCGAGCTTACATGCAACAGCTAGGCAACACCTGATTAATTACGCTTACGGTGGGCGAGCTCCGCCCGCCATCGTTTCCTCGATCGTCGGGCGGAGCCCGACCTACCGCTGCAACTCCGAGTTTTGTTGATTACGCGCGATTTCGCTGATGCTGGCAAACGCCGCTATCGGGATTTGATATCGCACCGAAAAATATCGCTTCAATTCAAACAGGCTTGCGGATCGGCTGAAGAGATTGGAAGCTGCCGGACTAAATTACGCTCACCGTAGGGCGGGCTGCGCCCGCCATCGTTTCTTTGATCGTCGGGCGGAGTGATTATCCGGAACGCTCACCAGCAGAACCTGTACGCTACGAATACCTTTAATAGAGAAGGGTGGCGATTGAAGCCCGTATTGGAAGCGATAAGGGGATGGGGTAAAAAAACTGCCCCGGTACTATGGGGTTTCAGTTATCAAACCCAACTACGCAACGCCTGATTAAATTACGCTCACGATGGTAGGTCGGGCTCCGCCCGACATCGTTTCTTTGATCGTCGGGCGGAGCCCGACCTACTGCTGCAAATCCGAATGCTGTTGATTATGGTTGTGAACACCAGCGAATTTTGCCATTATGGTTATAGCTTACTTTTAAGGTGGAGCCATGACAACCATGAATATTTCCCTTTCTGAAACCTTGGATCGTTAAATTATGCTTCGCGGTACCGGGAAGGAGTGCCTGTAACCGGGTAATCCCATCTTTCTCCCGAATCGGGGCTCTCGCTAGCGTGAGCCCCTGCAAGATTTAACGACAGATTTCCTGAGCACTCACAAATAATTAGCCACTGTACTTACAGCAGGGTTCCATGAACATTTTCAGGCTTTCTTTTCGGATGCTTCGCCGCGATTGGCGTGCGGGGGAGTTACGTGTACTGACGTTCGCGCTGGTTATTGCGATCGGGGGGATGACCACGGTCGGTTTTTTTGCCGATCGTGTGCAATTGGCGCTTTCCCGCCAGGGAAATCAGTTGCTTGGCGCAGACCTGATCGTTTTTTCAGACCATCCGCTGGCCCCGCGTTATGCCGATGAAGCGAAACGGCTGGGGCTAGCTGTTTCCACTGCGCTTAAATTCCCCAGTATGACCGGGAAGGGGGAGAGCAATTTACTGACGGAGATCAAGGCCGTCACCGCTGGGTATCCTTTGCGCGGTACCTTACGTATCACCGAGGACTTCAGCAATGTATCCCCTGAAGCCACACGGGTTGCAAATGCAATTCCGGCGCCTGGCTCGGCATGGGTGGATGAGAAGCTCATGGTCCGCCTTGATCTGCATCGCGGCGATAAGATAGAGGTGGGCGCGGTACACCTAACTGTTGCCGCACTGATAACGCAGGAGCCGGACTATTCCATCGGCTTCCTCAATCTGAGGCCCCGGGTGCTGATCAATGCAGCCGACCTGCCCGCAACCGGGTTGGTGCAGGAGGGTAGCCGGATCGGCTATCGTCTTCTGGTTTCTGGAGAATCCGGCGACGTGGAGAATTTCCGGAGATGGGCTCAATCGCATTTGATGCTTGGGGAAAGGATAGAGGGGATTCGCGATGCTCGTCCTGAAATCAAGGCCGCTCTGGAGCGCGCGGAAAAATTCCTCAGCCTGGCCGCGCTGGCAAGCGTAGTACTGGCGGCTGCGGCGGTAGCGCTTGCCGTACGGCGTTTCACTCAGCGCCATCTTGACGGTTGCGCGGTCATGCGTTGCCTGGGCGCCAGCCAGGGGGCCATGCTACGCCTGTACCTGTATCATTTTATTACACTGGGGTTGATCGCCAGCGGGGCAGGATGCCTGCTCGGTTTTGTTTCGCAGGAGGCGCTGACTTTTTGGCTTTCAGGGTTGGTGGAAGCTGAATTGCCGTGGCCCAGTATATGGCCTGGCGTGCACGGGTTGTTGACCGGCATGGTGCTGCTACTTGGGTTTGCATTGCCGCCCCTGCTCAATTTGCGAAGCGTGCCGGCGCTACGCGTATTGCGACGCGATATCGGTATGCCGAATACCTTCAGCATTACCGGCTATGGGCTGGGGTTGGCTGCGTTATCGGTATTGTTTTTATGGAAAGCCGGCGACGTGCGCCTGGGTATGTCTGTCATCGGCGGGTTCGTTGCGGCGATCGCGGTTTTTGGCTTGATTGGATGGCTGCTGTTAAAGGCCCTCACGCACATGCGTGTTCATACAGCAGGCGCATGGCGCTACGGATTGGCCAGTATCCGCCGGCGCGCGACTTCCAGCGTGGTTCAGGCCGTCGCATTGGGATTGGGGTTGATGGCGATGCTCGCGCTGACGCTTATCCGGGATGATCTGCTGCAGGATTGGCGTACCAGCCTGCCGCCGGATGCGCCCAATCATTTTCTGATAAATATACAGGAAGACCAATTGCAGCCACTGGCGGCATTTTTTAGCCAGCATAACATGGAACGCCCACCCGTCTTTCCAATGGTGCGCGGACGTTTGACGGAGATCAATGGCAAGTCGATCGCGTCGGGTGAATATGCGGACATCCGCGCGAAACGACTCGTGGAACGTGAGTTCAATCTGTCCTGGGCGGACGAAATGCAGAGTGACAATCAGATTGTCAGCGGTCACTGGTGGAAAAAGGGAGACAGCGGAAAAGCGGAACTATCCATGGAGGAGGATATCGCGAAGACAATCGGCATCAAGCTGGGCGACAGTCTGACTTACGATGTGGCGGGCAGCGTATTTACCGCAAAGGTGACCAGCTTGCGAAAAGTAAATTGGGATTCGTTTCGCGTCAATTTTTTTGTAGTGGCGCCGCCGGGTGTGCTGGAGAAATACCCGGTGAGCTATATCACCAGTTTCCATCTGCCGTCTCAGCAGATAGAAGTGACGAATCAACTGATCAAAGCCTTCCCCAACCTGCTTGTGCTTGATGTTGCGAACATCATCAGCCAGGTCCAGAAGGTAATTGAACAAGTGACTAAGGCGATCGAATTTGTTTTCCTTTTTACATTACTGGCGGGACTGACGGTATTGTATGCCGCCATTGTCTCTACTCAGGATGAGAGAATTCATGAGGCCGCTATTTTCCGCACGTTGGGCGCGAAGCGTCGGCAACTTGCGGGCGCATGGGCAGCCGAATTCGCCATATTGGGGGGCCTTGCCGGGCTTTTTGCCGCGGCAGGCGCCAACGCGCTGGGGTATGTCGTGGGCGAATATGCGTTGAATCTGAGCTATACATTCAACCCGTGGATATGGCTGACCGGCTTATTTGCAGGGGTTGTGGGCGTGACCGCAGCGGGGCTGATGGGCACTCGCTCCGCACTCTCGACGCCGCCGCTTATGACACTGCGTAAAGTTTGATGAAAAATCATCAATTTTATTGCTTCTGATTTAACCAAGGGGCTGCTAAGTTGTGCCGGCGTATTGCTCATCTTGATATGGATGCATTCTACGCATCGGTCGAGCTGCTTCGCTACCCAGAATTGCGCGGCGCGCCGGTTGTGATTGGCGGGCGGAGTGACCAGCAGCCGGATATCCTCGAAGACGGCAGTAGGCGTTTCGTCCGGTTGCGGGACTATGTCGGCAGAGGCGTGATCACTACCGCTACCTATGAAGCGCGTGTTTTCGGCGTCTCCTCGGGTATGGGCCTGATGAAAGCCGCACGGCTTGCGCCGGATGCCATCTTGCTGCCTGCCGACTTCAGCGCATATCGCCACTATTCACGACTGTTCAAAGCAGCCGTTGCGGCTGTTGCTCCCCATATTGAAGACCATGGCATTGACGAAATTTACATCGACCTGAGCGAACTGCAGGGTGATGTGCTGATACTTGCCCAGCGCATCAAACAGACTGTGCGTGACAGTACCGGGCTTTCCTGCTCCATTGGTATTTCCCCCAACAAGCTGTTATCGAAAATCTGCTCCGATCTTGAGAAACCGGATGGTCTCATCATCCTGAATCCAGCAGATATCCCGCGCCGGATATGGCCTCTTCCAGTCAGCAAAATCAGTGGAATCGGGCCAAAAGCCACTCAAAAGCTGGCGATGCTCGGCATTACTACTATCGGTGAGTTGGCACAAGTTGACGCTGCGCTTCTTCAAAGGCACTTCGGCCGCAGCTATTGCCGTTGGCTGCAAGAAGCTTCCCATGGCATTGATGAGCGGCCGGTAATGGTGAATTCAGAACCCAAGTCGATCAGTCGCGAAACGACATTCGAAAGAGATCTGCACGTTCAGCATGATCGCTCCATTCTGTCAGAAATCTTTACGGGCCTTTGTGCAGACCTGGCAAAAGACCTCCAGCGCAGGGGTTACGTTGCCCAAACCATCAGCATCAAGGTACGGTACGAAGATTTCCGCACCATAACCCGCGATATTACCTTATCCTTTCCTGCGGCCGATGCTATTGCAATTCGCCGAGCGGCGGAAGAATGCCTGCGGCGCACGCCACTGAAGCACAAATTACGATTGCTGGGCGTCCGTGCCAGTTCGTTATCTTCGGGCAGCACCTTGCAGAGCATGGGCATGGCACACCAGACCGAACTGCCGCTGACTGTACTGGAAGCATGATACTGGACGCTACGATCGCAAACGGCAGTTATAATTCATGAAGACCACTCTTGCCACTCTTGCCACAGTAGGCGCCATTAGTAATAATCTTGAGCACTACCAGCAGAATAGGTACCGGACATGCAGCATCCCCTTGTTGCTCTTGCGCTGGTTATATTTATCGCCTTCCCCGGCTTGGCCCGCGCGGATCTCACCGGCAAGGTAATCCATATCACGGATGGCGATAACCTTACCGTGATAATAAACAATGAGTGGGTAAGGGTCCGCCTGGCGGGAATCGACGCGCCCGAAACAAACCAGCCCTTCGGCACGCGTTCAAGGCAATCCCTTTCTGATCTGTGTTTTTGGGAAAAAGTGACGGTGTTTCCGAAAGGCAAGGACCAGTATGGCCGCATGTTTGCGAAGGTCCGCTGCGGTGATGTCGATGCCGGCGAGGAACAGGTGAGACGCGGCATGGCGTGGGTATACGACCGTTATGTGGAAGACCCGACCCTCGACCCCGTCGAGGATGAAGCCAAGGCCGCCAAGCGAGGATTATGGGCTGACCCTTATTCCTCTCCCCCTTGGGAATGGCGCGAAATATGGGAGTAGCTTATATCCATTCAAATCCCATCTATGCGTCCAGCCTGAATAGCCGAGGTAATGGTACAAGTCCTGAATCGTGGGGGCGCGTAGGCGATGCCTATTGTGCTGCATGAGTTCACTCACCGCTATTGCCGTACCTGATTTGACCGCAAAACCACTCGGGTTCTCAATCCTTACAAAGATCGCTTGTCTCTGCGCAGCCAGCGAAAAAAGAATACATAGATAAAAGCTGGAAGAAACGGCAGAATCCATGGAAACATCTGCGAAAACCATGCAGCATAAAAACTATTCATATAACGCGCCTTGGCTGAGGCGCAGGCCTCAGCAGTAGGCAGGCGGCAGGAAAGCGCGATCTCCAGGGATACCTGGGTATGGGCCCGCCATATCCAGTATGTCATTGCTGTAGCAAAAACAATCAACAATAGCGCGAGCAGGGTTATGCCTTTTTGTCGTGGCATAGGTTGCAATTCTCCGAATACAGGAAGAGTTTGTTAAAAAAGAGGAAATTCAGCAGCGTTGATTGACGCTCGGGAAATTCATGGGAATGATAAAGAATCCCATGAACATGTAATTCCTCAGTGAATGATGTCCTGCGGCCGAGATGTTGTCAAGGGGTGAGCGAACACATGGGGCAGTTGCAACTGAGCAACTGAACTTCAATGAAGTATGGGGCGGGTGAAATAAATGTTTTGCAGCCTGAACGGTTCAGGCATTGCGAAATCGCGTGCGCTTGACCAGCAGGATAGCCAGTAGCGGCAGCACAAAGCCGATCGCGGTTACCGAGATCAACAACATGCCAAGTTGACTGTAGTCCGCGGGAACCGCGATCTGGCCAGTAAGGGGATCGTCTACCTCACGCGTGACGATGAAAATCTGGTTCATGTACTTGGTGGCGAGCTGGGAAGCGGACAGGGCAAGATTAGTGAATGAAGCCATCACTGCGAAGAAAGTCGCCTTGAGTCTTTCCGGCGCCGAGTTGGCGATCCACGCCAGCATGGGAATCATTGCGATTTGCCCCAGAGGCGATTCAAGCGCGGTATCGATCACGGCAATAAATCGCGCATCCACTATGCCGCCAGTCAGGGAGGCGGTCCACTCATGCAGCCCGAAGAACATGCCGATTATAGGCAGAGAAAGCAGGGTTCCCAAAACGGTGAGAGCACCGATGATGTAAGCGATCGACCGTTCAGCCATGAAACGGCGAAAAATGAACATTCCGGCCAGGGTCAGCGTCGCACCAATCAGAGACAATGCAGCGAGAAACTGCTGATCGAAACCCAGACTGTCGATCATCCACCAGGTCGAACCGGCGCCCGGCCCCGGTATCGCGCGAAATACAAATATCAGAATTGCCGTACCCACCAGCACGTTGCGCGCATCAGGCTCAAGCTCGCTTGTCAATCGCCACATCAGAAACAAAACAATTGCCATGGATACCGCGAAGATGATTTCTTCCCCGCCGGGAATGCGGCTTAGGCCGACGCTCAGGGACACCGCAGTAAAGGCGAATCCGCCGCCGAGAATCCACCAGTTGACTGGGGGAGGGTCTGTATAAATGCCAAGCAGCGCTTCAGACTCCTGGCGACTATGTCCCTGCGCTGCAAATCGTGCCATATCCCGCCGCCGCAACCAGGAGGCGAACAAGACGCCCGCTATTGAAACCAGCGGGATTATCAACGCAAGCTTGTAGACGAACAGATAAGCGGCCGCTTTCTGCACCTCGGGTAATTCGCCCACGCCTTGCAACACGACGACATTCACCACCGAGACTAAAACACCGCCACTGATAATCGCAACCCGCCCGAGCGTCTGCATGGTGACATGCATGGACTTGCGATTTTCAAGCGCGAGCGGATGCCCGTTTGCATCCACTCGCGGCACGGCCTCCACCGTCATGGCGTCCGCTACCACATCCTGAACAACGTAGCCGATGGGTGCGAGCAAAGCGGCGGTAACGTACCAGGTTTCCACTGTAGCGATAGCGCGCATGGTGTCGGTGTGCCCGAGCAGCCCGATCATGATCAGCAGGCTCAGCGTGATCAGCGCCGCGCCGAGATATACAAGCAGGCTCTTCCATCGCCACACCAAATCCACCAGATGGCCGAGCGGCATCTTCAATGCCCAGGGCAGCATCATCCAGAACCCGAGCGCAGCCAGAAACTCGGCGGAAAGCCCTAGTCGCTCTTTAACATAAAAGGTGCCGACGATTCCCGTCAGGCTGGAAATGCCTGCGGCGGTGTAGACCATGAGCGGGGGGAGATAAGACAAGCGCATTTCCCGCCCCAGCGCGAGTATATTGGCGTCGAGCCAGCGGCCCACAGTGGCGAAGAGCCCGATGGCTGGGGGAACGGCTGTCATAACAAGGGACTTCTCATGAGCTTTGCCGGCTGGACGACCGAGTCGAACGGTCGAATTATTCTAGTCAAAAATTTTGCGGATTTTATCTTGCGGATTATCTGCTTCATTCGCTCAAACTCGGGTGACTTACCGCCTGCGTTGCGCCAGCCCGATCCGCGGCTCAGTCAACCTGGTTTCTGAGATGATCCCAGTATGAAGTTGCAACGTAACTGTTGGCGCAGGTAAGCGTTGTCAAGGCCATCACACGGTAAACCACGCTGCGCGGCACTTTGACATTCACGGCCGGATTGAGCAAGTCGGAGGAGACCGCGACCCGTTTCAACGTTTCCCCGGCCAGTAATATTGGCCACATGCAGGCCAATCTTTGGCGGATTTCGGAGACGGGAAGCGATATTGTATAAATCCATCCCTGATCCAGGTGTTCCATGGCAAGCCCGATGAGCTGGTTCAGGATGGGCCTGAATTTGGGAAGGTTGCTCTCGATCAGCAAATCGGTCGGTTTCAACCCGGCCTCTGCCAGAAGCGACTCCGGCACGTAGCAACGGCCATTGTGCAGATCACGGGCGATGTCTTTAACGATATTGGTGAGCTGCAACCCTTTTCCGAATCTGACCCCGATGGCGGACATTTCTGCGACATTCCATCGGCCCATTGCCGGCCGGTGCGCGCAGACCATTCTGGTCCAGAATTCTCCTACGCAACCCGCGACATAATAAGTGTACTGGTCCAGCTCGTCCAGTGTGGACAATGCGGTAAGTTGCCCGCTTGATTCACCGGGGAAGTGGGTCAGGTCCATTTTCATCCCCTCGGGTAGCACCTTCATCAGCCATTGGATACGCTCCCGATCCCCTGCAGAGCATTTTTCATATAGTTTCAGGCAGTCTGCAAGGCGCTGAAGGAGAATGCTTTCCGCAGAGTCTTTCTGGTGGGGAACCAGAGCGGCCTGAATTTCCTGGATGGCATTCCAGTCAATCTCGGCATTTGCGAACTGCGCGGAGAACTGATTAAGGTATCTCAGGCGCTGCGGACGATCGAGCAGATCCGTATCAGCGATGGTATCTGCTGCGCGCGCGAAGAGATACGACAATCCCATCTGGTCGCGCACGCCAACCGGCAGCACGTTCAGCGTGAGATAAAACGAACGGGAAACCTGCTTGAGGATATCGTGCAGGAGCTCATGTGTAATCGGGTCAGTACTCAACGATGGAATCCAAAGCCGCTCTATTAACAAGGGGCGAACATTACCTGTTGTAGAACCTGAAGGTCAAGACGTTATGTTCCTGAAACCGGTTTTTCAGTCGAACAGCTTCGGATTTCTAGTGGGCAAAAGCGGGTGAATAGTGAAGAAATGCGATTGGAGTTTAAGTTTGGGCGGGCAGCATTATTATGCTGCCGTCGTAGGATGATTTAATGGACGTCCCCTAGCCAAGCTGGCATCAAGGTGCCAAAGTGGAGGTGTTATACAGCCACTTCAACGGAGGGAAGTCATGGAAAAGCTTGCCTTATTGTAGTTGGACTGGATTTGGCAAAGAATGTGTTTCAGGTACATGGTACTGATGACTGGGGCGCAAATAATCGAATATCGAGGAGGCTGGCCTCTGAGGGTGTGTGCGTTGCCGCACGGAAGGGGCTGATTTTCAATATTACGCTGAATTCAATATCTCTGGTCTCGTGAGAGATGGAATCGACCCGCTGTTGAAAAATTTTTCATACGGCGTTATGTAAACACCTACCAAATTGGAGATAAAGATGAGCGCAGATAACAGAAAAGATGGCAGCCACAGCAATCGCGGCTTTGCCTCGATGGATGAAGATAAACAAAAGGAAATTGCCAGCAAGGGCGGAAAGGCCGCTCATGAGAAAGGGACCGCGCATGAGTTCGATTCCGAGGAAGCTCGTGAGGCGGGCCATAAAGGGGGTGAGCACAGCCATGGCGGCACTCACGAGCAGCACGTTAAAGCGGGTAGCCAAAGTCATAAAAATTCCGATAAGGGTGGTGATAAATCCCATTCGTCCGACTCCGGTCGTGGTGGCAGTTCCGAACAGCCTCCCAAGGCCGGTAGCCAAAGCCAAAAAAGCGACGACGGTAGTAGCTCCTCTAGTCGCGGCGGCACCCACGAGCAGCATGTCAAAGCGGGTAGCCAAAGCCATAAAAACAAATAGTGATAAGGCTGGGCTGTAAAAGAGGCCCGGGAAGAGGGAAGGGTGAGTATCTCCATCCTCCCCTCTTCCCAATCCTGAAGGGATACGGAATATTCCTGTAGTGCGGTTTTGGCACTAGCTTCGCTTGTATTTTATTGGTATAGCGGAAATCAGGGACGGCGGCAACGAACGGAAGCAGGTGACCGGCGGCAATAATATTTTGTCGCGGGTAATCAACTTTGGCAGAAGAAAGCTGTCAAGGGTAGGAAGTGCCGGAATATGGCGTCGTGGCAGCAACAAGCTTTTGGAACTCAAATTTTCTCGTCAGAAGCATCCGTGTGCAAGAATGTATCCTCATTATCTCAACAATACAAAGAGGAGTTCCGCTCCGATGCATTGTGAGGCCGCCTAAGCAGGTTAACAGCTATAACGGTTCATGCAATCGGCTTCAGGGAGAATATCCAGGGGATATCCATTAACTCCAAAGGGAGGAGATTGACATGCGAACAGTTGGCGATGTGATGATTCCGGATGTGCACACCATCAGCCCGGACGCAACAATCGAGGAAGCAGCGCAAGAGATGCGCGATGGAGATTTCGGCCTGATGCCGGTAGGAGAAGAAGATCAATTGCTTGGTGTGATAACCGACCGCGACATTATAATTCGTGCTGTCGCCGAAGGCCAAGGTTCGAGCTTTAAAGTTCGAGATGTCATGTCCAGTGAGCCTGTCTGGGCGCATCGGGACGATTCAGTAGGTAATGCAGCCCAAATCATGAGAGAGCATCAGATTCGACGCCTTCCGGTTGTGGATGACGATCAACGGCTCGTGGGGGTCGTGGCGCTCGGAGCTTTTGGCGTCGAGGACTCCGATATCGGGCCTGTCTCCGAAGCGCTCTCTGAAACCTGAAACCATACCAGGAGAAAGAAGCGATATTTCCATAACACGCTGCTCGAAGCTGGCGGCTTGTGCCTGGACAGGAATAGTATCGTTTTTCCGGTATTCAGCCCGTCACTTGTGACGTGTTGTTGCGCCGGTAAGCTCATCCTCTGGCATATCCAGTTAGTCTGCGATAAAGCTGAATAGAGCGTCGTTGCATACTACCCGAGCACGGCTGCTACTTTTTATTTATGCCTTACATGTAGCGAAACATCTCGTCCGTAGCGAGGCAAGGGCCATGCCTGCAAGCATCATAGCCCAACCCTCCGGTTCGGGTATGGCGGTGATCATTCCCACCTGACCATTGATGCTCACCAGATACAAGTTACCGGCGGCATCCTCGCCAAATGAGGAGATGCCCCCTGAAATACCGGTAGGGGACAGCAATTCGGCCGTTCGGTCGGTAACATCGGCATTCGTAATGGGCGCGCCGGTAAAGTGGAAAGACATCACCTTGTCGTTAATGAAGTCTGCGAAGAAATAAGTGCCATTCAGCCCATCAATCGCCGATCCACGGTAAACATAGCCACCTGTGATCGAGGCACCGCTGCCATTGTGATCATATTCGAAGATTGGCAATGTATGATGCGCAAGCGACGGATCATCAGGAAAATTCAACCGTGTGCCCTCGAACTTGCGCCACCCGTAATTGGCGCCAGCGGTGCCGATATTAATCTCTTCGCGATTATCCTGCCCGACGTCGGCAATATAAAACGTGCCGGTTTTCCGGTCGAAGCTGTCGCGGTATGGATTGCGCAGCCCATAAGCATAGATTTCCGGGTTGCCGCCAGCAAGGTTGCCAGCAGGGATCGCATAGCCATACTGCGAGGGGTCGTTTGGCAAACGATCGGCCGATACATCAACCCTCAACATTTTTCCCAGATTTTCGGAAAGATTCTGTGCGCGATTCTGAGGATCATCGCGAGCTCCGCCGTCGCCGGTGCCGATGTAAAGGTTCGCGGCCTCGCCGGGGCGAAAACCGATCCAGCCTGCCTTGTGATTGTTGAGCCCGGCAGGTTGAGCGATAGTGATCACCGTTTGCCGGCTTGCGGCATCTGCTATGTTAGGCTGCCCCGTGCTGGCCTGATAAGTGGCGACCACCGTGTTGAGCGTGGTCCTTTCTATGTAATCGACATAAAAGCGCCGATTGGTCGCGAAATTCGGATCAAACGCCATACCGAGCAGGCCGCGCTCGCCGTCGGTATTGACCGAGCTGGACAAATCGAGAAATGGAGTGGGACGCACCGTCCCGTTCTCGAGGATTTTAATCAATCCACCCTGCTCTACAATGAATAGCCGTGAATCGCCATTGGGTGAAGTGGCGAACAAGGGGCGGTTTAAACCGGTGGCGACAATTTGGGTTTGCAACTGCGCAAGAGCAGGTGGTATCCAGACGGTAGCGGCAAAAGCTGCAGCGAGCAAGATGGAAAAAACTTGTTCATGATAGCTCCTGGGAGTCGGGTTATACCAGGCTATACAAAGCTGTACAAAGAAAGCTGAAGCAGGAATACCAAAAGTGCCTATTCTTTATTTATATAGACAACGCCCAGTCGGTTGTCAAATGAGTGCGAGTCACGGCTGCTGATGAGGCATCATTTTGGTACATTGGAGTTGGATGTGCCCCATTTACATCTGTATCCATGAAGAGAAAACGCTTAAGCCCTGGAATGAGCTGGAGCTGGCATTCATGGGGCTAGAGTAACGAGGTGCCCAACCACCAATTATGGGGTTTTCGCAAGCGGATGCAGGTGCAGTGTCTGTTCGGGTGGTCCCGGAAGAAATGGAGTCCGTATGCCGTTAACCCAATCGGCATGCCCGCTGCCATAATAAGGTGAGAAGGGGTGCCCGCTCTGTCCGCCGGGCATTTCGAAATAACCTTGCTCTTCATTACCGGGGGCAACTGCAAAACGATTTGCGGCGCCGAAGCTTGGTCCCTGCACCCGCGGCATATTGCTGTCGCCGGGCAGTTCATCCTTGGGCATATTCAGCCATACGTCGATAAAATCGGGCAGAGCACGGCTGAGCGGGTGTCTGATGCGGGCAGTGTTACGCTCACCCCAGCTACGAGCCGCGATACCGCCCGGTTGGCTTCGCATACGTTCCGCCACGCGTCTGGCAGAGCTGCCCAGCAAGTCTTCCCAATCGGTATAAACAGGCGGCAACAAGTGTTGTGGACGCTGCTCGATCAAAGTCCACACAGCGTGTTCGGCCTGATTCAACTTTGGCAGCACGAAATCCGGGGCGTCATTGCGCACTGCTGCCGCAAAACCGTCAAGTACCCTGTTAGTAACCTCCCGGCGGAATGCGCGGACCAGACGATAGGCAACCGACGATGTCGAGGCATGTCCGTCCCAATCGCGGAGCGCTTGCTGCATTTCGGTCTGCCAAGGCACCGCTTCTGCATGGTTTAGCGTCAGCTCGAGAAGTCTCCGCCAGCGCGCCAGGAATAACGCGCGATCGTCCAGTTGGATTGCCAGCATGCTTGCGGGTGAGAAATGCTCGCTTCCGCGTAAGCCATCGCGGATCTGCTTCGCGCGGGCACCGAGGTCATAGCCTCCATCGCCGAGCCGGTCGAGCATGAGGCCGTCGACAGTACGTGCATTCGCCGTCCACAGGCGGTGCTCGGGCGGATTAACGATCAATGGATACTGGGCGGGCTTGAGCCAGCCGCTCCATCCCATACCCGGCACGCTCCAGTCTGCCGGCATTGTTGGATCATAACCACCGGTTTTAACTGGAATACGCCCGGCGATAGTCCAGGCAATATTGCCCTTTCGGTCACCGACAATAAAATTCTGGGCGGGAATACCCGCATTCTGCGCGATCACGACGGCTTCATCCACGGTTTCCGCCCCATCCAGTTGGGCGAGCTCCATATCGATCGCGCCGGGCCGGTGCGCTGTCCAGGCGAGCGCAAGGGGTACGCCATCGTGATCAGTGGCGAGTATCGGTCCCCACTCGGTCTCATAAACATCCAGGACCTCATCCGGTGCGCCGCGCGCATGCAGGGTTTCACGATGAACAGTGACGGAATTCCAGCCGGCTGCGTTGCGGTATCTTGACTTATCCGCCGGATCCAGCCTGACCCGCACCCAGTCCGTGAAATCGCCATAACTGTTTGTAAAACCCCAGGCGATATGGCGATTCGAACCCACTGCGATTGCGGGTGTCCCCGGAAGGCTGGCACCGATAATGTCATTGTCAAATCCGGGGCGCCGCAAGTTCGGGTAGATCAAACGGGTACGGAACCAGATATTTGGAACACGCAGTTCCAGATGCGTGTCGTTGGCGACCAGTGCCGCGCCCGCAGCCAATTCGCCGGCCACGGCAAAGCTATTGCTGCCAGGCAGGTCATCGCTGTGATCCTCGGTATCGCGCAAAAGGCCGGGGTCTAGCTTGCGCAGGTCGAGCTCGTTAGCGGATGGAGTTCGCGGCCAGTGGGATGCGGTGCCAATAAGCGGCGCATCCCAGTCACCCCCACCGGCGGTGAGAAATCGGTAGGCCGCTTCGGGTAATGTTGCATGCATGGTAGAGAATGCAAGCTCGCGAAAATTACTTCCGTCATTCAGCGTGAAATACATCGCATTGACGACCAGTATGCTATCTTCGCTGCGCCATGCAACCGGGAGCATGCGCGTCAGCAGATAGGGGAACGGTCGCGTAGTGAGCGCATTCAGTCCTTCATTTACCCCATCACGATATACGTCGAGCAGTTGCTGCTGGCTGGTCGGCAATTCCTGCAATATCGCCGATGCACGCGAGCGCATACGGTGCTTCCGCGCTTTTCGGTCGGCCGGCAGGGCTGCCGGTCCGAACAGCTCAGCCAATTCACCGGCTGCTTGTCGTCGCATCAGATCCATTTCGAAGAAGCGTTCCTGCGCATGGGCATAACCGAGCGCCCAAACCAGATCATGGCGATCCTGCGCACGCAAAGTTACGCTACCCAGCGCATCGCGCTCAACAGTGACTGGGGCAGACAGGCCATTTACATTTACTGTGCCGGCATATTGCGGCAAGCTACCACGCAGCACCAGCCAGCTACCACCTGCCAACAATGCCGCTAGTATGAAAAATACCAGTAGAACCCGGTAGGCCGGGCGGAGCGCAGCCGTCATGTTTAAGGAAGAGCGATTGGAAACAGGTTATTTCCCTATCAGGGCAATACGTCACGTGGGCTTACTCAGACTTCAGACGTTTTTTTGACGATAGGCAACACTATGGAGAACCCAGCCATTTTGGCAGCGGCTCAACAATTCAAGAGGAGCCGAGTTTATGACGAATGGATTCGATGCGCTCGCGGTTCACGCCGAGATCCGATTTTCCCAAGCGGGATGCGGAGCGAACTTGAATCACCTTGGCCGCCGGATCGAACCAGAACTCGGCATCATCCACGTACTTCATGAGCCGGGTAGTGAACTGTGCATAGAGGTAGTCAGGCTCTCTTTTCACTATCTTGGCGCCATCCATTGTCCTGATAACCTCGGCGATGCGGTCCAGTGCGGTGTCCGGATCGCCTTTCAGCGGCAGCGGTGCGATCTCGGCATAAGCGCGTTGGGGATGATCGGGGTAAAGCGACGCCTGGCTCGACACGCTATTAGGTGTTTTCGAGGGAGGCTTGAGTCTTCCGTCATGCACGCCCAGATCGGTGGGCGGCGTGCCTTTGAGTAGCCCGAGTTGACCGGCAAGCAACCCCGTAATGACGACAACGGCAATGACAACAAGTGCCCACTTTACAATAACCATGTCAATGCCCGGCGACTCCCAATGTAATGGACGAGGAGCGTACTCCCTAAGCCTACAGCGGCGGCGTCACATAATCCCTTTGCTTTATCCGCCATGTCATCCGCTTTTGGCATGGCTACACCATCAGTGCGAATAAGGGCTAGCCAATGGTCAAGCTACTTGGTTTTGCTATTTGCCACGACGAATTCCGCCAGACGTTGCGCCGGTTCGCCTTTAATATTGGGAAACGCGGTCATCCCCATGCTTCCTTTCTGAACTTTCTGAATGATGGCGTCCTTGTTCGCCATCGCGGTGCTTATAACCATCACGCTGCCGCTTTCCGGTTTATGGCATTTTGTACAGTTTGTATAAAATATGTCCTCCCCGCTGACATTCTCGGCCGGCGTGTAATTATCCGTCTTCGAGCAACCAACCAAACTCACCAATGCGGAAACAGCTAGCACCAAGACCATTTTTTTCATTTTGTGCACTCCAATTTTTATAAGATGGAAATATTTCTTTCAAGCTGCCATGGGAAGGCATTATATCGTCCTTACGGATCGTTCAGGTATTATCCTGAATCCGACTGTTGACTGCTATTTTTCAGCGCATTTGCCAATTCGTTTACCAACTGAGCGCCATACCGGAAGGAATTTTTCGTACCCCGTGCGCTTCATCTTCCTGGTAAGCTCACTCCACTCCGTCCACCTGCCGGATTCAGGATTATTGCCGCGATCGTCCATATTGCGATGATCACCGCAGGGTTCGATGGAGAAGAAGGAGGAAAGACTTTACGCCTTATCCGTTTGCCGGCGGGTGACCAAGGAGTCGAAGGGCAAGCAGTACGGTGATCGGTAGATAAATGAACAGGCCCGTAACGCCCAGAAGCGATTCTCCAATCCAGAAAGTGATGACGAGATTGAAGATCAATACCCCATAATATAAACCGCAACCGAGCAGCACGCGTCCGGTCACCGATGGGGCAGGGAAGAGGCTGGCTTCAGCCTGAAGTTTGCGATCGAGAGGAAGATAGGCGCGAAGAGAGAGAAAGCCCACAACAGTCCAGCCAATATAATTGGCTATCGGGATGCCGAAATGCGTGCCAGGATCAGGATAGTAGTATATTCGCCCGAGGAACCACCGCTCGCCGCGGAGCGCGACCGGATCGATGACGACATCGATGAACATGAAAAAAAGAATGGTGAGTACCACTACCGGCCAGCCGGTTCTGGCTGCAAGGGGAAACCCCATCCGGATCATGCTCATACCGGGACGGGGGTCTGTGCTGGTAGCAGGCAGGAGAAAAGCCAGCGCCATGCAATAGCTCGCATAGAGAAGAAAGGGAAACGAGAGAGAATCCATGGCGGGGACATCCGCGATATACAATTCCTGCCCGACCGTTGAACCGGTATAGTAATACCAGCCGAAAGGAACCCCGGTGCGAGTGGAAGAGAGTTCGCACAGAAGCGCCACAGTGTATGTAATAGCCATGAAGCAGGCTGTCCTGCGCCAGCCGATCAGCCTGCTGGCGGAGAAGAGAAACCCGGCAAGGAACACAAATACATAGGGGCGAAGCGTAATAGTCTTCAGCAGGAGGTTAAGGAATTCCATCGAATATTCCATTGGTCCGGTAGATGGACTCTTACCGGAGATTGATCTCCTGGACGTTCGTCTTCAGGAGCGAAGGGGCGCAATACATTATTTTTTGTGCTATCTGGGCTTCGTAGCGTTTTGGCGCAGCCCACCGTCCTTTATTTGCCGGACGAGATTATATCCTGTCATATTCGGTAACCGGAAACTATAAGGCAGCATGCAAACCTCTGCCGGATCTTTCCGGACGAGCAGGACTGGCAAGAATCGAATTTTCGCATAAAACCACACAAACCAGATAGCCCGCTTCAGCAGAGCAATAGAAAGCTCAGCGCATCATGCACCGTCATCCGTATTTTTTGATTGCGATTAGAGTCCTGTTCTATGAAAGCGCTGTCGTCAATGTAATCGATATGTACCGTTTCCTTTCGATTTGGTGGGTTTTTACCCCTCAAATACGGCCGCGGAAAAGATTTCTCTTCCCTATACTTGTAAATCTTGTGGCTTACTGTCTTCCAGGAATCTTTAGTGCTTTATTATTTTTGATGACTCCATCGTGAGGCGCATTCTCAGGTTTTTTGCCTTTGCTGTTTTGACTCTGCTTTTCGCCGCACTTGTTATTGCAGCCTTCCTTCTTTACCGGGAGGTTACAACGTCTTCCTATCAAGCACGGCAATTGTGGAATTTGGCCGATGATCTGCGCTGGGAAATGAAAAGCGGTCCAAGCGACCAGCCGCATTTCCCGCAAGCGGGTCCTTATGACATCCGCCTGGGTTATAGTCGCCTTCCGGAATTGCTTCAGCATCTGGCAAAGCACGGTTTTGAGGTTCATGCGCAGGCGCGGATTTCTGCACGCATGGAGGAACTTGTCGCGCAGGGCCTGTTTATTCCTTACCGCGAAAAATCCCAGGCCGGTCTGGAAATAACTGCCGACGATGGCGAGCCATTGTATCGCGCTGCGTTTCCGGCACGTGTTTACGCGGATTTCCAGTCAGTGCCGCCTGTAGTGGCGAATAGCCTGACGTTTATCGAAAATCGCGAATTGCTGGACCTGACTCAGCCGAAAAAAAATCCGGCCGTCGACTGGAACCGGTTGGGCAGGGCAGTGCTGGATAAGGCGATTCAGCTTTTTCGTCCCGAGCACGACGTATCAGGGGGCAGCACGCTGGCAACGCAAATTGAAAAATACCGCCACTCTCCCAACGGAATGACGCTGAATGCAACGGATAAGCTTCAACAGATTGCGTCCGCATCCGTGCGCACTTATCTGCAGGGGGAATACACATTGCCCACGCGCAAGCAGATCCTGGTGGATTACCTTAATACAGTCCCGCTTTCGGCAGCCGCAGGTTTCGGAGAAACGAACGGGATTGGAGATGGCCTGTGGGCGTGGTATGGCCTGGACTTCGACGAAACCAATCACATCCTTAATTCACGGTTTGCACAAGGAGATGCGCTTACCGAGAAGGCGCGCCTCTACAAGCACGTGTTGAGCCTGATGATTGCGCAGCGTAGACCTTCCTATTACCTGATAGCGGGGCGAAAAGAACTGGGTGAACTTACCGACAGTTATCTGAGGGTGCTGGCTCAGGCTGGCGTGATACCGGCGCGCCTTCGGGATGCGGCGCTTGAGCTGCCGCTGAATTTTCGTGTTGCGCGCTCTCCGGAAGAAGGCCGGAATTTTGCTTCGAAGAAGGCTGTCAATGCTGTTCGCGTGCAACTCGCCTCTCAGCTCGGGTTGCAGCGCATGTATGACCTGGACCGCCTGGATCTGTCAGTGCAAAGCACTCTTGACTTGGAGCTACAGAAAAAAACCACCGATATGCTGCGCGAGTTAAAGGATGTGGAACATGCGCAGGCTGCCGGGCTCTATGGGCAGCGCCTGCTGGGTACGGAAGATCCGGGAAAGATCATCTACAGCTTCACGCTTTCTGAATTGACGCCGCAAGGCGCCAAGTTTCGAATCCTGGCGGATAATTTTGAACAACCACTGGACATCAACAAGGGGACCAAGCTGGATCTGGGTTCCACCGCAAAATTGCGGACATTGGTGACCTATCTCGAAATTGTGGAAGCGCTGCATAATAAATATGCGACGCTGGCACCGAAAGTACTTAATGGACAAGAGGTTGACCCCGGCGATATTCTCAGCCGCTGGGCGATCGGTTATCTCTTGCAAAGCAGGGACAAGAGTTTGGCATCCATGCTGGATGCCGCTCTCGAGCGCAAGTACTCGGCTAATTCGGAAGAGCGGTTCTTTACCGGCGGCGGCTCGCACGTCTTTCATAATTTCAAGCATGAAGACGACCGCAAGATCATGAGCGTACGTGAAGCGACGAAGAATTCAGTCAATCTTGTCTATATTCGCCTGATGCGCGATATCGTGCGCTATCACATGTTTCAGGTAGGAGGTTCATCAGCCAGGATACTCAAGGACGTCGGAAATTCGGGCCGCGTGGAGTACCTCAGACGCTTTGCAGACAAGGAAGGCACGGAATTCATCAATCGTTTTTATCTCAAGTACAAAGGTAAAACAACCGAGCCGGGCGGGATCAGCAAGTTGCTTTTCTCCAGCTTTCGGCACACGCCGCGTCGTTTGGCGGCCGCTCACCGTTATGTTTATCCGGAGTCTACCCTTGCAGAGTTCGAGAAATTCATGGCGCCGTATCTGCCCGGCTTTAAACGTGTGACCCCGACAATGGTTCAAGATCTGTATGAGGCGTATGCACCAGGCAAATATTCATTGGCCGATCAGGGCTACGTAGTAACCGTCCACCCACTGGAATTATGGTTGGTACGCTACCTGAATTCCCATCCACTTGCCCAGTACAAGGACGTGATCGCGGCGAGCACGGACGAGCGAATCGCTGTCTACCAGTGGTTGTTCAAGACCATACACAAGAATTCGCAGGATGTGCGGATTCGCGGTCTTCTGGAGCTTGAAGCATTTCTCGAAATTCATCGTAGCTGGAAACGCCTCGGCTATCCATTCGATTCGCTGGTGCCCTCGCTTGCCACAGCCATTGGGAGTTCCGCCGATCATCCCGCCGCGCTTGCGGAATTGATGGGTATCGTTCTGAACGATGGCGTGCGAATGCCAGCTGTACTAATTGAACGCTTGCGTTTCGGAGCCGGCACCCCTTTTGAGACAATGGTCGAACGAGCGCCCATTCAAGGAGAAAAAATGTTTTCTCCAGAATTGGCCGCGGCAGTGCGTGGCGTACTGACAGATGTGGTCGAGAGAGGTACAGCTTCGCGGTTGGCGCGAGCCATTGTGGAAGAGGATGGGGCTGAAATTTCGATTGGCGGAAAGACAGGGACGGGCGACCATCGTCATATCA
This sequence comes from Nitrosospira briensis C-128, assembly GCF_000619905.2. Taxonomy (NCBI): domain Bacteria; kingdom Pseudomonadati; phylum Pseudomonadota; class Betaproteobacteria; order Nitrosomonadales; family Nitrosomonadaceae; genus Nitrosospira; species Nitrosospira briensis. Next base: position 767,076 of record NZ_CP012371.1, on the reverse strand, counting down.
CGTTTTCTTCGCCGGGCGTCATCAAGGAATCGCGCGTCGTAAATCGCTCCGCCACTTTTGTCTTCTTCATCGGAGACCGTTTTTTCGGAACGATGACTGCATTCGTGCCCGGGGCGGACGCCGCTAACTACACGTTTACCTCGGCGCTTTCTACGCAAGTCATGAAACATCTCTTGCCCATCCTGAAGCCCCTCATCGACCGGGCCCAGCCGTTGCCGGAGCAGATCCTGGCAAGAAATGCGATCAAGGGCGAGCTACCTGAAGAACGTAAAAAGGGGAGTAGAAAGGAAGGTAAGAAAGAAAATGAAAAACTGGAGATGAGTCAGCTAGCGCGTCATTTAATCGAATTGCACTGAAAATATACGAAATATACCGATAGTTCAGTCCTCGGTATTGATCCACCATAAGAAGACGACGACACCCAGCACAAGCCCGAGGCCCAGGATGGCCTTTACAAATTCCTTGACGAACCAGTACACCATTGCTTCATATAAATCCAATTGTTCATACCCCCCTCAAAAAAGACCGCTATTTACGAGACCACCACCATAGCAGTAACGATAGAAACAAGGACACCAGCAAGCCTGTCGTCAGCGGAAAGTAGAGTCTGAAGTTTTCCCGCTCGATGGTAATGTCCCCCGGCAACCGCCCGAACGGTAGTTTCGATAACCACGGCCATGCAACGCCCGCAACCACCAGCAGTATCCCGAGAATGATGAGTAAACGCTGCATAAGGATTTCCTCGAGGATTTTTGGGGAATTTCTTCCACATCATTTGGCAACGGTACGCAAAAATCTACGGATTAGTGTAAACCGTTTTCTTTGGAAAGATCAATTGACCCCTTCTGCTTCTGCCTCCGCCTCAATATTCATAAGATCAGGCTGGCAACGCCGCCTTCGCCGGTTTCAATTTCTTAAGTTATATTTTTCCAGCCCCAGCTTATCGCTTCGCTGATTCGTTTTCTTGTTAGTGTGCTAACACACGGAAGTACGACACAGCCGTCGATAAAATTCTTTTAGATTTCTTGAAATCCGGGGAAAAATGACCCCATCACCTTGTTCTGTTCGTCGTGCTGTTCACGGTATCCGCCGCAATAGGCGCCGAGATAAATAGCTGCGCTATCACATAGGATACCCTGGGTGTAGAGGCGGACCTCAGCAGTGTGATTTGCACGGTCGATCTCACTCGAGCGTCAATCTTTCAACCATTCTTTTAAGGAGAAGAATATGAATATTCTGATAAAGAACCCTCGTAATTTCCTGGTCGCCATTGCGGCGGTGTTTGGGCTATATGCCGGGTCTGGTGTTTATGCGCAAGACTCGATCGACAAATCCAATGCGAGCGAGAAATCGAAGCATGCGGAAAAAAGCAAACAAAATTCACAGACGAGGAAAAATGAGGGAGGAACCATCGTTGAGGTACCGGTGCTAATGATGGTTCCCGTGGAGGTATCGAGCGATATGTCGACGAATAGCGGGTGCTGGGTGAAGCTATACGATAAGAAAGACTATAGCGGCGATAGCTTTTTGCTGGTCGGCCCCGTCGAATTACCGGTGATGACCGGGCCCTTCGGCTTCAACTGGGAAAATAAGGTTCGCAGCCTCGAGGTCGGCCCCAACGCCAATCTCACGATTTTTGATAATCGCAATTTCCGGGACCAGGATAAATTTGTCGATGCAGGTAAAAAAATCCCCAACATGTCAAAAAAAATGGGATTCTTTGATGACTTCCGGTCGATGATGCTCACTTGCATATGAGCCGGTAAAAAGAAAGGAAGCTGGCGTTAGCGTGCCAATCCAGGCGTATTCCAGGGGGCTGGCGCCAGCCCATCCATAAAGTCCCATGGCCGCCTGCGCTAACCTTCCGGCTTCCTTCAAGATCAGCATGAATCGAGAATGATGCGTTTGAGGATATGCAACCGGCGATGAAAAAAATGTTCCGCGCCGGGCACGACCACCACAGGTAGTTCCTGCGGGGCAGCCCAATCCAGAACAGTTTGAAGGGGAACCACTTCGTCCTGATCGCCTTGTATGATCAGGACCTGCCTGGTGCTTTCAATATCGCCTTTAATATCCGGTTGGGCGAGGTGGGGCGCGTTGAGCCGCCCAACAGCGGGAGCGACCAATACCACTATCTGTGGTTTGAGCCGTTGCGCCGCATACACCTGGATCGCCCCTCCGAAGGAGAAGCCCGCCAGCAGTAATAGCGGAGGGGTATCAAAGGAGGCGGCGAATTGGTTTCTGATGGTTTCAACAACTGCGAGCACGTCTTCGGTTTCACCTGCCCCATTGTCCTTGCCTGAGTTAAGTTCGCCTTCGCTTTGTTCCACACCGCGAAAATTGAATTTGACTGTGACAAATCCCAACTCGAGAAACGCCTTGAATAGGGTATGGACCACCTTGTTATTCATTGTCCCACCATATAATGGATGGGGATGCGCAATAATGGCAAAGCCACGACGGTAGCGGAAATCCGGTTCCGCCAGAACCGTTTCCAGCTTTCCCGCCGGGCCATCAATGAATAATTTCTGGGGAATGTGTGAATTCAACAGTATGCTTTCCAATATAAAAGATAAATGGAAAATACGTTTGTTGCCTGCCCTGGCAGCCTGTCGGACCTAAAGGAAATCGGCTCCAAAAGCGCCTGGCCAGTTCATATTTTTGCTGCTTTTTCGACCAATAGAATAACTATTGGCCTCAAAATCCCCAAAATCTGCCCTCACCCAGTCAATTTTTTGCTGCGATTCTTCAAGTCCGACAGGCTGCTAGATTCGCAATCGCTCGACGATACGTCCGTTTTTCAAATGCTCTTCGATGATCTCGTCAATATCTTCTTTGTCCACATAGGTATACCAGACCTCTTCGGGATAGACAACGATAACCGGACCTTCGTTGCAACGATCGAGACAACCTGCATTGTTAATCCGTATCCTCCTGCTCTTGCTGTCGAGCTTAAGGGCCTTGATTCGCTCCTTGGCATAATCACGCATGGCCTGAGCGCCATAATTGTTACAGCACAAAGTTCCTGGCTCGCGCTGGTTTACGCAGAAAAATACATGCCGCAGGTAGTAGCTCATAATATGTTCAACGGGATGAGAAATAATGAATCAAAATTATTATACGGAACAGCGATTATTTCTTCCACTGATGAGTTAATGGGAGTTATTGCCCCGCACGGCTTGCTTAGCAGATACTTTCGAGAAGGGCGAAAACGAGCCTGGCCTGGAACAAACCACTACCGTCTTTCACGATCTCTTCTTTATTATTCTGGATTGTGCTGTCTATCTCAATTTTATTTCGGTCCATAAGCGGCTTAACACGCGGCGTTGTTTGCGGTCCAGGTCCCGCAGCATTTCGAGATGGTTCAGCATTTCAGGGGCTGGGAATATGGCTCCATTGTTCGCGATTTCTGCCTGGATATATTGTATTGCATCCATGTTGGGATTGCCGGAACCGATGAGATTGGTGAGCTCGGCGGAATTTTTCCCCTCCAGCATGAAGTTGATGAATTGATGGGCGAGGTCGGGACGGCTTCCACTTCGATGCAGTACCATGCTGTCGAGTGCCAGAACTGCGCCTTCTTTCGGAGTCGAATAGCCGATCGTGAATTTCCGCCCGGTATTTCTGGCATCAAGCGCTGCCTGGAACATATCGTTGGAATATCCTTGCGCCACCCACAAATTGCCAACCGCCAGCTCCTTGATATAGCTGGTATTGCTGAAGGCCGCCCAGTAAGGCTTGGCGCGCACGATCAGGTTCGCTGCTTCTTTCCAGTGTTTTTCATCGGTATCGTTAACCGAATAGCCTAAATATTTCAGCGCCGCAGCCATCAGTTCGCGCTGGCTGTCGAGTACCGTTACGCGCCCTTTTATTTTTTCGAGATATTTCGGCTCAAAAATGACTGCCCAAGTGTCGGTAGGCAGGCCAAGACTCTTTATTTTCTCCTGATTGAAGCCGAGCAGGGTAAGCGTATAGGCATATGGAACGGAATATTTATTGCCCGGATCGAATGGTGTGTCGAGGTATGCAGGATTGATATTTCCGAGATTGGGCAACAAGGATTTATCCAGTGGTTTCAGGGCGCCCTGGCGAATAAGGGTATCCATAGCATTGCCGGTGGGAATGATGAGATCGTAGCCGGTCGCACCTGCCGACAGCTTTGCCAGCATTTCCTCATTATCGGAATAATAATCCTGGGAAAGCTTGCAATTGCAGGATTTCTCAAAGCGTCCAATCGTTTCCGGCGCGATGTAATTATTCCAGTTGAATAGATGCAGGACATTTTCCTTGCTGGAGAAGACAACATCCTGATCCTGTTTCGCGCAGCCCGTGGTGAACAACACCAGCCAGGCAAGCAGGAACAGGAACGATGCAACCGGCGCTGGATGGATGCACCGCGTATTCATCATCCCGTCTCGCGCGACGTTGCGTTCGCGCTTGATGAAGCATGCGATTCGAGCCTGGCCGCAATGATGATCATGACCAGCGTGAGCAGCATCAATAATGTGGAGATGGCGTTCACTTCCGGCGTCACCGCAACCTTTATCATCGTATAGATATGGATGGGGAGAATCGGTTCACCCACCCCCTTGGTAAAGAATGTAATGACAAAGTCATCGATGGACAAGGTAAACGACATCAATGCACCGGCAACCACGGCGGGCATGATCAACGGCAAGGTGACAAGACGAAAAGTCTGCCAGGGAGAGGCGCCGAGATCGCGCGCGGCTTCAAAAATACTTTCATCCATGCCCTGGAGCCGCGCCCGTACGATGATGGCAACGAAACCGATACAAAATGTCGTGTGCGCAATGATGATGGACACCATGCCGAGCGTTAAATTAAGCACCTGCAAAAAGAATAAAAGCAGCGATACGCCCAGAAGGATTTCGGGCATCGCCACCGGCGTGAACACCAATATCGGCAAGACCTTGAGCTTATACCGATGTATCGCCAGGCCAGCCATCGTACCGAGCAGGGTTGCGCTGAAACTTGCACTGAGCGCGATGATCAGCGAATTGCGCGCGGCGGTGAGCATTTCCGTATTCTGGAACAGTGTCTTATACCAGGACAATGTGAATCCCACCCACTCGGCATTCAGCTTTGAATCGTTGAACGAATACAAAACCACGATAACCAGCGGAACGTACAGGAAGGCGTAAATCACGCCGGCTGCGGACCAAAGCCAGATATTGGTGCGGCTCATGCTATGCCGCGCGCCGCCCGGTGGCCGAGCGAGCGAACCAGGCGGTCAACCCGGCGACGGATAGCACCGCCAGCGTCAGCATGATTGATAGCGCTGAACCAAAAGGCCAGTCACGGGTGCCGAGGAATTGATCCTTGATCAGATTGCCGATGAGAATGTCGCCCGTACCGCCGAGTATGTCCGGCACCGCGAACATGCCGAGTACCGGGATGAATACGAGTGCCGAACCCGAAAAAACGCCGGGCAGGGATAGCGGCCACGTGACGCGCCAGAACCGCTGCCAGCCGTTGGCGCCCAGATCCTGTGCGGCGTCCAGAAGCGAGGGATCATGCTTTTCCAGGTTGGTATAAAGCGGCAGCACCATAAACGGCAGGTGTACATATACCATGCCGATCAATACGGCAAACGGCGAGAACAACAACGTCACAGGGGCAATCCCGAATGCGCCGAGAATAGCATTGATGAAATGGCTGAGCCCGGATTCAGGCCCAAGAATAATCATCCAGGCATAAATACGGATGAGAAAATTACTGGCAAATGGCAACACTACCAGCAGCACCATCAGGTTTCGGAAGCGTTTTTCACTGCGCGCGATCAGCACTGCCAGCGGATAGGCCATAACAAGACAAATGAGGGTGGTTGCCGACGCAACGCCGAAGGATTTGAGAAAAATTTCCGCGTAAAGAATGTTGCTGAAAAAAAACTGGTAAGCTTCGGCGGTAAGGCCGTATTCGCCGTGGTCCGCGCCCGCGGGTGCAGTGATGGGTGCCAGGCCACCGAACTCGCCCGGAAAGCGGAACGAGGTGAGAATCATGATCAGGCTGGGAGCGACGAAGAATACGACCAGGAACAATAGCGGCGGTCCGCTTACCAGAAATCGGGCAGCGCGAGGCGCATTGGCTTCTTCTTTAGTCATTGAGAAAAATACCGGCGTCGTGATGCCATGAGACGCTTACTGGATCCCCTACCTCGAAAAACTTTGCGCGTCCAGGTGCGGAATTAGGCAGCAAAGCCTCTATATCGGCGCCATTGGCGAGCTCAACGATATAGGTGGTAACATCTCCAACATATAAAAAATCACGTACTTTACCGAGGAAATGATTTTTCAGGCGTGGTTCCTCCGAGGGGTGGGAAATCAATACCTGTTCGGGACGAATCGCGATCGTACCTTTATCGCCGGGTTTGATACCTTCCTTGCCGGCGGTTGTAATTTCCCCCACTTCGCCTACATCAAGTCTCAAATGGGTAGGCGAAGCCTCCAGGACTTGTGCGCTCATCATGCTGATCTTGCCGATAAAATCCGCAACAAAGCGATTTCTGGGAAAACCATAGATTTTGGAAGGTTCGTCGATTTGTTCGACATTGCCGCGGTTCATCACCGCGATGCGATGTGACAGCGCCAGCGCTTCGTTCTGGGCATGGGTAACAAAAACGAATGTTACCCCAACTTCTTTCTGAAGATTGATCAACTCCATCTGCATTTCCTCGCGCAATTTGGCATCGAGTGCACCCAATGGTTCATCCAGCAGCAACAACCGGGGGCGGTTGACTAATCCTCTGGCAAACGCCACTCGCTGTTTCTGCCCACCCGATAATTCATTGGGGAAACGGTTGCTGAAATTCGACAGGTGTACGCTGTCCAGGGCATCCGCTACGCTGGTTTTTATTTCATGTGGTTTTTTACCAGCCATCTTGAGCGGAAACGCAATATTGTCCGCTACGGTCATATGCGGGAACAACGCGTATGTTTGAAATACGGTATGGACCGGGCGTTTTTCCGGCGGCGTGCCGACCATGTCTCTTCCGTCCAACAGGATTTGGCCTGAATCCGGAAGATCGAACCCGGCTATCATCCGCAGGAGCGTCGTTTTACCACAACCCGATGGCCCCAGCAGCGTGAAGAATTCACCCGACTCCACACTGATGCTGACATTATCGACCGCGGTATAGCTGCCAAAGCGCCGTGTGACATTACGGATTTCAAGTAGTGCCATTGTCGTGCCGGTTAAAAGACAAAAGACAGGAATTTTACCAAAATTTGTTCCGCCTGCCGCTCCCGATCCACATGCATCGATATGCTTATAGGCTAGCCGGAGTATAGGCAGAGTAGGGCCGGTGGTGAATGCGGGAAATTTGTCGGGACGACAACCCGCGCGTACACGCGGACAAGGAGCTTGGAGACCTGGAGCAGCCTGTCGGACTTAAAGGAAATCGGCTGCAAAAGCGTCTGGCTGGTTTATATTTCGCTGCTTTTTCGGCCAATAGAATAGCTATTGGCCTTCAAATCCGCAAAATCTGCCCTCGCCCAGCCACTTTCGCTGCGATTCTTCGAGTTCGACAGGCTGCTAGCGTTTCAGTGCCATGTCTGCCACAGCAGCAATGCTGCCAGTATCGCTGCAATAGCAGCGAATAAGCGGCTTTGGCGTTTTTGTTCGGTGAGTATTTCGGTTATTTTTTCGTCCATCGCCTGTGTGCGATTTTCATTTAAAACCTGATGCAGCAAGCGTGGAAACTGCGGCATGATGACTGCCCAGCTCGATGCTTCCTTGGCCAGCCGCCGAGTTAGCCCGCGCCAGCCAAGCTGTTCGGCCATCCAGTTTTCCAGGTAGGGCTTCGCCGTCGTCCACAGGTCGAGATCGGGGTCGAGGTCGCGCCCCAGCCCTTCGATATTCAATAAGGTTTTTTGCAGCATTACCAGCTGCGGCTGGATTTCAACATTAAATTGGCGTGATGTCTGGAACAGCCGCAGCAGCACGCGGCCAAAGGAAATTTCCTTCAGCGGCTTGTCAAAGATGGGTTCGCATACGGCACGAATCGCAGTTTCGAAATCATCAACGCGAGTATTTTTCGGCGCCCACCCCGCCTCCACATGCGCCTCGGCCACACGCTTGTAGTCGCGCCGAAAAAATGCCAGGAAATTCTGCGCCAGATAATTTTTGTCCTCGTCGGTGAGCGTTCCCATTATGCCGAAATCGACCGCGATGTAACGTCCGTCCTGGCCAACAAAGATATTGCCCGGATGCATATCGGCGTGGAAATAACCGTCCCGAAATACCTGAGTAAAAAATATTTCCACGCCGACTCTGGCAAGTCTTGGAATATCGACTCCCTGCTCGCGTAGTTTCGTCACCTGGCTGATAGGTATGCCTTTTACGCGCTGCATCACCATAACGCCGGAATAGCAATAATCCCAGTAAACTTCGGGCACTAACAGCAATGGAGAATCCAGAAAATTACGCCGCAGCTGACTGCAGTTCGATGCCTCGCGCATGAGATCCAACTCGTCGTCCAGATGCCGGGCAAATTCGGTCACCACCTCGCGCGGCTTAAGCCGCTTGCCGTCGGGCCACAGCGCTTCGACCAGCAAAGCGCCGGAATCCATCAATGCCACGTCATGTGCGATGATGGGAGCGATGCCCGGTCGCAGCACCTTGACCGCAACTTCCGTTCCGTCATGCAGCACCGCCAGATGAACCTGTGCGATGGATGCACTGGCTACCGGTTCTGCGTCAAAGACCAGAAAGACCTCGGTGACCGGTTTTCCATAGATCTGCTCCAGCGTCTTGATGGCGAGACTGGAGGGAAACGGCGGGACCTGATCTTGCAGCTTGGCCAGTTCATCGGCGATATCCTGCGGCAGAAGATCCCGGCGAGTCGAAAGCATCTGGCCAAACTTGACGAATATAGGGCCAAGGGTTTCCAGCGCAAGGCGCAGGCGTTCGCCTCGCGCCCTATCCAGCCGCCGCCAGAACGTCGCCACCTTGACAGCAGGCCGCAGAAACCGAAGCCGCTCGTGGCCCAGAAAAAATTCATCCAGGCCAAAACGAAATGCTACCGAGAGTATTTTGAGAAGGCGAAAGAAACGCATTTATGCCAAGGAATGGTGGTACGTCTGTAATCTTCTCAATTTTGTTTGTCGTGAAGCCGACTTTTTAGCGATCCAACGCGTTCACGCGCATTTCCAGACTTGCGGCATGGTTCCGTAATGTGTTTATTTCATGAATAAGCTCGTGCATATCCATTGATTTTGCAAGCAATGGCTGCTCTTCTGTCAGATATTCCGTCAGCGTCTGCCATAAATTACGTGCGGTTTCAGCTTGCCAGTGCATCAGGCCTTCGCCGGCCTTCACTACCCGATGCGCGAGGATATCTCCCGTTACACCGCTAATATCCTGCTCCACATCCCAATGCAGGCTTTTTCCGATAAGGAGAATTTCTTCCGCAAACTCGCTATCACCCGAGATCCTGACTTCGCGATAGGCATCTTCATCATGGGCAAGCAAGCGTGGCAATAAACCTGGAATAAGCGTCAAGGTGGCGTCATCGAGCGCGCCCTTTGCCGCCGCCGAAACCTCACCGCTGGCCTGGATGGTCAGGGCGAGGTCAGGGAAGGGAGGGAGGCGAAAACGTGCCGTCCTGCCTGCATGAAGCTGCAACCGCTTACGCGCCCAACTCTCTCCGCGCAACAAGTGGTTAAGCGGGGCTATCGCAACGGATGCCAGCATTGCGGCCGGATCTATGAGACTTGCTGAATTCCTGCCAACAGCCAGACGGATTCAGGGTCCTTGATATTCTTCTGCACGTGCCAGATTTCATCAAATGCTTCCGGTGGATTGGAAGACTCCCGCAGTTGCCCGTTGAACCGGACGCTGGCAATGGCCGTGTTGTTCTCGGTAACCACCTCAAGCAGTTCCGCATTGATACCCATCACCTCGGTTCTTTGAGGTTCATTGCCGCGTTCGGAGATCTGCATGCTGATCTCCGCAAACATTTCCGGCGTAGTGTATTCCCGGATGTCGCTCAGGTCCCGGGCATCATTGGCCGCTTGCAAGCGGATGAATGACGTTTTTGCATTGCGCAGGAATGGCTCGACCTGGAAGTCCGCGGGAATATTCGCGGTTTTGCTGGCAACAGCTTGTGCCTGGGCTGGTGCTGCCGTACTTTCCCCCGGTGCCGTTGCGTGTTCTGTCGCCGTCGCGGTCCCGCTACTGCCGGGGCCTGCTCCCATGCCCGAATACTGCATCGGTCGTGCCGAATGTTCCTGCCGCGGTTTGCGCATCATGCGCACGACGAAGAAAACCGCAGCCATCAGCGCAGCCAGCATCAACACATCCATCATATTGATGCCTTCAAATGCGCCACCCATGAATAATGCTGCCAGCAATCCTCCCGCAGCCAATCCAGCCAGCGGGCCCATCCACCTATTGCCCGCCGCGGCGGGTGCCGACGCAGCAGGGGGTGTTTGCGCCGATTTGGGAGGCGTTTGCGGGCTGATGGCTTCACGTTGCTTGCCAATGCTCTTGCCGCCGCCAAAGCGCCTTGCTTCGGCATCAAAGGCGGCCAATCCGAAGCTTAAAATGGCCAGAGTCAGCAGGGTCAATATTTTCTTCATGATGGTCTCCTGAGAGGACGGTGAAAGGAAGAGTATAGCATTATCGATTCACCTGGATGTTCCATAAATTGCATCGGATACGCCTGTCTGAAAGCGTTTGCCAACGTTAATCACAATCTCGTCATATTACTGCCCGGATAAGGGAACCGCATCGAAAGACGTGGCTGATTTTAGCGATCGATCGATGATTGTCGGCATCAGTGTTCTGACCACCAGCGAAGCCGTAAGTGCGATCTTGTCACTTACTATTTTGATACGAGGATTTATCGCTGTCGGCAGTGATGTACACCTTAGCCTGAACAGTTGTTCCGAAGCACTGTGGATTATGGCTGGGATCGAAATAGAGTGTCATATGTAATCTGGCGTACAGACTTCCATGCACAATCGTGTTTAATCAGAGAATCAAGTTGCCTGATGTCCAGTCTCGGTCGTTTCCAAGGCTCGCGACTGGCGATATGTTTTTGAGCCCATGACCACAATCATATTGACCGTTAATACCGGCAGTTCATCAGTTCGCCTGGGGGTCTTCGTTTGCGATGGCGACACATTCACGGAGGTGGCGAGCATACGTCATGATCTTTCCGTTGGCGAACCATTGAGCGTACTGAAAGAATTCATGCAGACACATGCGCTCGGGGGAATTACCGTGGCAGCGCATCGAGTGGTTCACGGCGGTATGAATCTTACCGCGCCATGCCTGATCGACAGGAAAATCGAGCAGGAGATCGAGCGATTGGCGCTGCTGGCGCCACTTCACAACCCCGTCGCGCTGCGGTGGATACGCGCAACCCGCGAGGTGTTGAAGGACATTGTCCAGGTCGCGGTGTTTGATACCGCGTTTTTTACGGCTCTGCCGAAAACTGCGCGAGCTTATGCTATTCCGCATGAGCTTGCTGAAAAGCATGGATTGCGCAGGTATGGCTTTCATGGGCTGGCGCACAAGTCAATGTGGCAAAGCTGGCGGGCGCTTCAACCAGGTTCCTTGCGAAGTGCGAGGATAATTTCGATGCAACTCGGGGCCGGTTGTTCGATCACGGCGATCGATAACGGATTGCCGCGAGATACTTCAATGGGATTTTCACCCTTGGAGGGGCTCGTGATGGCGACGCGCTCAGGCGATATAGATCCGGGTCTCACCATATTTCTCCAGCGTCAGGAAAGCCTGACACCGGAGCAACTGGATCGATTGCTCAATGGGCGCTCGGGCCTGTTGGGTGTTTCCGGGATCAGTGCCGATATACGTGAGTTGTTACGATCTCCAGATGAACTTGCGCGGCTGGCGGTGGATTTATATTGTTACCGGGCACGTAAATATGTGGGTGCTTATCTTGCAGTATTGGGCGGCGCCGAAGCCATCGTTTTTGGGGGCGGAGTGGGCGAGAACGTGCCGGAAGTGAGGGAAAAAATTTTGACCGGCATGGACTGGTGCGGAATTGAAGTCGATACCCAAAAAAATTACGGTGCCAGTGGAATGTCGTGCATCAGCAGCCCTTTCAGCCGGATTGAGGTCTGGGTTACACCCGTAAATGAGGCGGTTATCCTGGCACGCGAGGCGGACGCTTTAATGAAACGCGAAGCGGATTAACGATTACAGGAGAAAATCATGAGCGAAACCCGGTCGATAAGCACACCTGAAAATAAGCCGCTCTCAGCAGATGATCTGCGCAAGATGAACGCATATTGGCGTGCGGCGAATTATCTCTCCGTCGGACAAATCTATCTGCTGGACAACCCTTTACTCAAGGCGCCGCTCGCGCTTGAGCATATCAAGCCCCGATTACTTGGCCATTGGGGCACGACGCCCGGGCTTAATTTTATTTATGTACATCTGAACCGTGTCATAAAAAAATATGACCTGAATATGTTCTATATAGCCGGGCCCGGCCACGGTGGACCGGCCATGGTCGCAAATACGTGGCTCGAAGGTACCTACAGCGAATTCTATCCCCGTATTTCCCGCGATGCTAAAGGCATGCAACGACTATTCAAGCAATTCTCGTTTCCCGGCGGCATTCCCAGCCATGTGGCGCCGGAAACGCCGGGCTCGATTAATGAAGGCGGTGAACTGGGTTACTCGCTGTCGCATGCCTTTGGGGCGGCTTTCGACAGCCCGGATCTGATCGTGGCGTGCGTGGTGGGGGATGGCGAAGCTGAAACCGGACCGCTTGCCGCCGCTTGGCATTCCAACAAATTTCTGAATCCGGCCCATGATGGCGCGGTGCTGCCGATCCTGCACCTTAATGGTTATAAAATTGCAGGCCCCACGCTACTCGCGCGCATCAGCCATGAAGAGTTGGAGAGCCTGCTCATGGGCTATGGTTATGAGCCCTATTTCGTCGAAGGGTCCGACCCCGAACTCATGCATCAGACAATGGCGGTTACGCTGGATGTCGTGATCGGCAAGATCAGGGCAATTCAGCAGGAAGCACGTAGCAATGGCGTAACGACATATGCCCGCTGGCCGATGATTGTTTTGCGCAGCCCCAAGGGGTGGACCGGCCCGGAAGAAGTCGACGGCAAGAAAGTCGAGGGTTTTTGGCGCTCGCACCAAGTGCCGTTTGCGGAGATCGGTTCAAAGCCATGGCATCTGAAGCTGCTCGAAGACTGGATGAAAAGCTACAAGCCGGAAGAGTTATTCGATGACAAGGGAACATTGGTACCGGAGTTGGCAGCGCTGGCGCCGCAGGGCGAGCGGCGAATGGGCGCAAATCCCCATGCCAACGGCGGCCAACTACTGAAAGACCTGGAAATGCCGGATTTTCGCGATTACGCCATTGCTGTGCCCACGCCAGGGTCCGTAGTAGGCGAAGCCACGCGGGAGACGGGAAAATTTTTACGCGATGTCATGAAGCTCAACCTGGACAGCCGCAACTTCCGCGTGATGGGGGCGGACGAAACCAGTTCAAATCGCCTTGGTGCTTTGTTTGAGGTAACGGCTAGAACCTGGGTGGCGCAAATCCTGCCGGAGGATGAGCATCTTTCCCCGGATGGGCGCGTGATGGAAATTCTTTCCGAGCATACATGCCAGGGCTGGCTCGAAGGTTACCTGCTGACTGGCCGGCACGGCTTATTTTCATGCTATGAAGCATTCATTCACATCATTGATTCCATGTTCAATCAACATGCCAAATGGCTCAAGGTTACCAAGGAAATCCCCTGGCGCAGGCCAATCGCCTCGCTTAATTACCTTCTGACATCGCATGTATGGCGCCAGGATCACAACGGTTTTTCGCATCAGGACCCCGGGTTCATAGACCACGTGGTAAACAAGAAAGCGGATATCATCCGCGTCTATCTTCCGCCGGACGCCAACACGCTACTGGTTATAACCGATAAATGCCTGCGCTCGCGCAATTATATCAACGTTGTCGTGGCGGGGAAGCAACCTGCGCTACAGTGGCTGGATATGGACGCCGCAATTACGCACAGTACCGCCGGCATCGGTATCTGGGCCTGGGCAAGCAACGATCAGGATGGCGAGCCGGATGTGGTGCTGGCCTGTGCCGGCGATGTCCCCACCCTGGAAACCCTTGCAGCGGTCGACCTGCTGCGCCATCACGTTCCTGAGCTGAAGATACGGGTGATAAATGTAGTGGACCTGATGACGCTACAGCCGAAAGAGGAGCACCCGCATGGCCTATCCGGCCGCGATTTCGACACGCTGTTCACTACCTGCAAGCCCATAATTTTTGCTTATCACGGCTACCCGTGGCTCATTCACCGCTTGACGTACCGCCGAACCAACCATGAAAATCTGCATGTTCGAGGTTACAAGGAGGAGGGCACAACGACGACTCCGTTTGACATGACCGTGCTCAATGACCTGGACCGTTTTCATCTGGTAATGGACGTGGTGGACCGCGTACCCGCTCTGGGTTATAAGGGAGCATATCTCAAGCAATTGATGCGGGATAAGTTGATCGAGCACGAATGGTATATCAGGCAGTATGGTGAGGATATGCCCGAGATCCGCGACTGGAACTGGGTATGCTGATCAGATGAGGTTGATTATCATAGGTTGCCAGCGAGCGGGAACGGGTATAAATACAAGTTTGGCTACCTGGGAGAGGGAGGATTGATGATACTTCTCATCAATGCCATCGCAATTTTTGCTTCATTTTCGCTGAATCAGATATATGCCGTTTATTGGGGCGCTATCCTGCCGACACTTTATGCAATTATCGTGGCACCGCAGGCGTTGATCACCAGGCCCGAGATACCGACCTCGGCGATAACGAAAATTCTTGCTGACAAGTGGGACAACGCGGAGGATCTAACCGCTTATATCGTGAAATACTGGATGGCATTCGCCTATCCCGCTACGTCATGGAAGAAGCAGCGTAACAGCGTGATTTTATACCTGACATCGTTTGTCCTGGGCATCGTATATTTTCTCAGGGAATTGTTCGCTGCCGGCATTATCCTGTTTATTATCGGATATGTTCTCTATCAAATGAGCCTGAGAGCGGACAGGCCGAGATCGGTATATGCAAATGCGGATTTCAGAGATAGCGACAATGAGTTTGCAAGGAAAGAATGGGAACTGGCAGCCATGTCGATCGTTGCAATTTCCGATTTGTACCCGGATGATCGCGCGCTGAAGGTATCGGCAAACGAGGTGTCGGAAGATGGGGACGTCAAGTCGCTGCTGGCAAAATATCGTCATGACGGAAGAATGGGAGCAGCCGGCTCACGCCCTGCGGCGTAAAACGCCATGCATGCTCCTGGTCAAGGACTTCGGGCACGCGACCGCAGCCACCCATGTGCTGGATCATCAGGTGGATATTGCCAAGATGCAGGAGTGGCTGGGGCGTGCGAATATTGCAACGACGCGGACCCATGATCACCGCAAGGCTCGGCCGGAGGATGGCCCAACGTTTAGGGTGAGCTAATAAAAACTCAGCTAAATTTCCCTGACTAAAAAATCAAATAGAGTGCCAACACCATCAAGTAATCGTTGCGTAAGCTTATCCGGGCACACGATATTTCTATTCGCTCAGACCCACTCTTTATGAGGCGAGCGTATTTCAGCAATAAACTTCTGGGGATTCAAGTCGAACTGACGGACCAACTCGTCGTGTCTGGTATTCTTCACCTCATGCTTAGCACCCCAGCGTAACAACTCCAGGATTGCGTGAGCGGGCTTAAGGCAGGTCGAGCCGTTTTTCAAATACAGTCTGTTACACTTAACCAGCGTGATGACAGCTTTAACGAGTTCATGGTTCTAGCGATAAAAAGGGCTCTGTTGCAAAAAATAAAAAAGGTAGCGCACTATTGTGTTTTCCAGCGTAGATCGTCAATGGTCAGATTTAAAATGGCGTCATTTCCGTGGGAAGCCTCATTGAAAGACAATTCGGTATCGACAGCGCTTAATCAATCAGATCGAGGACACAGTTCCGGTTTAGTCTCTTTTTGCAACAGAGCCTTACATGTGAGAAAAGCATTATCGTGAACGATGGGGAACCTATTCAGAACCGTGAGAAATTGGTTACGCTGCGAGAAGACACAGTGCGATTTCGTGAAGATGCCGTCCATCTACGCGAAGACGCTGCCGGCTCGCGCGAGCAGATAATTTGTACGGCGAATACGGAACGGGAAGCGTCTGATGGTCATCTGGTTTTTGTGCGGGAAGCGAACGCACAACTGGTCATCTCTGGAATTGAGGCTGGGCGAGCTAGTCAGCTGAAGGACGAGTTTCTTGCGATGATCTCCCATGAACTCAAAACTCCCTTGAGTGTCATCCTGGGGTGGTCTCAACTCATCCTGGGGGGAAAGCTAGAGCAAGACGATGTTCGTAAAGGCATGCAAGCCATCGAGCGTAGCGCTCGTGCCCAAAACAAACTCATTGAAGATCTTCTCGAAATGAGCAGTATGATTTCCGGCAAAGTACGACTTGACATGCAGCAACTGGATATAGTCGGTCTGGTGGGCGCAACGGTTGAATCAATGAGGCCAACCGCGGAAACCAAAAGAATTATTCTGCAAGAAACGACTGATCGGGAAGCCGGGTGGATATCGGGTGACGCTAACAGGATGCAGCAGGTTTTCTGGAACCTTCTTTCCAACGCAATAAAATTCACGCCTACAGGCGGTAGAATAGAAATTGGCATGAAGCAGTCGGACTCATTTTTCGAAATCAGAATCGATGACTCGGGTCTGGGAATATCAGCCGACTTTCTGCCCTATGTGTTTGAGCGCTTCCTGCAAGCTGAAACTTCACTTGCGCGACAGCACAAAGGACTCGGCTTAGGTCTTGCTATCGTCAAACAGCTGGTGGAACTCCATGGTGGAATGGTCCGGGCAGAAAGTGCAGGGATTAATAAAGGGGCTTCATTTATTGTGCAACTGCCGCTGCTGCCGTAACTGCGACAGACAGCAATGCAACCAACATTCTCTTGTTCTTCACTTCATTCCCTCTTGTCTCATCTATTGAAATTGTAGGAGCATAGATGCGAGTTCCGTGGATTCGGCGCAGAAAAGCCAGATCCACGGCCAAGTACTTTAGATATCTTCGCCGGCGCGAAAATTGCCCTGCACGTTGCCCGGCTGTCACAGATCACGGAATTTGTTCAAAAGTATTCCTCAATAAATCTTTCGCTCCAGTTTTGCCTGATGCAATACCGCGGTTGCGAGTTCTTCGATGGACTTGCTGGTTGCGTCAAGGTAGGAAATCCCTTCCCGTCGCATCAGCGTTTCTGCTTCACGTACTTCATATTGGCAGTTCTTGAGAGAGGCGTACTCGCTGTCGGGTTTGCGCTCGCTACGTATGCGGTGCAGCCGCCCGGGATCGATGGTAAAGCCGTACAGCTTGTGGCGAATATCCTTGAGCTGGGCTGGCAACCCCAAGCGATTGAAGTCCTCCGGGATGAGCGGATAATTTGCGGCAAAAATACCATATTGCAGCGCGAGATAGAGGCAGGTGGGGGTTTTGCCGGTACGCGAAACGCCTATCAGGGTAATATCCGCTTTGCGCCAATTCTTCCGGGAAAGGCCATCGTCGTGCTCAAGGGTATATTTTATTGCCTCGATGCGCGGGAGGTGATCGACGGCGCTATCGACCCGATGGGAAAGGCCCACGACATGCGACGAACGTACGCCAAGCTCAGCCTCCATCTGGCCGATAAAAATACTGAAGCAATCCAGATGCAGTGCGTTGACAGCGCCAAGAATGAGCCGGAATTCCGGATTTACGAAAGTACTGAATACCAGCGGGCGCACCCTATCAGCGTTAGCCCGCGCATTGATTTGCCCGGCAGCGGCTGCAACTTTCTCTCGGGTATCAAGATAGGGTAGGGCAATTTCCTCAAACGGCACATTTTCGAACTGCCTGAGAAGACTATGCCCCAGCGTTTCGACAGAAATACCCGTTCGGTCCGAGAGGAAAAACGCGGTTCGCTGGGGTGGCCTCGTTAGGGTTGACATTTATCACCGGTTCATCAATAACAATAATTTCGACTGGTCAAAATATCGCTTTTTAGCGTATAACACAATCGTTATCCCGGCGCGATTCACGCAATTCTGACCACTGGAACAGGAGCAGAAATTGAACGATTCACGATACGTGTTATGGTTTGATGAGTTGCGCATGGTCGATGTGAGCAGTGTCGGAGGAAAGAATGCGTCCCTGGGAGAAATGATCAGCCAACTGGCCGAGGCAGGCGTCCGGGTTCCCGGTGGTTTTGCAACGACCGCTGATGCCTATCGCGATTTTCTGGATCAAGGCGGGCTGACGCTGCGTATCGAAAAGAGGCTCTCGGTGCTTGATATCGGAGATATCAAGGCGCTGGCAGCGGCTGGCGCGCAGATTCGCGGCTGGATAGTCGACACACCCATACCGCCGCGTCTGGAAAAAGAAATTTCGGTCGCTTACGACAAAATGCTGCGCGATGCGGGAGAGAGCGGGATTTCCGTCGCAGTGCGTTCCTCCGCAACCGCCGAGGATTTGGCAGACGCTTCATTTGCGGGACAGCAGGAAACCTTTCTTAATATCCATGGATTGGACAATTTGCTGAAGGCGGTCAAGGACGTGTTTGCGTCACTCTACAACGACCGTGCTATTTCTTATCGCGTGCACAAGGGTTTTATTCATTCTGAAGTGGCGCTATCCGTCGGCGTACAGCGGATGGTTCGCAGCGACATCGGCGCCGCCGGCGTGATGTTCACGCTGGATACCGAATCCGGTTTTGATGAGGTGGTTTTCATCACAGCCTCCTATGGACTCGGTGAAACCGTGGTCCAAGGTGCGGTGAATCCGGACGAATTCTACGTTTATAAACGTACGCTGGCGCAAGGGAAACCTGCAATTCTAAGGCGCAACCTCGGCTCCAAGCTCATCAAGATGCAATTCGCAGCAGGCAAGGACACCGGTCGTTCGGTGGAAACCCTGGATGTGGAAGAGGGCGAGCGCAGGAAGTTTTCCATTACCGATGCGGAGGTGGAGGAGTTGGCCCGCCACGCGGTTGTCATCGAGCGGCATTATCAGAGGCCGATGGATATCGAATGGGGCAAGGACGGCCTGGACGGCAAGCTCTATATATTGCAAGCTCGGCCCGAGACAGTGCAGGCGTTGGCCGGGGTGGATACGTTGCGGCGCTATCGCTTGAAGGGAAAGTCGGATGTGTTGGCTTCAGGGCGAGCCATCGGCCAGAAGATAGGCAGTGGACCGGTGCGCCTGATCCTGGACGCCAGCGAAATGTCGCGCGTGCGGGAAGGTGACGTTCTGGTGACCGACATGACCGATCCCGATTGGGAACCTGTAATGAAGCGCGCTTCGGCCATTGTGACCAATCGCGGTGGCCGGACTTGCCATGCCGCCATCATTGCGCGTGAATTGGGCATTCCGGCGGTGGTGGGCTGTGGTAACGCAACCGGTTTATTGACGGAAAACGAGATGGTCACGGTATCTTGCACGGAGGGCGACACCGGCCATATCTACCGCGGTGTGCTGGAAATTGAAGTAACCGATCTCGCGCTCCAAAGTATGCCGAAGCCGCCGGTCAAGATCACCATGAATGTAGGCAACCCCGAACTGGCATTTGGATTTCAGCGGTTGCCGAATGATGGCGTAGGGCTCGCGCGGCTGGAGTTCATCATCGCTCGCATGATCGGCATACATCCCAAAGCGGTGCTGCATTATCCTGATCTTCCACGGGACTTGAAACAGCAGGTGGAAAGCCAAAACGCAGGTTACCCCGATCCGGTCAGCTTCTATGTGGAGAAGTTGACAGAGGGCGTCGCCATGCTGGGCGCCGCGTTTTTTCCTAAACCCGTCATTGTCCGTCTGTCCGACTTCAAGTCCAATGAATATTCCAGTCTTATTGGCGGCCAACAGTATGAGCCCACCGAGGAAAACCCCATGCTGGGCTTTCGTGGCGCTTCGCGCTATGTCGCAGCAGATTTTCGTGACTGTTTCGAACTGGAATGCCGGGCATTGAAAAAAGCGCGAATTGAAATGGGTCTTACCAATCTGGAAATCATGGTCCCCTTCGTGCGGACGCTGGCTGAAGCCAGGCGAGTAATAGAGTTACTTGAAGAGAACGGCTTGAAGCGCGGCGAGAACGGATTGCGGCTCATCATGATGTGTGAAATTCCCTCCAATGCGCTGCTGGCGGATCAATTCCTGGCGTACTTCGATGGTTTTTCCATTGGGTCCAATGATCTTACACAGCTCACTCTTGGGTTGGACCGCGATTCCAGCCTCGTCGCCGAATCCTTCGACGAGCGTGACCCGGCGGTGAAGGCGCTGCTGCGGATGGCTATTCAAGCATGCCGTAGAGCGAATAAATATGTGGGGATATGCGGCCAAGGCCCATCCGATCATCCGGATTTGGCACGATGGCTAATGGAAGAAGGAATCGAAAGCCTGTCGCTGAATCCTGATACAGTGGTCGATACTTGGCTGTATCTGGCAGAGGAAGCGAAAAAAAAGATATAATTTCAGCGCCCTGCCGCGCAATCTCGAATGTTTTGTATAAGGATATAAATGGCAAAAAACCGTACGCCTCGTCATATCGGCTTCATTCCCGATGGTAATCGCCGCTGGGCCCAGCATCGCGGCCTGCCTAAAGAGGATGGGTATGGTTGTGGCATCGACCCGGGACTCGCCTTATATGAAATATGCAAAGATCGCGGAATAGATGAAGCTTCTATTTATTGTTTTACGCAAGACAATACCAAAAGGCCCAAGGCTCAGAAACTTGCTTTTACCGATGCATCCGTGGCATTTGCTTTTGAAATTGCGCGGAGGGGAGCGGCCCTGCTTGTTGTAGGCGATGAGACTTCAGCGCAGTTTCCCACCGTACTGGAAGAATTCAGGACGCGTCAGGGTACAGGCATGAAAGTCAACTTACTTATTAACTATGGCTGGGAATGGGATCTGGGAGGCCTTAAAGATGGCAATTTGCGTTCAAACGACGTTTCGCGCCTGGATCTCATTGTAAGATGGGGAGGAGGGCGTCGTCTGAGCGGCTTTCTGCCGGTGCAATCGGTTTATGCCGATTTCTATATCCGGGACGAATACTGGCCGGATTTCCAGCCTCAGCATTTTGAGAATGCCCTATCCTGGTTCAAGCGACAGGATAGGTCATTTGGCGGATGATTCAAGGCCACGTCTTTAACCCAGATAATTCATTAGGCGGCTCTGCGAGCCTACGCGAGTGCTGGCGGTTAGTTTGTGGCCATTTTCGCCGCCATCTTTGCTACCTGCGCGGCGTCCATAGACCAAGCTATGGACTTCTCTCAACCGGCAAAACTGTCTCGCAATCTGCCTCGCCATCATCTCGCGTCCTAATGGGTTATCCGGGTTGAATTGAACCTCGAACCCGTCAACTATTCATAGTACCGGAGATCTGACATGTCAGTTGCCTCAGATGCGAAAAGAATGTTTGTGGAAAACCTTAATTTGTATGGTGACGAGCAAGCCCAGCCGGAAAAATATAATCTTTACCTTGGCCTTATCTATCTGGCTGCATCAGTGGAACAAATTCAGCAGGATTTAGAACAAATCGAGCAAGCGCTAGCCAAGCGCGATTAACCAGGCGCTCGCAAAAGCCGCCCTGCACCTCAGACAGTCATGTCTTCCTTCCGTTTGCCAATTAATTTCAATTGTTAACAAGTTAATCACATTTATGTGACGTCTTCTTCACATATCTTGTGGCAGTCTAGTGCATAACATATGGGAACCGCAAGGCTGCCTGTACGGCTCATGATCATACGGGGCGTAACATACAACCATGAGACGGGTACGTAATTGATGAATTCGGCTGACTTACTAGGCTATTCCTGAAGTAACAATTCTTTGATACTTGTTTAGAGTCCAAAAGAGAAGGGGGAGCTATGAAACAGGCTTTTTTTCATGTTCTGATGATTTGTTTATTTCTCCCGATGTTATGGGTGATTTTCGTCTCGCTGAATAGTTTTGGTTATCCCTTGATGGAGCAATATGCGGACAAATCCATCAAGTTCCTTATCGCGCTTCCCTACTTTCTTCTTGTTGCGGCGGCATTATATGCGTCGGGCTGGATCGCCGAGCGATTGGCAGTGTATTTGGTAAGGAATTTTGGTAAACCAGAGGAGCGGGACTGTCAGCCTGACGATATGGCATGGCCAGGCAAGATACTTGATTCGGTCTTATCGGAAAAAAATCGTCCCGTTTTCACCCAAAAGGTCGAGGCTTGGCTAAAAGACAATATAGTGGCAAAAATCGTAGTGGGGGTTATTATTGGTTTTGTACTGACGATATAGAAATTCGATCTCGTAAGAGACGTCAGCGGGAACATTCCAGCCTGTTCCCGCAATCCGGTGAGTGGATGAGAAGGGCTTCCTGATGGAAGCCCTTCCACATCAGCCAGTGGTATCGCTTATCGAAGCATCGGGTGCGTTTTTCTTGACCGACTCGATGCCATTATCTCGAGCAGATTCTGATTCATAAGACTCGCTCGTGCCGATTACCTGATGATTCCCTGATTTGAGGTTGAACCTGAATTTGCCGCTTTCGGTTGTTTTGCGCTCATAGCGCGCATCGTCAGGCGCATTTTTTTTGACGGATGCTATGCCGTTGGTGCAGCCGGCTTTAGCCTCGTAGCCTTCGCTTGCAAGGATGGTTTGTCCGTTGCTTGCTTTCAATCTGAATCTGAATTCACCCGCTTTATCTTTATAAATCTCGAATTTCCCAGCCATTTTGATTCCCCTCTTGTTGTTGCAAAGCTTGAAAAAACTACATTATTTCTTAAGTACTTGATTTTACGGAGTAGTCTATGACTCTTAAACTACATAAGTCAGAACAGTTAACGCAGAGCAATTAGCTATGGTTGACGTTCTTATTATTTGCCAAGGATAATGATCTGAAAAGTAAATTTGCCATTGATTATTGAACCATGAAGGTTTCCTATTATTGCGCGTAGAGAGCCTATGAGATCAGACGCGATCGATAAGAATTGTTCCAACCGTCTAGACCATACGTACCCAAGCTCGCAGAAAGAATCGATATATTGCCTTTCCTGTTGCGATCGGGTGTTTTCTGAACCGGGGTAAATTGAAGATGCGGTTAGATCCGCGGCAAGGATGGAGACAGCGATCAGAACAATACAAGATCAATTGAGTCTGACTTTATAGATTGTGTGAAGGGTTGGAGCGTGCTGTCGCCATCTAAATACGGCTCATGCGGGCTATGAATCAGAAGCAAAAAGTTTTAGTTGTCAAATGTGAGGGGCAGGTTTAATACCGGTTTGCAATAAGGTGGTGAGCGCCTCTGCCGTTATCGGATGGCTGAAATAATAGCCTTGGCCCTCATCGCAATGCTGAGCCAGAAGAAATGTACGCTGTTCTGGTGTTTCCACGCCTTCCGCGATGACGCGCAGCTTGAGGCTTTTGCTCATGTTGATTACGGCGCTGACAATGGTGGCATCGTCCGGGCTGCTGGTAATTCGGCTCACGAACGACTGGTCGATCTTCAGGGTATCGATCGGAAACTGCCTCAAATAGCTGAGGCTGGAATAGCCTGTGCCGAAGTCATCGATCGCGAGCTTGACGCCCAGGTCTGCGAGTCCATGCAGTATGGAATCGGTAAACTCGGCATCCCGCATAAGGACGCTTTCGGTCAGTTCGAGCTCCAGATAGCGCGGCTCCAGGCCCGTATCGTCAAGCGTCGCGCGTATATTTTCCAGAAAATCCGTGGCGTTGAACTCGAGTGCAGAGGTATTGACTGCAATGGTGATCGGCCGCAAGCCAATCCGTATCCAGGCTTGGGCCTGAAGACAGGCTTCGCGCAGAACCCATCGGCCAATGGGCAGGATTAACCCGCAGTCTTCGGCGATGGGTAAGAACTGCAATGGCGGCATCAGCCCTCGTTCCGGATGCTGCCAGCGAATAAGCGCCTCGACACCGACAATCAAGTTGCTGTGAAGATTTATTTTTGGCTGATAGTGCAGCACGAATTCCTGCCGTTCCAGTGCTCGGCGCAGACCGACCTCGATCGACTGACGCTGAACGGCCCGAATATTCATGGCCTGCTCGAAGAATTTGTAATTATCGCGTCCATTTTCCTTGGCGTGGTACATCGCCGTGTCCGCACTTTTGGTCAGGGCTTCCGCGTCCCGCCCGTCGTCTGGGTAAATGCTGATGCCGATACTTACCGACACGTGGAGCTCAAGCTCACCGATGAGATGTGGAACAGCTAGCGCAGTAAGTATTTTTTGTGCACTGATTGCCGCGTCGTCTGGATGCTTGATAGTAGAAAGCAGCACCACGAATTCGTCGCCACCCTGCCGACTGACAGTATCCGAATGGCGCATACAACGCACCAGGCGGCGTGCAACCGACTGTAGCAGCTGGTCGCCAACCGCATGTCCCAGGGAATCGTTGATGTGTTTAAATCGATCCAGATCCATGAACAGCATCGCAAATTGCCGACCTTGGCGACGGGCCAGCTCAATCGCGTAGCTAAGCCGGTCCTGCAGGAGCATTCGATTAGGTAAACCGGTAAGAACATCATGGTGGGCCAGATGATCCAGCTGAGCTTTAGCGGTTTCGACTTGCTGGGTCATTTTATGGGCTTCAATTCCAGAGATGACCAGCTGTGCGTTCGCGTCCTGCATCATCCTCAAGCGATCTTCGGACCTTTTTGCCTGTGCCGCATCTTCGGCGCGGATTACCCCCTCACGCAAGGTGGCCACCCCTTCTCGTGCGTGGGCTTCCCCTTCCCGTATCTGTGCCGCTCCTTCGCGCAGATGGGCAGCATCTTCGCGTAAGTCGGCGGCTTTTTCACGCAAATGCGCGGCGTCTTCCCGTGCGGTAGCGGATTTTTCGCGCCGCAAAACAGCCGCCTCATCGTCAACGACAGCACTTTCCCTGCGTGGGATATCCTTTTCCCGAGAAGCTGTCAACCTATCCTTGTGCTGGCTTGAAAAGTGCGGTTGATCTGATTCGTCGGGGTCAGAAGCGCTGTCATTGTCATTTCCGCTCATTGCCACCTTGAATCACCTGATCCCTAACCAGGGCTGATGGTTGGCTTGCCCGACAGGATGCCGGCATACCCGGACAAGGCCTCACCGATAATGATGCCTTCGCTGGTAATATCGAACAATCGAACGTCCTTACTGTGATTGCTGCCACGGACTTTAACGACGGAGAAGACGCGTTTGAGCTGGCCTTCGAGTTCGACATAGCGCTGCACGATAATTGCATCGGCGAGAAAAGCACTTCCAAACGGACTGAAGCGCAAATCAGTGTAACGATCTTCCAGTTCAGAGGTCATTAATATGGTCACGCCCATGTTAGTAAGCTGGGCAATCATCCTGTACAGCGATCCGCGAAAATCTTCGCTAAACTCGGGTGCCAGTGCCAACTCAAATCCGGACAAGGAGTCAATGACGAGCCGCTTTGCCCCCATTTGATTAATCATTTCAATCAAATCCTGCAAGGTTTCGTCAATCGACAAATCCAGGGAGCGTGTGTTAATCACCCCAACTTTCCCACTCTTCACCAAGGCAGACAGCTTGTTGCTCAGCAATTGGCTTGGGCTCTTCTCAAACGCCGCAATGACACCTGGCTCTCCTCTGCGCGCACCTTCGCTCAGAAATTCTGTTGCCACTATTGTTTTTCCAGAACCGGATGGCCCGACCACGAGTAGCGAATATCCCGCTGGCAAGCCGCCACCAAGCATTTCATCGAGGCCAGGTATTCCCAGGGAAATGCGTTTCTCGCCGATAGATACCGACTCAACCGTTGTGCCTTGTTCGATAATCGCACGGGGAAAAACTTCGATTCCTTCATCACTGATTCGAAACGTATGCAAACCCAGTGCCTGAGCCTGGCCGCGCATTTTGATCACTTGCATCTTGCGTACCATTGAATTCCGATGCATATTCTGGGAAAGCCACAGAATGCCATCCGCCACTGTAAAGACGGGGCTTGACTCTGATTCCGGCGCCAGATATTCACCGATTAAAAATGTCGTTGCCTGCCAGGTCGTCATTTGCATGCCCAGTTGCTGGATAAACCGCTGCAGTTCGAACACGCTCTGTTCCCCCTGCCTCGCTGCCTGTACCACCGATCGAAAAGAATCAACAAATACAAAGCTGGGAGCAAAGTCTTTCACCTCTTCCGCAATGCGCATTAATACGCGGTCAAAATTTCCCTCCATGAGATCGGCAGACAGGTTGATGAAGCGAATGGATTCCGCAATTTTATCAACTTCAAAAAACGGAAACTGCTGTTGATAACGAAGCATCTTTAAAGCAGGTTCGCCGAGTACCGTGAAGAATAGCGCCCGATTATTTGGCGTTGCCAACGAAAACATGATTTGATGAGCGAGGGTCGTTTTTCCACTTCCCGGCGAACCTGCTATAAGGTTAAACGAAAATTCCGGCAGGCCTCCGCCCAACAGGCTGTCCAGACCCGGTACGCCCGTTGCCAGGCGACGTATGCTCAGTTTTTCACTCATTTTTGAACTCCTTGCCAGTCTCGTTCGGAATTTCCGCGCCCCAAGCCAAACGTAGAATACGGTTGACTAACTGCTCGCCAATTAACGAGGCCAGGATGTCAGTTAAAGTGATTAATAACAGACTATTGGCTTCGCTGGCTTGCGCAGGGGGTCGTCCTTCAAAGCTCATTTTTAAATCCGCGAATGGGTGATCAGTCTGTGGTGGAAGAGAGCCCGTAGGAAGCCAGGGAAATGTACGTTGGTTCAGAAATATGCTCCTCACGTAAAGGGCATTGAAACCATCTTCACCTACGATCGAAATGATTTGGGCTGTCAGATGCTCCCATAAGGTAATCGCGGCATCGGCAGCTCCCTCGGTAGGCGTTGCTGTGAGACTTCTAATTAACTGATGTCGCGGCAGATCACTGGTTTCCATAAGAAAAATATGCGCTTCAACTGATTGGGCTAAAGATCCCAGGATTTTGTGACCGGATTCGGGTATAGATATTGGACCGGCTTCAGGTACATTACGGTACCTGATTGTATGCCCGTTATGAAACGGCTACATTATATACAACAGCATGAGTCTATGAACGGAGGCACTGAGGCCTCATTAGATAAAGCCATCCGATAGCAAAAATATGAGCGTCCCTGGTTCCGTTCTGTCAACACGAAAAACGACTTTATCCGCGCCAAAAGGGGAAACTCACCAGCTGAGAGGGCAGTACGATTAGATCATGCAGCGACATCTCCGGATAGCTGTAATATGTTACAGGTATGAAACCGATGGTAAGAGTGAGCGCCACACCCATACACATCTTAGATTGAAGGGGAAAAGCTAAGCTTTTGTTTCTTGGTGCCGACACCAAGAGTCGAACTCGGGACCTTCTGATTACAAATCAGCTGCTCTACCAACTGAGCTATGCCGGCGCGGGTGCAATTATAGAGACTGGGGGGCGGGGTAGCAAACCCTCAAGGAGCTGACAAACAATGCGGGCTATTTTACGATCTGAAAGCGTCGTTTGACACCTTTGGAGGGTGACGTACCTTCGGATGAGGGCAATTTGGCCGGTTCTTCAATACCAGCGTCCGCCTGCGTTGTATTGGCGTCACCCTCAAGGGTGAAAAGAACGCCCTGCGAGGTCTCCTTGGCGAATATTCCCTGGACAGCACCAACCGGAACTGAAATTTCACGCGAGACACCGCTAAACCGGGCGGAGAACTGGATCACATCGTTACCTAGAGTAAGATGATGCGCGGCATCGGAGCTGATGTTAAGTATGATTTCACCATCTTTCACAAAATTATTCGGTACGCGAGTCTGGGTATCTACTTTAACTGACAGATAAGGCGTGAGGCCGCTATCGGAACACCATTCGTAGATAGCGCGAATCAAATAGGGCTTGGTCGACAGTTCCTTCACTTTCGCATTGCCTTCTCGGAGGCCGTGAGCGCGTCAATGAAGGCGGGCCTGCTAAACAACCGTTCGGCGTATTTCAGCAGCGGCGCAGCCTGTTTCGGTAGCTGAATGCCATAATGATCCAATCGCCACAGCAGTGGTGCGATCGCCACATCCAGCATGGAAAATTCATCCCCAAGCATGTGCTTCTGTTTGGCAAATACGGGCGCAATCACGGTCAGGTTATCGCGAATCGCCGCACGTGCTTTATCCGCGGTTTTCGGATTTCCATGCTCGACCGCGTCAATATGGCAAAAAAGCTCCTGCTCAAAGCGATGCAGGAACAACCGCGCACGGGCCCGCATGACCGGATCGGCGGGCATCAGTTGTGGATGAGGAAACCGGTCATCAATATATTCATTGATGATGTTGGATTCGTACAGGATAAGATCACGTTCTACCAGCACGGGAACCCGGCTGTAGGGCGTCATTATCGCCAGATCTTCCGGCTTGTTATGCAGGTCGACATCGATGATCTGAAAATCCATGCCCTTCTCGTACAGCACAATACGGCAGCGGTGACTGAAAGGGCAGGTGGTTGCTGAGTATAACGTCATCATATTTGGTTACTTTCAGCGCAAACGAGCTGGGTGCATCTTTCGTAACGGGAAATAATCAATGAATGTCCTTCCAATATTCATGTTTCAGGGCGTAGGTAAGCGCCAGCATGCCAAACAGGAAGAGCATCACAATAATTCCTATTTGCACTCGCTTTGTCGCAGCCGGTTCACCTAGATAAACCAGGAAGTTCACCAGATCGGCCACATAGGCTTCATATTCTGTTTTCGAGAGCGCACCTGGCTTATCCAGCTTCAATTCCTTTACCTCATGCTTACCACCGTGACCGTCGTCGACGATGGTCGTCACCAGCGATTGCTCGCCCTGCAACTGATAGAGTACATGAGGCATGGCAGCTTTATCGAATACAAGGTTATTCCAGCCCGTAGCGGTGGAGTCATCGCGATAAAACTTCCGGAGATACGTATAGAGCCAATCAGCACCACGAGAACGGGCGATTACCGATAGATCGGGCGGGGCGACCCCGAACCACTGTTTGGCCTCTTTGATTTTCATGGCGACAGTCATGAGTTCACCTGCTTTCTGCCCGGTAAATATTAGATTGTCGCTGACCTGGGTCTCGGTCAGGCCGATATCGCGTAGCCGGTTGTAGCGCATGTATTCCGCGCTGTGGCACGACAGACAGTAGTTGACAAAGGTCTTGGCGCCGCGTTGCAGCGAGAGCTTATCGCCCGACCGGATCGGTGCATGATCCAGCTTTACGGTTGACTCGCTGGCAAATGCGACAAGCGGGGCCAAGCATAACATAACTAAAATAGTTGTTATTTTTCTCATTCTTTCACCCTGGTTGGTTCAGGCTTGGTTTTATCTATCTTGCTGTACCACGGCATAAGAATAAAGAAGGCGAAGTAGATTACCGTGAATATTTGCGCAAGCGTTGTGAACAGCGGGGTGGGCGATTTGGTGCCAAGGTAGCCAAGCACAAAGACGCTAATGACAAAAAGCGTGAGGGCAAATTTGAAAATAGGGCCTTTGTAGCGAATAGACTTTACGGGACTACGGTCCAACCAAGGTAACAGCGCGAAGATTGCGACCGATCCGCCCATCAGCACGATGCCCCAAAGCTTGGCATCTATCCACAGGAAGTTGATGGTGACCGCTCTCAGCATCGAATAGTATGGTGTGAAGTACCATACCGGGGCGATATGGTCAGGCGTCTGCAACGTATTGGCAGGAACGAAGTTGTTGTACTCAAGGAAATAGCCGCCCATCTCGGGTGCGAAAAATATGATTCCGCAAAACACGATCAGGAACACGATGACGCCGAAAATATCCTTGACGGTATAGTATGGGTGGAACGGGATACCATCGACGGGAATGTGCGTTACGGGATCTTTATATTTTTTGATTTCAATCCCATCAGGGTTACTCGAGCCGACCTCGTGCAGTGCCAATATGTGAACGACTACCAGCGTCACAAGTAAAACGGGCAGAGTCACAACATGATAGGCAAAGAAACGATTGAGTGCGGCATCCGACAGCATGAAGTCACCCAGCAACCAGTTCGAGAGCGTTTCGCCTACTACCGGAATCGCGCCGATCATGCTTACGATCACCTGCGCACCCCAATAGGACATTTGCCCCCATGGGAGGATGTATCCGGTAAACGCCAGCATCATCAGCATGAAAAATATTCCCATGCCGATTAGCCAGAGAAGTTCGCGCGGCTTGCGATACGAGCCGTACATCATCCCGCGGAACATGTGCAGATAGACCACCACGAAGAACATGGATGCGCCGGTGGAGTGCATGTAACGGATCAACCAGCCGAAATCCACGTCCCGCATGATATATTCCACCGAGGCGAACGCCATGCTGGCGTCCGGCTTGTAGTTCATGGTGAGGAAAATGCCGGTAAGAAGCTGATTCACCAGCACGAGCATGGCCAGGGAGCCGAAGTAGTACCAGAAATTGAAGTTTTTCGGCGCGTAGTATTCGGTGAGATGAGCCTTCCAGTTGGAAGTCAGGGGAAAACGTGCGTCTATCCAGTCGACCATGGACGCTAATCGCTTGCTCATTTATGCGGACTCCTTGCGATCAGACCCGATCAACAGGGTGGTATCGCTTAAATACATGTGGGGGGGGACGACAAGGTTGGTAGGCGCAGGGACGCTTTTGTAGACGCGGCCCGCGAGATCGAACTTGGAGCCGTGGCAGGGGCAGAAAAAACCGCCCAGCCAGTCGGAACCGAGGTCCGCGGGCGCAATATCTTTGCGATATACGGGAGAACATCCCAGATGGGTACAGACCCCTTCGGCTACCAGAATCGCCGGTTTGATGGAGCGTGTTTCATTCTGTGCATACTTGGGTTGCTGGTCTTTTTCCGATTTTGGATCGGATACCTGACCGTCAAGCTTTTTCAGGTTGGCCAGCATTTCCGGGGTGCGATTCAATACCCATACCACCTTGCCGCGCCATTCGACCATCAGCAGCATGCCTGGTTCAACCTTGCTGATGTCCACCTCAACCGGCGCTCCCGCCGCTTTTGCGCGTTCGCTGGGCATCATGCTCATCATGAAAGGGGTTGCCACGGCAACGCCCGCGATCCCGCCCGCAATCGAAGTTGCGGCGATGAGAAAACGTCTCCTGCCGTTCATTTCCTGTTTTTTCTCAATATCTGCCATATTTTGCAGTCCCGTTTTTAATTTCGGACCTTCTAAAAAAACTCATAAAAAACTTAACCATTTTACCATAATACATATCGAAAAATAAATATGCATTACAAAAACTATTGATTGGATGGTGGAAAAACGCACCTGACCGTTTTTATCGATCAATGGGTTATGAGCGAGATACTTGTGTCTACATGCATTCTTTCCGGCGATATCCGCCATGAATTTAACTTGTTACAAAAACCGGAAACCGCGCAACATCGGTGGATATTTATGAGGTTACGGCATTCATATGACATAATTTTATGTTTCCGGCGGAGCGAGCGGTCCGGAACGCCGTCCAACAATCTGTCGGACTTAAAGTAAATCGGCTGCAAAAGCGTCTGGGTGGTTCATATTTCGCCGCTTTTTCGGCCAATGGAATAACTACTGGTCTTCAAAATCCTCAAAATCTGCCTTCGCCCAGTCACTTTTTCGCTGCGATTCTTAAAGCCCGACAGGCTGCTGGCTGGCTTGATTCGCACAATCAAGCCATAATAGCCAAGTGGTCTGGTGATGTTTCAACGAATAGGATATTTTCAGGTTCACGATTATGAAGCAACCCATCGTCAATTGCCCACATTGCGGCAAGATTATCGTCTGGGATACGAGCAATCGTTATCGGCCTTTTTGTTCGGAGCGCTGCAAGATGATCGACCTGGGGCAATGGGCTTCGGAGTCCTATCGAATTCCGGATGCGGAAACGGACGCGGACACGGAAAAACCGAACGAAGATGTGTTTAAGGATGAGCAATAACGATCAGGCGCTGGAGTTCGAAGAATTGGCGCTATCGCAAAACGAATGACCCTAATAAATCCGAACATTACCCCAGTGCTACCTCAGCCTCGGGCTGTTGCCCCAATGTCTTTCACCGCGGGTCCTTCAGTTGGCAAACCTTCTTTTGCTCTGCAGGGCTGAATCTTTAGCCGATACCCCGCATCATGGCCACGCCATGCCCGCCGTGTTCCCATGCCGTAGTTAAATCTTCCCGGCGCAACCCGCCTAGCGCATAAACGGGTATCGAGCAATCCCGGATGAGTGCGGCAAATCTTTGCCAGCCTAGCGTCGCAGAGCCAGGGTGACTCAACGTCGGCAGTACCGGCGCAAGCACCGCAAAATCCATGCCTAATTGCTCAGCGCGAAAAAGCTCTTCTGCATTATGGCAAGAGGCGCCACACCACTCGACATCCGGACGTTTCACGATGTTCATCAATTGTCTTGACGCAAGATGTAGCCCGTCCGCCTCAGCTTTCCGATAAAGGTCGATATTGTCTATGCTGCCGTTCACCAATACTTTGGCACCATGACGATGACCGAGCGCAATCACAGCGTCGATAAAAGCATTCAACGCTTTCTCCGGCATCGCCTTCTCGCGTACCTGCAACAGCCGTACACCGCCTTTCAATGCGCGTTCAATCCGGATTAGAGCAATATCCGTCCCCAATTCCGCAGCATGGGTTATTGCATAGATTGCCGGCAAATCCAGCGCCCGCAATACCGGTGTATTTGCCGGCAACATCGGTTCAACCCGGACATTGTCCGCGGATTGCCAGGCCAGCTCCTGGTTTTCGCGGGGCTGCGGCTCGCCATGCCATTTCACTACACGGTAAAAGTGGAGACGGACAGAGGCGTGGCTATAATTAAACGTGCGGGTGATCCAAGGGTAGGCATGCTCGACAAATATACCCAGCTCTTCCAGTAATTCGCGCCTTAACGCATCCAATATCGATTCATCGGGGTTCACTTTGCCGCCGGGAAATTCCCAGTAACCCGCATAAGGTTTGCCCTCGGGCCTGCGCGCAAGCAGAAAACGGCCATCAGGGGCAGTGATAACCGCAACGGCGACTTCAGTGATATGAGTGGGAGAGGGCATGGTGAGGTGGATAAGCAGCAACCGACGAATGAAACACGCTACGCCAACGTTCAAATTTTAAATTTGCGCAAATCTGGCTTGTATATCCCGTGCTGCCCTACTTGGGGCAATGACCGGATTCTTTGAAAATCATGGCAGATTCTGCTTTCCCGCGCAGTCGCGTGCAAATTGCCATGCTACACGCCCGCTTCGTGAGCCGCGCCCCAATGCCCATTGCAGAGCCGCTTCACGTATAGGGGGAGTCATTTCTTCGATACCGAAATGGTTGAGCCAATGCCCGGCAATGTCCAGGTACTGCTCTTGATCAAACGGGTAGAAGGATACCCATAGGCCAAAACGCTCCGATAAAGAAATTTTTTCTTCGACCGATTCACTTGGATGAATTTCTCCCCCCAGATGCCGGGTGTCCAGATTGTCTCGCATGAAATCGGGCATCAAGTGGCGGCGATTGGAAGTCGCGTAGACAAGAACGTTTTCGGACGCCGTGGCGATAGAACCATCGAGTACGACTTTCAAGGCCTTATAGCCGGGGTCGCCCGGCTCGAATGACAAGTCGTCGCAATACAGAAGGAAGCGTTCAGGGCGCTGGTATATCTGTTCGACAATATCGTGCAGATCGGTAAGGTCATGCTTTTCCACTTCAATCAAGCGTAACCCCATGGCAGCATATTTATTCAGCATTGCTTTTACCAGCGATGACTTGCCTGTGCCGCGCGCGCCCGTAAGCAATACGTTATTGGCGGGATGTCCCTGTACGAACTGACGTGTATTTTGATCGATGAGATTTTTTTGACGTTCTATGCCTTGCAAAGCATCGAACGTTACGTGGTGAGGGTGATTCACAGGTTGAATAGAGCCCGTACGGCCGGACTTTCGCCAGCGAAATGCAATGGCGGAATTCCAGTTGGGGTCAGCCTGGCCCGCCGGCAGCAGCTCCTCAAGACGGGAAAGCAGCGCTTCGGCCCGATCGTACAGCTTGTCCCAACCTTTCATAAGTCTCCAGATCAAACGTCAATTTTAAATTATAACAATCACAATCGCGCGATGAGAATCATGGCAGCCTCCATCACGAATATCCCATATAACCGGTAAATACGGTTTTCGTTTTTTGCATGTTGCGAGTTTCTCCAGACTGTCCCAAGCAAAAAGTGGCGATCTGAATAATCTGAATAATGTAAACCCGTGGATTCAAATGGAGTTCATATGTGTGCTATCGAACGGAACCGCTCAGCTAAGAAGGCCATGATTCGGCATGTTACGTCCAGCGTATGCAAGGTGCCGCGGTTAAGGTATCTATCGTAACAGACTGTAAATAACGGAAACAAATAAGGTGGAATCATTGATGAGATGCAGCACTTGTATTGCATGCTCTCCCGAAAGCTTCCTTTAAATCAAACAAAATATTTAGGAGAAAAACATCATGAATAATATGCCGAGTAAAAAATCAATTATTTCTCTTGCTCTGGGATCCGCACTGGCCGCCGCGCTCGGCACCGCATCCATTGCGTCCGCGGCTGAAAACCCTTTTGCCATGCAATCCCTCGATAAAGGTTACATGGTCGCCGCGTCTGACGACTACGGTGACAAGAAGGATGAATATGGGGACAAGACGGATGGGTATGGCGACAAGAAGCGCGGAGAGGGCCGATGCGGGATGGCTATGGCGGATACCAACAATGATGGGCGGGTTAGCCAGGAAGAACATGCAAACCATTGCCAGTTAATGTTCGACAAGATGGACACCAACAAGGATGGGTACATCGATAAGGATGAAGCTAGCGCAATGAGGAAAAAGCATGGCCATCATTCCCGCAAGTCTGGGGATAAGTATGGGTCATCCGGGTCGTCTGGATCAGGCTATAACTATGGCTCCGGGATGGATTGGACCAACCCCAACCTGGAACACATGAAGACAATGGGCGAGTAGAAGACGCTTGTTGACGATTTGCGCCATCTTGCCGGGATCGGAAGTCAGCAGGAAGAGCGGAAAAAACTTGTCCATGAAAGTGCTGCAGTCGCATACGATGGTGTGCGACTGACAGCTGACAGCGTGATGCTTTATTACGTTGCGCTCGCGCTGCTAGCGGTCTGCCTGTTTGCTAACTACGATAATCCGCGTTGATCTTCACGTAATCATACGATAGATCGCATGTCCAGATGGTGGTCGAAGCCTGCCCTCTGTTGAGCACGACACGCACGGTGATTTCGGCTTGCTTCATTACTTTTTGACCATCTGCTTCCCGGTAAGTGCGCGCCCGGCCACCATTTTCTGCAACCAGAACGTCATCGAGATAGAGCTGCAATTTATTGACGTCAAGGTCTTCTATGCCCGCATAGCCTATTGCCGCCAGTATTCGGCCAAGATTTGGATCAGATGCGAAAAAAGCGGTTTTAACCAGTGGAGAATGTGCAATGGCATATGCAGCCTTGCTGCATTCGTCGAGTGTCTTCCCACCCTCCACTTGGACCGTAATAAACTTGGTTGCCCCCTCACCGTCGCGTACGATAGCCTGCGCAAGCGATGCTGCGACCTCGGTTATCGCGTTTTGCACCTGTGTGAATTGGGCACTTTCATTATCTGAAATGACCGAATTGCCGGCCTGGCCCGTTCCTATCAGAACGAGCGCGTCATTGGTTGAAGTATCTCCATCCACGGTGATGCGGTTAAATGTATTCTCCGCTGCATGCCGCACGATTTGTTCCAGCAGTGGCTGGCTCAGCGCCGCGTCGGTCGCAATGTAACTCAGCATCGTTGCCATGTTTGGATGGATCATTCCTGAACCCTTGGCAATGCCCGTAATGGTCACGGTTGTGCCGTCGAGGGAAATCTGTTTCGATACCGCCTTGGGCACGATATCCGTCGTCATGATTGCCTGGGCGGCCGCAAACCAGTTGTCTGCCTTGAGGTCGGCCACCGCCGCAGGCAACCCGGCAATAATTCTTTCCAACGGCAGCGGCTCCATAATGACGCCGGTAGAAAATGGCAGTACCTGCCGACTATCACAACCGAGCAAGTTGGCGAGTTCGGCGCAGGTGGCACGGGCATCCGCAACGCCGCCTTCACCTGTGCCGGCATTGGCGTTGCCGGTATTGATAATCAATGCCCGGATCGGGCAGGCGGAAGTGGAGCCCGGATTCAAAAGATGGTCTTTAGCGACTGCCACAGGTGCCGCACAAAACCGGTTTTGCGTAAATACACCCGCTACCTTTGCGCATTCCGCCAAAACGATGACAAGCAGGTCCTTTCGGCCGGGTTTCTTGATTCCCGCTTCGGCGATGCCGAGTGTTACGCCTTTAATAGGAAGCAGATGTTCGGGTAGTGGAGGGGTAAAGTTGACTGGCATAATGACGCTATCGGTAATTCGCGGAATCTGACGTGTTGTCGAGTCTCAATCAAAACAACAAGGTGGTATTATCTTCGGCCCTCGTCTTCGAGGCTCGAAAAAAGATCTTCTCAAGCATATGCTAACTCATCTTTAACGCTTCTTTCATATTTTCGTTTTTTGGCTTCTAATGATTATCAATACCAGCGTAACAAACAGAACTTCCAGTTGCACCATAAATAACCGCTTATCCGTTTTTTTCTTGGATTTTTCGCAGGTCATGAAAATAATTTTGGCAAATCACTTGCTGCATTCCATGGGCAGGCAACTATTCCGTAACCAGGAATCGAGGAGAAATGCATGAATTGCGATAAAGAACTGGATGTGTGCGGCCTGAACTGCCCGTTGCCTATCCTGCGCACAAAAAAATCCCTGGTGGATATGACTACCGGGCAAGTGCTGAAAATAACCGCTACCGACCCTGGCTCAGTAATTGATTTCCAGGTCTTCGCCGATCAGACGGGCAACGAATTGCTGTCCTTGTCGGAGATAGCTGGAGAATTTATCTTTTATATGAGAAAGAGGTGACAATCAGGATTTAACCCAGATAATTCATTAAGCGGGCTCTGCGAGCCTACGCGAGTGTCGGCGGTCAGTTTGCGGCCATTTTCGCTACCTGCGCGGCGTCCATAGACCGTGCTATGGACTTCTCCCAATCGGCAAAACTGTCTCGCAACCTGCCTCGCCATCATCTCGGGTCCTAATGAATTATCTGGGTTTATATGAGGAAATATTGCCGAGTTCGGTTCTTGCCGTAATCGCTTGGATGCAATCGAAACCAGATTTATAAACTGTACCGTCGGGTTTTTTGCATCATTCAAAGCGCTGCGCAGGCATCGGCAGCCTCGGCAAGTTTCCGGTATCGCGCCAGCCAAGGCAGTGGAATGGGAAAGGTAGAATCGTCTTGCATCGCCGCATGCGTTGCAACCAGGGCGCCGAGCATGATCGAGCGGCCACAGCTGTCTCCCCCGGCGCGAATGTTGGACTCTATTGCAGTACGATAGTCAGTGGCACATTGTGCAATATGAAAAATGACCGGCAGGCCTTCCGCGACATGACACGCGCGGCCGAAGCGCTCGGTAGCCTCGATGCTATCCAGCGTCGGTATGGCAAGCGCCTGTTCGAGTAATGGTTCGAGGATGGGTCCCGCAAATGGCAGAGCATCCGCCAGCGCCTGCGAAACGGGTACACCATGCAACAGCTTGAACAGTGCTGCCGAGGAAGACTGTGCCGCGGCGATCGCCAGTTCATTATTATTTGTTACCCGTACCCCCTCCTCAATGCGCTTCATAAGATCTTCCAGCGTCCCGGAGTGGGTCGCAACCAATGCTGGAAGCGCTGCCAGGGCCGGTTGTTGATCGTCATCGGCGCCGGATGTGGCGGGAAATTCCGCCGGTTCAAGGGATAACAGCGTGCGTAGCGTCAGGCGGGTGGGGGAATCGATATAACCGACGAATTCGCCGCCAGGCCCAAAATACGCGCGGTATTCCGCCTGATATTCATTACGGCTGAAGGTGCCGTGCTTTGCCAGATGCTTCAGCATCAATAAGCAGACCTCTCCGTAGCCGGTAGAGTCGCCGGATACTTTCCGACCATGCGCGACGAAGTAGCCCTTCGCCACGGCATAGTCTGCTGCCTCCGGTTGAAGAAATACGAGTCCCTTTGCTGCTTCAATCTCTGCAATGCGCGCAGGATCATAAAGCCAGTGCAGGCCAAGTGCGGCGGAATCAGCAATAAGTGCACCCAGAATGGCGGCGCTATTCGCATTTTTCATCGTTTATATTCGACTCCCATTCAGGAGAAAATGCGTTCCATCAAAAATCGAAACCTATTCGAAGTTCCGGGAATTGGAATTTTCCATGAACTAAATTTCTTCTTCTACAGGTAGTCTTCGTGCCTCGTCTTCCAGCATTATGGGAATGCCATCCTTGATGGCGAAAGCCAACCGGTCTCCTTTGCAGACTAGTTCATTTTCGGATTTTCTGTAGAGCAGCGGGCCTTTGCACAGCGGACAAACCAGGATATCCAATAATTTTAGGTCCATAATTTCCTCGACTTCCTCAGCCTTAAAGGGTTACATCAATCAGGTCGATTATACTCTCCGAGAGACGGCGGTTATGTAACGAAAACTACACTTCGTGAAAGCGCTACATCGCAGTGTATTCTTTCCGCGCTTGTATACGCCGCCACCCGGTTGAATTGTTATGTTTCCCTCACAACCCCGAATACTATAGCTGTCCGCCGCGCCGGAAAGGCATGTTGCGCCAATGAGGAGCCCTATCTGGGGTTTTCAGTGGTGAAAGTGATATGGTTGTATCCCGCTAAACGCGCGGCTTCCATCACCGTTATAACGGATTGGTGTGTAGCGTCGGCGTCCGCATTGATGACAATCACCGGGTCCGGTCGATTACCCGCAGCCACGCGTAACTCCTCGCTAAGCCGCTCCATGCTGGAATCTTTGACGGGGATGCGGTTGACGGTATAGTCCCCGCTGGCATTTACCGAAATATCGATAACATTTGGATGGTCGGCGGACTTGTCGGACGTTGCTTGCGGCAGACTGATTTCAAGTTCGGAAAACCTTGAGTAAGTAGTCGTGATCATCAGGAAAATAAGTATCACCAGCAACACGTCGATCATGGGCACCAGGTTGATTTCCGGGTCTTCTTTTTGCCTGCCGCGTTGAAAGTTCATCGTTTTTGCTATATTCCCGTAGGTGAACGGTAATCGGAAAAGTGGATCATGTCCGGAAATCAAGAGCTGATTCTATCAGTTGTGCGCGGATTGCTCGGCTCAGCTACTTCCCTGTCCTGTCTCGGCAGGATATTTATAAGTCATTTCCCTCAGGAACCGGCCAGCGGCTGTACTATTCCTTGTCTCGCTGGAGAATCATCTTGACGTTCGCCATGAACGATTTCCACCAGCTTTAACGCCTGCAATTCCATTTCAATCACCAGTGCATCCACTTTAGCGCGGAAGTGACGATAAAACATCATGCTGGGAATGGCTACTAGGATGCCGAATGCGGCATTGTAGAGTGCAACGGAAATACCATGGGCGAGTTGTGTCGGATCGCTACCGCCAGTAGGAGAGTTCACGCCAAAAATTTCGATCATGCCGACCAGCGTTCCGAACAAGCCCATCAGTGGGCTCATGGAGGCAATAGTTCCCAAGGTAGTGAGATAATGCTCGAGGTCGTGAGAGACGGCGCGACCAGCTTCCTCAATCGATTCTTTCATGACTTCGCGCGTGCTTCTGTCGTTTCTCAATCCCGCGGCAAAAATCTGCCCAAGTGGAGAATGTTTCTGAAGGCGCGCGATCATATCGGCACTCACGCCGCTGTTACGATACTCATATACCACTTTGGGCAGCAGATCTCTTGGTGTAACCATGCTCAGACGCAAGGCCCACATGCGTTCACCGATAATGCCCATAGCGAC
The DNA here is from genome assembly GCF_000619905.2 of Nitrosospira briensis C-128. NCBI lineage: Bacteria > Pseudomonadati > Pseudomonadota > Betaproteobacteria > Nitrosomonadales > Nitrosomonadaceae > Nitrosospira > Nitrosospira briensis. The sequence continues at coordinate 727,173 of NZ_CP012371.1, read as the reverse complement.
GATAGAAGCTAAAATGAGTGGCCAAATCGGCCAACCCGCCGCTTGAATCAAAGCGAACACGCAATCACCTCCGGTACAAAAATCAGAGTTGTAATGTATCTTGCCCCTGTGATTTCGGCAAGGACGCGTTTTTTTCTTGTCCACAATTACTGTGGATAAGTTTGTGGGTAATCTGCAAATAGGACCATTAAGTCGCCCTGCCATAACGACTTTTTCTGAATAGATTAATTTTTGTACTTATTAATATTGATTAAAAACAAATACTTATAAGTATGCTTTAGTATTCATGCGGGTTTGCCGGCACAATTACGCAATTTTCGTGACAGGTGGGGATTATTGTAGAATGTCAAGATGAATTTCATTATGGAAATGGAGATCGCCCGCACCGTCTTGAGCGTGAGCGAACTGAACCGTAGCGCCAAGGATTTGCTGGAGCAGGCTTTCCCATTGTTATGGGTAGGGGGCGAAATTTCGAATATCAAACGCTACGGGTCGGGCCATTGGTATTTTTCACTCAAGGATGCGGATGCCCAGATACGTTGCGTTATGTTCCGCGATAAAAATCAGTATCTGGATTGGCAGCCCAGCGATGGTATGCGGGTAGAGGTGCGCGCACTGGTGACGTTGTACCAATCCCGGGGGGATTTTCAATTAAACGTCGAGACTATTCGACGCGCCGGACTTGGCTCGCTATTCGAGGCTTTCGAGCAACTCAAGGCCAGACTGGGAAAGGAGGGGCTGTTTGATCCCGACCGCAAAAAACCGCTACCGCTATTCCCGAAGCAGATCGGTATCATCACCTCTCCGGCGGCTGCTGCCTTGCACGACGTACTGTCCACGCTGAAGCGGCGTATGTCTTTCGTGCCGCTGATCATTTATGGCACGCCGGTGCAGGGAGCTGGTGCTTCAGTCAAAATAGCGGCAGCCATTCGAAACGCGGGAAACCGCGCCGAGTGTGACGTGCTTATTCTATGCCGCGGCGGCGGTAGTATCGAAGATTTGTGGGCATTCAATGAGGAGGCGGTGGCACGTGCGATCGCCGCCTGTCCCATTCCTATCGTGAGTGGCATAGGTCATGAGACTGATTTCACCATTGCCGATTTTGTGGCTGACGTCCGTGCTCCGACACCTACCGGCGCGTCCCAGCTCGTCTGCCCCGACCGGGAGGAATTAATACGGCATGGAGAAATCATGCATGGACGCCTGCAGCGGGCAATGCAGCGTGGCATTGAAAGCCGCATGCAGCATGTCGATATGCTCGAATGCCGCCTGGTGCATCCTGGAAAACGGATCAATGATCAGCTTGCGCATCTTCAGCGTTTGCGCGACCGCCTGTCTCGCTCATGGCAACAGGATCTGGCACGCCGCTATTGGCGTCTGCGCGAGCTTGACCAGCGTACCCTGATCGCCAGCCCCGATATTCCCCGTCTGGTTGAACGCCAGCATGACCTCGGGCTGCGCTTGCGCCGGGCTATTGCCGTTCGCATCGAAACGCTTGTAATGAGCTTGCAGCGCCACCAGGAAAATCTTGCCCATCTTAACCCGGAGTCGGTGTTGGAGCGGGGCTACAGTATTGTTTATGGCACCGATGGTGCAGTGGTGAGAAGTAGCGATCAGATCGACGTCGGCGATACCATTCGGGTGGCGTTTGCCAAAGGGGGCAGCAAGGCGCGCGTGACAGAGAAAAATGAGTAACTTCCGACCATGTTTGAAATTTACGATCGGTATAGACATTTGGGCAGGGGTGATGCAGACTACAAATGTTTTAAATATCCGTATCGATTATCAATCCTTCAGTGCCCCGGCTGTCTTTAGAGAAAAAGATGTATATGCTGGGCCTGCGCCCTATCTGCCGCATTCTTTAGTCCTCTCATCAGAAAATAGGTCTCCGATGTCAAGAGTTTTCCTCACCCTGGGTGCTGTCAATGCATTTTTATGCGTCGCTTTGGGCGCTTTCGGTGCGCATGGCTTAAAACAACGGCTTTCGACAGACATGCTCGCCGTATACCAGACGGGTGTTCAGTATCATTTCTATCACGCGCTGGGCCTGATCGCCGTCGGCCTCATACTGCTGCATCTGCCTGCGTCCAGGCTGCTCACTTGGTCGGGCTGGCTGATGCTTGCCGGAATTGTTCTTTTTTCCGTCAGTCTTTATGTCCTGAGCCTGACGGGAATACGCGGGCTCGGTATAATCACGCCATTTGGCGGCGTCGCATTCTTGAGCGCCTGGGCAATGTTTGGCTATGGGGCTTGGACTGCAAAATAAACGGCACGAAGTCGCAATGCTAATTATTGTGCTCCCGGCTTTACCGTGACGCCTTACTATTTTTTCGCCCCCTGCCCGCGAGGACTGGAACCGACACTCGTGGCCGAGCTGGAGCAGCTTGGGGCCTCTTTTGCAAAGGCGTGCGACGGCGGGGTCCAGTTCCAGGGTGACTGGCAAACCTGCTACCGGGCTAATATGGAAAGCCGCATCGCCAGTCGAATTCTTTGGCGGGTGGCGCGCAACCCCTACGTCGGCGAAGCCGATGTGTACGAAACAGCCCGTGCATTGCCATGGAATGAATGGTTTGCCCCGGCTTCAACGATTCGGGTCAATGTGGCTGCCATCAAGTGCCCCCTACGCAGCCTGGATTTTGTCACGCTCAAGATCAAGGATGCGGTCTGCGATAAATTTCGCAGTACGGTTGGCTGCCGTCCCAGTGTCGATACGATGCAACCGGATATTCGCATTCATGGCTTTTTGGATGCCCGGGAATTTTCCTTATATATCGATACTTCTGGCGATGCCTTATTCAAGCGCGGCCTCAGAAAAAATACCGTCGAAGCGCCCATAAGAGAAAACCTTGCCGCCGGGATTCTGGCCTTGGCGGGTTGGCAGCCAGGCATTCCACTGCTCGATCCAATGTGTGGCAGCGGCACATTTTTGCTCGAAGCAGTGCAAATTTCATTGAATATCGCGCCGGGGCTAGGCCGCAGCTTTGCTTTTGAAAAACTGGCGAGCTTTGATAGAGGGCAATGGGAGCAGGTTAAAGAAGCAGCGTTGGCACGGCAGAAACCGAGAACGCTCCAGCCGATTTTCGGCAGTGACTTGTATGGGGATGCGGTTGCCGTCGCGCGTGCGAATCTAACTGCCGCGGGCTTCTCTGAAACGGTGACGCTCAAGCAGGCGAACCTGCTGGAAATTTCCGCACCTGCGGCTTCCGGATTTCTCGTAACCAACCCCCCTTATGGGGTACGTTTAAGTGAGCAGCAGGAACTCGCGGAGTTTTACCCGAAGCTGGGGGACGTCCTGAAGAAAAAATTCAGTGGATGGAATGCTTATATTTTCACCGCCGACCCGTTTCTGCCAAAACTCATACGCTTGACACCCTCGCGCCGTGTTCCGTTATTCAACGGTGCGCTGGAATGCCGCTTGCTGGAATATAAAATGGTACCGGGCGGAATGCGAAGGGTGAAGAAAACCGACGTCAGCCAGCAGCCCGATTAAACCTAAATCCGGTAGTTGACCGCTCATTTATAGATCAAAGTTATGATTAATAATAATATTTTATATTATTTGACGCGCCCCTTCCAGGTGAGGGCGCTACGGGGTGAATTGCACAGTTTTTGGGGCACATGGCTGCGTTGCAACTTCTTGGAATGGAACGGCGCCCCGAAGCGTCGCCCGAGGGACCCCGCGCAGCGGGGATCGGGCAGCGCAGGGGATGCCGCGATCGCGCTTCACACGCAAAGGGGCGCCCGCATTCCGCTTCGGGGTCGCACCTTCCTGCGGAAGGCACTGCTCCGCCCTGCGCGGTCGCATTCCGCGTCGTTGCGCCTTGCCCTGCACCCCAAAAACCGTACACTTCACCCCGTCCAACTACCGGATTTAGGTTAAACCCTTTAAGCCGGGTCATGTGAGCCGCATGAAACCAGGAACAAGAGTCATTTTTCTATCGATATTTCTCGGTTGCGCCAGCCTGGTCAGTTATGCCCTTTATCTACAGCTGGTAAAGAACCTGTTGCCTTGTCCGCTTTGTGTCGTTCAGCGCGTTGCGTATTGGCTGGTCGGATTAATCGCGCTATTGGCATTTTTTCACTCTCCCCGCGCAAAAGGGTCGGGAATATACAGCGGCTTGATGGCTGTCTTTGCATTCTCCGGAGCGGCGGTTGCTTTGCGTCAGGCGTGGCTGGTGCGCTTTCCCGAGGCATTCGAATGCGGTATCAGTCCCGAGGAAAAGTTCCTGAACGCGTTGCCGTTGGCACAATGGTGGCCCAGCATGTTTGAAGCAAATGGGGATTGTGCCGATGTCACCTGGCAGTTCGCATTGCTCACGCTTCCGGACTGGTCCGCAATTTTTTTCATGATTTTTGGCGGTTTAGGGGTGTATATTTTATTTGCCGCGCGCAATCGCCATTGATGAGGTGAGCAGGAAAAAGCGCGCCGGAAAGCATTATTCAACCCAGCCGGATATCAACAAATTGCAGGAATAACGGCCTTGAAATCCCGGCTTGTGCCCCTATTTACAATGTGTCTTTTACAATTAGAAACGGAATACACTCTATGAAACGAATTTTTCTGTTTATAATCACAAACTTGGCAGTGTTGCTGGTGCTAAGCATTACGTTGCGGATATTGGGCGTAGACCGCATGCTGGATGCCGAGGGCGGTATAGACTTCAATTCATTGCTTATCATGTCCGGGGTGATAGGTTTTGGCGGTTCGTTGATTTCGCTTGCCATGTCCAAGTGGTCTGCAAAACGCATGACCGGCGCGGTTGTCATTGAGCAGCCTTCTGACCCGACCGAGCGCTGGCTGGTTGAGACAGTCCGGCGCCAGGCCGAGCTTGTCGGTATCGGCATGCCGGAGGTGGCAATCTATGACGCGCCGGATATCAATGCATTCGCTACCGGCATGAACCGCAATGATGCATTGGTGGCTGTGAGCTCGGGCCTGCTCCAGAGCATGCATAAAGATGAAATCGAGGGTGTATTGGCGCACGAAATAAGCCACGTCGCCAATGGCGACATGGTTACACTCGCACTGATCCAGGGCGTGGTCAATACGTTCGTAATTTTCCTGTCAAGAATAATCGGTCATTTCGTAGACAGGGTTATATTCAAAACCGAAAGGGATCAGGGTCCGGCTTTTCTGATTACAACCATCGTGGCGCAAATGGTGCTGGGAATACTTGCCAGCATGATAGTCATGTGGTTTAGCCGCCAGCGCGAGTTCCGCGCAGACGCAGGTGGTGCGCGTCTGGCAGGACGTAACAAGATGATCGCCGCACTGGAGCGCTTGAAACAGCGGCATGAACCGACACAATTGCCGGAGCGACTGGCGGCATTTGGTATTTCGGGCGGAGAGGGCGGTCTCAAGAGTTTATTTATGTCGCATCCGCCACTTGAAGTGCGCATTGCAGCGCTACGTGCAATGCCCTGATTCGTTCATCGTTTTAATATAAAACGGCGGTAGGCTGATATGGTCACTGCCGTTTTTTCTTGCCCTATCCAGCAGAAAGTAGATTGGTTCCCGCAGAAACGGGACAGTTCGGCAAGTCGCCAAGTGTTGCGGTACGTCCAGAAAGCCAAACGTAACCGTACTAATGCTTAAGGGGGACGCTAAGGGTTATTCGCCGCGGGAATTGCTGTGGGCAAGCAGGCGCTAAATATAGCTGGCAACGCAATCATTTACCTACAACGGCTATGGATTGCGTTGCTTTCGCGAGCAGGCAACGAAATAATATCTTAAATCTTTTTTATAAGGAAGCAGAAGGAGCGCCGGCGATTTCAATTTCAGAATTCAAAATTAATCGTTATCTTCATCCTCTTTTGGCTGAGGAGGATTTCCGTCATGCACCAAATTGCGCCGACGCTGGAGGTAGGCTTCACGTATGAACTCGTATTTATCCAGCGCAGCCTCGTCCAGTGTTTTCTCGGATTTGAGCAAGCCAGCGCGCGTGTCGGCGGCTCTGCTTGCGCCTACCACCGGACCTATGAAGGGAGCAACGAAGAAGCTTCCGACGAAAACAGGATCGGAAGCTGCGTCGATTAAACGCGCGCCCGCATCACGGATCGAGCTGGGACCGAAAAAAGGAAGCACCAGATAAGGACCGCTTGCAACGCCGTGATACCCCAAGGTTTGCCCAAAGTCTTCATCATGTTTTTCCAGGCCGACATCGCTCGCCAGATCAAATATCCCCACCAGGCCAAAAGTGGTGTTGACTATCACGCGCATGCCGCTGGTCGCCGCATTGCCGAATTTCAGTTGCAGAAGGTTATTCAGCGTCACCGGTATGTCGTTGATGTTTGAAAAAACATTTCCCACCGCAGTTTCGAGCGGGTCGGGCATCAACCATCTATAGCCTTTGGCCATCGGCCTGAACACATAATCGTCAGCGGATTCGTTGAACCTGAATACGGCGCGGTTCATCGGTTCCCAGGGGTCTCTTTTACTAAAACCCGGATAGGTCGCCGGTGGGGCGGCATTCTTGAATACTGGACCTTCAAACGGTTCCCGCTGTTCTTTTATCAGGTTATCAGTCGTGGGGACAGTATCACTAACCGACGCGTTCGTGCTCGTGTTGAGCAGGATACCTGTATCATCCGAAGCGCTCGAGTTTATATTGGCCGAGGTGGTGGTATTCGTATCGGTGATTTTATCGGCGGTGGTGTTCTTGTTGGTTGTGGCGCAACCAGTGAGGAGAAACCCCAAAAGCACCATTGATAAGGTGGAATATCTGACGAAGTGAGTCATAGGTCGGGAGATAGAATGTTCTGCCATTGATGGGGGTTGATTAACCTAACCATTATAGGGTTAATCCAAGCGGGACGTGCGAATTTTTTCCAACAAAAAAGAGGGGTTTTTCTTGTGCTTTCTTTTCGATGAACACGCCTGTCGAAAGAAATGACCCAATGCAAAGATCAGACTGTTTATAAGGAATTCGCCCGAGCTGATCAGCAAAAGACATCGGAAAATAAAGGTGGAACGGCCTTAATTCATGCCCGGTCTCCGACCCTCGGGCCGGCCTTGATTTCAACGCCTATGTTCCGATATCAGGGTGCATGTTTATGCTTATTCCGCACCCCGCCGTGAGAAGTTCTTGAGACGGAAACCGAGCAGCCATAATGTGAAAAAGTAACTGGTTGCGCCGATCGCCACCACCCACGTCAGCCGTGCCGCTCGCTCGAAAGTGGAGCCCAGCAGCCACGACGCGTCACTGCTCGAAGCGAACCATAGCGTCCCGCCCATGATCGCCAGCGCTATCGATATCTTCACCATGAACATTGCCCATCCCGGCTGAGGTTGGTAGATTTGATGGCTGCGCAACTTGTAGTAGAGCAATCCGGCGTTAAGGCATGCGCCTAGCCCGATGGCCAACGCCAGTCCGGCATGGCGCAACGGTATAATGAATGCGAGGTTCATTAATTGAGTAACAACAAGTGTGATGACGGCAATTTTCACTGGTGTCCGGATATTCTGCCGGGCGTAAAATCCGGGAGCCAGTACTTTTACCAAAATCAGCCCCAGCAGTCCCGAGCTGTAAGCCACTAACGCATTGCGCGTCATCCATACATCGTTGGCGGAAAATTCGCCGTGATAAAAAAGGGTGGTGATGAGCGGTGTCGCAAGCAGTGCCAGTGCCAGCGCCGCCGGCAGCGTTAAAAGCACGGTCAAGCGTAGACCCCAATCCAGCAGGCGACTATATTCCTCAGTGCTGTTATCTGCATAATGCCGCGACAACGACGGCAGTAATACCGTTCCAAGCGCCACCCCTAGAAGGCCTGCGGGAAATTCCATCAAACGATCGGCATAGTAGAGCCAGGAAACGCTGCCAGTGACAAGAAAAGAAGCGAATATCGTATTGATCAACAAGCTGATCTGGCCGATCGATACACCGAACACCGCCGGCCCCATTTGCTTGATGACGCGCCATGCGCCGTTATCTCTCGATCTGAGACGCGGGCGTGGCATTAATTTGATACGCATGAGAAACGGTACCTGGAAGGCTAACTGGAGCACGCCGCCGATGAATACGGCCCATGCGAGCGCCAGTATCGGTGGGTCTACCAGGGGAACCAGCCACAGCGAACAGCCAATGAACGACAGGTTGAGCAATGCCGGGGTTAACGCCGGTACGGAAAACCTTCCAAAGGTATTGAGAATGCCACCTGCCAGCGATACAAGCGAGATGAACAGAATGTACGGAAACGTGATGCGCAGTAGTTCCACAGTCAATGCGAATTTCTGCGGGCTGGCGCTGAAGCCCGGTGCGCTCACGTAAATTATGAGCGGCGCAGCAATGATTCCTATGGTCGTGACTAAAAATAAAGCGATGGACAACAGCGTCGCAACTTGATTGATTAGCTCACGGGTCTCTTCGGGTGTGCGGCGGTTCTTGTATTCCGCAAGTATTGGCACGAATGCCTGTGAAAACGCGCCTTCGGCAAACAATCGGCGCAGCAGGTTGGGAATGCGAAAGGCCACAAAAAAAGCATCGGTTGCGACGCCTGCACCAAAAATACGGGCAATGAGTACATCCCGAACGAATCCCAGGATACGGGATATCATCGTCATTCCGCTGACGGTAGCGAGGGCTTTAAGCAGATTCATGGATGAGTATGTTAACCTGAATCCTCCCTGGGGTTCGGTTCGGTAGATGAACAACGGAAAAAGTTACGCATGAACGCATGAGTAAACCTCTTGACAAAAATATTCCGGATTTACCCACAATCAGCAACAATCGGCAGGGTAGGATTAACTCACCCACGATAAAGCAATGATGATCCGTAGGGCGGGTTTCACCCGCCGCGTCAAGCTGGCAAGTTCGCGAGTGTATGGGGATTCCCCCCAAGCATCATGTTGCAATGGCGCCGGTGTGAAGGTCGGCAGGACCCTCGATAGCGTGAGGATCAATAGATATCTTTGAGAAGAACCGGTTGATGTTTCGAACATCATGAGACGCTCATGGCTTATAATACTCCCCAGTTTTCCTTGCAATATGCCGGAAACATCCGTATCATTCAAAAAATTTGCGTAACATTTAATTCGAGGAATTTTAATGGCCAATAGTGCACAAGCCAGAAAACGTGCGAGACAAAATGTCAGCCAGCGCGACCGCAACACGAGCCTGCGCTCGGAATTGCGCACTGCGATCAAGCATGTGCGAAAAGCTATCGAGTCTGCCGATAAAACCATTGCGCAGGCTGCGTACGCGGCTTCCCTCGGTACGATAGATTCCATTGCGGACAAGGGTATCATCCATAAGAATAAGGCAGCTCGCCATAAAAGCCGGCTATCTGCCGCGATCAAGACGATGGCCGCCTAATCGTTCGACGCACAAAAAAGCCCGGGTTACCGGGCTTTTTTTATGTGCCCAGCATGAGCGTACTCTTGTGGGTGAAAGTTCCACCGTAATCGCAGCAAACGAAGTGGAACTGGAGCGCAACTGCATGAGGGCACCGGGTCTGGAAAGGAAGATGGAGCGGAGTTCCCGTGTCAGCGAACTTCTGGATTGCGATTCTTGAGCACATCCATCAGCGGCGATACCAGGTCCATAGGTATCGGAAAAATAATGGTATTGGATTTATCGCTGGCGATGTTCGTAAGCGTCTGGAGGTAGCGCAACTGCATTGCCCCGGTTTGCTGAGAAAGAATTTGCGCCGCTTGCATCAATTTGTCCGATGCCTGCAATTCGCCTTCAGCATGAATCACCTTTGCCCGTCGCTCACGTTCCGCCTCTGCCTGCCGGGCGATGGCTCTTATCATGGATTCATCGATATCCACATGTTTGATTTCGACGTTGGATACCTTGATGCCCCAAGCGTCTGTCTGAATATCCAGCACCTTCTGAATATCCAGATTGAGCTTCTCACGTTCCGCCAGCATTTCATCCAGCTCATGCTTGCCCAGCACGGAGCGCAGGGTAGTCTGTGCAAACTGACTGGTGGCGGCAAGGAAATTTTCCACCTGAATGATGGATTTTTGTGGATCGACTACCCGAAAATATACCACGGCGTTGACTTTTACCGAAACGTTGTCGCGCGAAATCACGTCTTGGCTAGGGACATCCATGACCACGGTACGCAGGTCGACTCGTACCATTTTCTGAATACCGGGGATTATGATGATCAAGCCCGGGCCTTTTACATTTTGAAAGCGGCCAAGCAGGAAGATAACCCCACGTTCATATTCGCGTAATATACGAAATGCCGAGAAAAGCACTGCGATAAGAATGATAATGAGCGTACTAAAAAAACCGAAATTGGCTAACATGGAAATCTCCTTTGGTTATTTCTCTGCCTTATTTCTCTGTCGGGATTACATGTAAAACCAGACCGTCGATTCCTGTTACACGCACTTTCTGTCCTCGGACCAGAGGTTGCTCACTATGCGCGTTCCACAGCTCGCCATGAACGCGCACCATGCCCTCGCCCGAAGTATCCTCCAGCATCTCGCCTATGGCGCCGATCATTGCTTCATGTCCGCTGACGATGGGGCTGCGCCGTGACTTCAGCGCCATGCCGACGACGAAAATCAGGAATAATGCGCTAGCCACGGATATCCCTGCGATCATGGGCCAGGGAATGCCGTAGCCGGGAAGGTCGGTGTCGATCAGCATCAACGAGCCGGCGATAAAAGCAATCATCCCGCCGACGCCAAGCGCACCGAAGCTTGGCAGGAAGGCTTCCGCCGTGATGAATGCGATGCCGAGCAGAATCAAGGCAAGTCCGGCATAGTTGACCGGCAGCAACTGGAATGCGTACAGGGCAAGCAAGAGGCAGATGGCGCCCGCCACGCCGGGCAACACAAAACCTGGATTGGAAAACTCGAAGAACAATCCGTAAATGCCGATAAGCATCAGTATGTACGCGACGCTGGGGTTGGTGATGACGGCAAGCAGTCGCGTGCGCCAATCGGGCTCGACAACCTGTATTGTGGCTGAAAGGGTATCAAGGGTGAGGTTCTGCCCGAGTATGATCACTTCCCGGCCATTCAGCTGCCTTAACAGATCCGGCACGTCAGCGGCGACATAATCGATGACGTTGAGATTCAGCGCGTCGACCGCTGATAAGCTTACGGCTTCATGCACAGCGCGTTCCGCCCATTCCACATTGCGTTTTCGCATCTGCGCCAGCGCGCGGATATAAGCGGCAGCGTCGTGGATCACTTTGCGCGACATTGCGTCTTTTTTCGGCATCTTGTCTTCCGCCGCTATATGTCCACCGCCGCTCTCATCTGCCTGATTTGCGGATGAGCCCGGAGACGGTTTCGGCCTGGATTCCGGCTCAGGCTCCGATTCCGGCAAACCGCCGATCTGTACCGGGGTCGCTGCGCCCAGATTGGTGCCGGGTGCCATCGCTGCGATGTGGCTGGCATACAGGATATAAGTTCCGGCACTCGCTGCCCGCGCCCCGCTCGGCGCCACGAAGGCCGCTACCGGCACGGGTGAGGCAAGAATGCCACGTATGATCTGCCGCATCGAGGTATCGAGGCCACCCGGTGTATCCAGCTGCAATACGACAAGTAGTGCCCCCTCAGCGGTTGCACGCTCCAGGCTACGCTGGACGAAGTCAGCGCTGGCCGGCGCAATAGGACCGTCTACCGTCGTTACCATCACCGGCGCTGCCGGAACGAACGTCGGCAACAGGAGCAGTATCGCTGCCATGCCACTACGCAGCATGAGGACGAACAGTTTCATTCTGTCACTATAGACTGTTCCAATCCAGGCTGCATTTCAGCCGGGGAAAATGCGACTCGCGCAGTTTATTTAGAGGTCCTGCGACTTGCAATCATCATTGTTTTGGCGCATAAAGCGATTTTCATATTTTAAGAAACGGTGTTCATGAAGAAACCGACGAGCCGAATTCTCATCATCAATGACGAGAACCTGATACTGAAGGAATTCATCAAGGGATTGAATGGGGCCGCCAAGTCCCTGGAAAACCCGTTGGGCATCACTTTTTCCGGTGTTACCACCGCACGCGAAGCACTGCAAGCGATCCAGGATGACGGCGATATTCAATCGGTACTGGTGGACGATACGCTTTATACGCTGAAAAATGGCGAGAAGAGTTCCCGCAACCTCCAAATGACTGCATTGAAGCTGGTGCAGGAAATTACCCGTTTTCGCCCTGAGCTGGATATCTATATTTTAATTGCCCAGGAGAAAGAAGATGAGGTGGTGGATGCCCTCTTTACCGAAACGGTCGATGGCTATTTCTACCGCGAAGAACGCGATTACCGGGGCATGTACCGCATCCTTAATGCCCAGCTTCAGGAAAAAGCACGCACACCTTTTTATGATCAGCTCAAGAATTACGTATTGATGGCAAAGGATGCCTGGCATACACCGGGTCATTCCTCAGGCGATTCGCTACGCGACAGCCCTTGGGCCAGCGATTTTTATCAGTTTATCGGCGAGCATATTTTTCGTGCCGATCTATCGGTCTCGGTACCGATGCTCGATTCGCTGATGGAACCGACCGGCGTTATCGCCGAAGCGCAAAAGATTGCCGCAAAGGCATTCGGCGCGCGACGAACCTTCTTTGCAACCAATGGCACCTCCACCGCCAACAAGGTGATATTCCAGACATTGCTCGCCCCGGGCGAGAAGTTGTTGCTGGATCGGAACTGCCATAAGTCCGTGCACCATGGAGTCGTATTATCCGGCGCTCATCCGATTTATCTCGACTCATCCGTCAACAAGAAATTCAGTGTTTACGGGCCGGTACCGAAACAGACGCTGTTCAATGCCATCGAAGAACATTCCGATGCACAGGCGCTTATCCTGACCAGTTGCACTTACGATGGCCTACGTTATGATTTGCCGCCCATCATCAAGGCAGCTCATGCGAAAGGTATAAAAGTTATCATCGATGAAGCCTGGTACGGTTTTGCCCGTTTTCATCCGGCTTTCCGCCCGACGGCGCTGGAGGCGGGCGCCGATTATGCTACCCAGAGTACGCACAAAGTGCTGTCGGCTTTTTCTCAGTCCAGCATGATTCATATCAATGATCCCAGCTTCAATGAGCACCTGTTTCGCGAGAATTTCAACATGCATACTTCCACCAGTCCGCAGTACAGCATGATTGCAAGCCTCGACGTCGCGCGTAAGCAGGCGACACTGGAGGGGTACAAGTTATTGTCGCGCACGCTGGAATTGGCGAAGGAGGTGCGTGAGCAGATCAATTCGACCGGCGTCTTTCGCGTGCTGGAACTCGCAGACCTGCTGCCCGATGAAGTAAAACATGACAATATCCAGCTCGACAGCACCAAGGTTACCGTGGATATTTCCCGCTGCGGCTTTACCGTGGAGGATTTGATCCGGGAATTGTTCGAGCGTTATAATATTCAGGTAGAGAAGTCTACATTTAATACCCTTACTCTACTTCTTACCATTGGTACTACCCGGAGTAAAGTATCGCGCCTGTATGATGCACTGATGCGAATCGCGCGTGAGGGTCGTGCCCCCAGAAGGCTCTATCAGATTCCGGAGATTCCCGGTTTTACCGACCTTAGATATCTGCCGCGTGACGCGTTCTACTGCGGTGGCGAACTGATGCCTTTGCTGGATGAGCAGGAACGTATAAACAACGATCTGGATGGCAAGGTTTGCGCAGATCAAATTACGCCCTACCCGCCGGGTATCCCGGTGCTGGTGCCGGGGCAAACGATCACGCGCGAGGTCGTACAATACCTTGTCAGCATGTTGCGTTCCCAGAAACGTGTTGAAGTGCATGGAATCGTTTACGACGGCTACCTGCCATGTTTGAGGCTGCTTACCGCTGCTGAGGAAAAGGGCTTGAAAAAGCTGGTTAAATAGGTAAAGATAACAGGTTGCACATAACCCGGATGTTTCATAAATTGACGTGCGCGCTTACTGGTCTTTGTTTCGTATGAAAATTTCGTTCAGTTGGGCGTATGAATAACTACGCCACTCTTTCACGAAATCTCCCTACAAAACAAAATCCTGCGCAATCATCACGCGAATTTATGAAACATCCGGGCTAAAAATTATTCTTGCGGCGCACGGCGGCTTTGGCCGCCGTGCCGCTTTCAGACTTGGTAAACATGATACCCACCTATGGAATTCCTGAACAAGTCCTCCGCGGACCCGACGGCAGCACCGCCCCATGTGGACTGCAGCAGGAGGATATCTCTACCCTGGTATTGGTACCTTTCCCGGCTTTGTATAGTTGGCCCCTGCATTCGCTCCGCGCCATACAATCATCCGGATTTTTCCGGCAGTTTACTTCACAGAGAATTTATTCAGAGGCCTCTTAAATGTCCAATTTGATGAACACCTACCTGCCGCTGCCCGTTACATTTGCAAGGGGAGAAGGGGTATGGCTGTGGGATGAGGAGGGCAAACGTTATCTCGACGCCCTCGCCGGCGTCGCCGTGTGCGGCTTGGGGCATTGCCATCCAGAGCTTGTGAAGGCGCTTTGTCATCAGGTCGGGACACTTATTCATACTTCCAATCTTTACCATATTGGAAAGCAGGAGCAGCTAGCCAGCCAGCTTGCCATACTGTCGGGCATGGATAATGCGTTTTTCTGCAATTCGGGTGCCGAAGCAAACGAAGCCGCAATCAAACTGGCAAGACTATATGGACATGGTAAAAATATCGATCTGCCTACCATTATCGTAATGGAGAAATCCTTTCACGGCCGAACCATGGCAACCTTGACTGCAAGTGGCAATCGCAAGGTGCAGGCAGGTTTCGAACCGTTGCTCACCGGATTTGCGCGGGTTCCATACAATGACCTCGAAGCAGTGGCGCAGGTGGGCGTGCACAACAAGAACGTTGTCGCCATATTGGTTGAGCCCTATCAAGGCGAAGGGGGCGTGAATGTGCCGCAAGCAAGCTATCTGCAAGGATTGCGCCATTTGTGCGATCAGAACGGTTGGTTGCTGATGCTGGATGAGGTGCAGTGTGGGATCGGCCGCAGCGGCAACTGGTTCGCTTTCCAGCACAGCGGCATCGTTCCTGATGTGGTAACACTGGCCAAGGGCTTGGGTTCGGGTGTGGCCATCGGCGCCTGTCTGGCAAAAGGTGTGGCATCGGAAGTATTCAAGCCCGGTAATCACGCCTCTACTTTTGGTGGCAACCCGCTGGCTTGTACTGCTGCGCTGACCACGCTTAGGGTAATCGAAGAAGCCGATTTGCTAAGGAACGCGATGGAGGTGGGCGACTTCATGCGCAGTATGTTCAAGGCACAGCTCGCCGACTTGCCCGATGTAAAACAAATTCGCGGTCAGGGATTGATGATCGGCATCGAACTCTCCAGACCTTGTGGCGAACTCGTAATCGCAGCGTTGAAGAAAGGACTTTTGATCAACGTAACCTCGGATAAAGTAGTGCGTCTGCTGCCGCCGTTAGTGATTCAACGGAGCGAGGCGGAACAGGTGGTAAACATCTTGTCCGGTCTGGTGAAAGAATTTTTGGCGGCATGACAAAATAGTTAATCTCGAAAAATGAGCCTTGAAAAAACACGGCCAGCTCATGTTTTTCCAAATCGGCTCAATCTATGGTTCAGCATATCATGCAGATCAAGCATTTTTTACAGTTCAACGATTTCTCCCGGGAGGAGTTCGAATATCTGTTCGAGCGTACACGCTGGATCAAGCATGAGTTCAAGCAATACCGGCGCTATTGGCCGCTGCAGGATCGCACTCTCGCCATGATTTTCGATAAGCATTCGACTCGTACCCGGCTTTCGTTTGAAGCCGGTATGCATCAATTGGGTGGCGCAGCAATATATTTATCCACCCGGGATACCCAGTTGGGTAGAGGCGAACCGGTGGAAGATGCAGCGCGCGTGATCTCGCGTATGGTGGATATCGTCATGATCCGCACCTATGAGCACGACATCATCAGGCGTTTTGCGGCGCATTCGCGGGTGCCCGTTATCAACGGACTGACCGACGAATATCATCCTTGCCAGATCATGGGCGATATTTTTACTTTTATTGAGCAATTCGGCACTATCTCCGGCAAGACGGTGGCGTGGATTGGAGATTCAAATAACGTCTGCAACACTTGGCTCCAGGCAGCTGAGGTGTTCGATTTTAACGTACATGTCTCTACGCCTCGCGGTTACGAAGTGGAGCCGGAACGAGCCGGGCTCTATGGCACAGATCATTATGAGGAATTTGCCGATCCGCATGATGCAGTGAGAGATGCGGATCTCGTTACGACGGACGTATGGACCAGCATGGGTTTTGAAGCGGAAACCGAGGAACGCAAAAAAGATTTTGCGGATTTTCGCGTAGATGCGGAAATGATGTCCTGCGCCAAGAAAGAAACGCTGTTCATGCACTGCCTGCCTGCTCATCGCGGCGAAGAGGTGGCGGCGGAGGTTATCGACGGTCCTCAATCCATCGTATGGGAAGAGGCCGAGAATCGTCTGCATACCCAAAAGGCGCTGATAGAATATCTACTGTTGGGAAGACTGGAAGAGATCTGATAACTCGCATTTTCAAACAGCTATCCCCTTCTCACGGCTGATGGAGTGGTTTATTTAGCATGGGTAAAGCGCAGCGTAACCCATCAAGATCCGTTATAGCGCGGCACCATCAAGTGTCCATAAAACACAAAGTTATATTGTAAAGAACGCATTCGCGCATTTTTATTGACGAGCCAAGCATGAAAAAAATAAAGCAAGTTGATGTATCTAAAATTAATAAGGTTGTTCTTGCGTTTTCCGGCGGTCTGGATACATCGGTAATTTTAAAGTGGCTGCAGGATACTTATCAGTGTGAAGTGGTGACCTTTACTGCCGATATCGGGCAAGGGGAGGAAGTAGAGCCGGCACGCGCAAAGGCGATGCAATTAGGGGTGAAAGAAATCTTCATCGAAGATCTGCGTGAAGAGTTCGTCCGTGATTTCGTTTTTCCCATGTTTCGTGCCAATGCGGTATATGAGGGCGAATATCTGCTTGGCACCAGTATCGCCCGTCCGTTGATCGCCAAACGGCAAATCGAGATTGCGCAGCTAACCGGAGCAAATGCGGTTTCCCATGGGGCGACAGGAAAAGGTAATGACCAGGTGCGGTTTGAGCTCGGCTATTATGCGCTTCAGCCCGATATCCAGGTGATCGCGCCATGGCGCGAATGGGACCTTACTTCCAGGGAAAGCCTTTTGAACTATGCGGAAACGCATGGTATTCCGGTGGAGATGAAGAAAAAGGGCGGTTCCCCTTACAGCATGGACGCCAATCTGCTGCATATTTCCTATGAAGGTCGAATCCTTGAAGATCCTGCGCATGAGGCGGAGGAATCCATGTGGCGATGGAGCGTATCGCCTGAGAACGCGCCGGATAAGGCGGAATACACCGAACTGGAATTCGGGCAAGGCGACATCATCGCCATAAACGGCCAGAAGCTCTCCCCGGCGGCGGTACTTGCCGAGCTTAATCAGTTAGGTGGCAAGCACGGAATCGGGCGTCTGGACCTGGTGGAAAATCGTTACGTCGGCATGAAATCCCGTGGATGCTATGAAACTCCCGGCGGTACCATCATGCTGCGCGCGCATCGGGCCATCGAATCCATCACCCTTGATCGCGAGGTGGCCCACCTGAAAGACGAGTTGATGCCGCGCTATGCCGAACTTATTTACAACGGTTACTGGTGGAGCCCGGAGCGCAGAATGATGCAAACGATGATTGATGCGTCCCAGGCACGTGTAAACGGCTGGGTGCGAATAAAGCTCTATAAAGGAAATGTAATCGTGGTCGGACGAGACTCAAAAACAGATTCTCTGTTCGATCCGCACATTGCCACTTTTGAGGAAGATCAGGGCGCGTATAACCAGACAGACGCGGCCGGATTCATCAAGCTCAATGCGCTACGGATGCGTATCGCCGCAAATCTGAAAAACAGGCAATAATTATTGAGGCTATACCTCATATTTACTCAGCGTATCAATTTGCCGCAGCCCCGAACCAGGAAGAGATATCATGCCATCATTCGACATTGTCTCCGAAGTTGACAAGCAGGAAGTCAGGAATGCAATTGACCAGGTGAACAAGGAGGTCACCACGCGCTTTGATTTCAAGGGATCGGACGCGCGCGTGGAGCAGGCGGATTACACGCTCACCGTTTATGCGGATGACGACTTCAAGCTGAGCCAGGTTCTGGATATTCTGATGGCCAAGCTCGCCAAGCGCGGTGTCGATGTACGCTGCCTGGACGAAGGGAAGCCGGAAAAAATCAGCGGCAATAAAGTCAAACAGCAAGTCACGGTTAAAACGGGAGTGGAAAGCGAGCTTGCAAAAAAGATTATCAGGCTCATCAAGGATAGCAAACTCAAGGTACAAGGCAGTATCCAGGGTGAGGCGGTGCGTATTTCAGGTGCAAAGCGTGATACCTTGCAAGAGGCAATACAGCTTGTCAAGAAGTCGATTACCGAATTTCCGCTGCAATTCCAGAATTTCCGCGAATGATTCACGCTACTATTTCACTCGGTTGTTTTGTTCATAAGACCGGAGATCCAGCGCTCATATAAGCGGCAAGCGACCTGATTCAGTGCCGATACTCGCTCGGCCAGGTTCGTCTGTATTGCCTCTGTCGATTGCACCGATGGTCCGGGGTTGTTGGTAATTTCCTCAGCGCCTGCTTTGCACCAGACTTTTACCATTTCCTCAGTCATTTCGACATGGCACTGTAGCGCCAGATGCATGTCCATCGCGAATGCCTGATTTTCGCAATAAGGACTTGAAAGCAGGAGAGTTGCTCCTTCCGGAGCGGTAAAACCCTCGCCATGCCAGTGGAACGCCTCAAAGTTTGACAATTCTCCAAGCCAATTACATGCAATGGAGCTGTCCGCGACACTTACTTCACCCCAGCCGATTTCGCTGATGGGGCTCCTGCTTACCACTCCCCCCAGCGCTTTCGACATCAATTGGCCGCCGAGGCAATGGCCTAAAACCGGAATATCGTCTCTCACCGCCTGCTGGATTAATGCGAGGGCTGGCGCAATCCACGGCAGATCGTCGTTTACGCTCATGGGTCCGCCCATGAATACCAGTCCGCTAAAATAGCCGGCGTGGGCGGGTAATGCCTCATTGGAGTCGATCTTGACGAGTTGGTAAGGGATAGAATGGGAATCCAGAAACGGGGCAAGATAACCCGGACCCTCTATTGGAAAGTGCCTGAAGATTGCAACGGGTTTCATGAGGCGTGCGATTTACAATTGATGCGCCTGAGGTTGGCGCCGAGGCGAACGTTGCTCTGCTCTTGGTGTCGGTGCAGTGCTGAAGGAAATGTTTGAATCATACAGCGGGATCGGTAGCGCATGGGGGCGCGTTGGTCGCGTGATGCTGTGCCGGGTTCTTATCGATTTGGGCGCCACGCCGCTATGTCCGCATCCGCAATCACTCTCTGGCCGGTGACCCTTATGCCATCGAAATCCGCTTGTTCGTGAGCACCGACCAGATAGGTTCCCATCTCTACCAGAATCTCCACCTGTCCGTCAGCCACCGCAATAGTGCCGCCATTCACTCGTTTGCTGACGCTGAAACGGGTTCCGACATCGTTGATATACGTAGTACCGACTTTCACTTGCAACTTGCCTGCTCCGCCGCCTTTGGCGTCAAAATAAGCGTTGCCTCGCAGCAATTCGATCTGGGGAGGCTCGCCGTTGCTGACGGTGACGCTGCTGTCGGCATCCAGACTGATGTCAATATTCGGTGTGGCGGTAATGGTCAGCCGTTCTCCCGGTACAGTCTGGTGGATTCGGGTGGCCATCGGCTTGGCGATGAACCATGACATTAAACCCAGACCGAGAGCCGTGGTCGCAATGGAGCCATGCAGCAGAAGGCTTCGCCATCGGATGCGAGCGGCTAGAGCCATATAATCCTGACCCCTGAGACAGTAAGGCGTTTGCCGCGTGGCATGCATATGCTCGAATTTCCGGCCATTGACATCGCGTTTCCCCAACCATGTTTCGGCAGTCCGTTACTATTGTGTAGTCGGATCGGTAACAAACCCGATTCGTACTAACCCGGCTTTTGCTGCGACAGACATCACCCTTGCCACGTGCTCGTACTGGACTTGCTTATCAGCGCGAATATGCAGTTCGATATCGGGATTCTGTTTTGCCGCTGCGGCGAACCGGGGTGCCAACTCATCCATGGTTACCGGTTCACCATTCCAGTATAGGCTAGCGTCGTCCCGAAGCGCAAATTCAACGTGATCGGGTTGCGTAATATTCGGACTGCTCGATGCTTTCGGCAGATCGACTTTAACTGAGTGTGTCAGCAAAGGCGCGGTGATGATGAAGATCACAAGTAACACCAGCATCACGTCCACCAACGGCACCACATTGATTTCGGACATCGGTATCTGACGGTTGCCGCCGCCCATGCTGCCAAATGCCATCACGATCTCCTTTCATTGGGCGTAATCGCGGGATTCATTGCGGGCGCGACTACACGCAGTTGGCGCTCATCCCCAGCAGAGCTGTTATTTTTGGCGCCCACCGCAATCAGTACAAATAGATCGTGCGCAAAGGCATCCAGGCGCGCCAGCCAGATACGATTGCGCCGCACAAACGTGTTATAGGCTAAAACCGCCGGAATTGCCACGGCCAGTCCCAACGCCGTCATAATCAACGCTTCACCTACCGGGCCGGCCACTTTATCCAAGGTACCCTGGCCGGACAGTCCGATTTGCACCAGTGCATGATAGATGCCCCATACCGTGCCGAATAGCCCGATATAAGGTGCAGCGGAACCGGCCGAGGCTATTACCGTGAGTCCGTTTTCGACGCGGGTCGCTTCCTGGTCGAGGCCGTTACGCAGTACGCGTGTAATGAACTCGCTTGCGCCGCCCGCCGCGGCAAGTTTTTGCAAGCCGTGTTTCTCAGAGTCAGCCGCAGCCTCTAGCGCGAGGTGCGCCAATTGCGCAAACGCATTATCGCCCGAGCCTTCGTGCAGCGTCGAGTTTACCTCCTGTAGCGAACCGGCTCCCCAGAAACGCTTGAGAAAAGCTTCGGCGTGCCGGTTTGCCAGAAAATTGGAGATACCTTTGGTGAGTATGAGATACCAGCTTGCCACGGAAAGCGAAAGCAGCAGTACAAGCACGCTGATACCGACGCCATCGAGCTGGGTAAGAAAATTTGAAAAGCCGAGACTTTTTTCCATCGATCAATCTCCTTGGAGCACAAAGTTGAAGGGTTGCAGGGCAATGGCACGGGCCGGTTGGCCATCGCGTATGGGCGGATTGCATCGCCAGGTTTTTACCGCGGCCATAGCGGCTTCATCCAGACGCTTAAAACCGCTACTGTCGATTACCTGTACCACGTTGACGCGGCCTTTTTCATCCAGTTCCACTCGCAGCATCAGCTTGCCTTCTTCGCCGAGTCGCCGTGAGAGGGCGGGATAAGCGGGCGCATTCAGTTCGGGGCACGCGACAGATAGTTCCGAGGAGAGCGTAACGGGCCCCGGTGACATCTGAGGAGGAGCGGCTACCGACACTGGCTCCGGTGCTGGTTCGGGCTCGGGTTCGGGAAGGGAAGGGGGTGCGACCCGCTCACTTTCGGCCACTACCGGTTTTTCCGCAACCAATTGCTGTGATTTAGGCTTCTTTGGCGGTTGAGGCTTGGGCAAGGGGGGAGGTGGCTCAGGCTTGGATTCTTCCTTCGGCTGGAAGGAAGGGATAAAATTGACCATCAACGTCGCCAGTTGTTGCGGCGGGGGGATCAATTGTTGCTTGAACAGATAGTAGAGTAATGCCCCATGAACGGCAAGGACAAACATCAGGCCGGGTAAAAAGGCAGGATTGTGCTTCATCGCTTTATATTCGATATCACGAGTCGGTTGTCGCATTGCGCGCTAGCCAATCTTCTACAAACTTCTTGTTGATGAGGCCGGTCTTGGCCTCACGTTGGTGCTTGCGATCATAAAAATATGCTCGAGGTATTTCACCATACCAGCGACTATCGATTTCAAAACGCAAGCGTTCTGGCATGTCCTCTGCAAAAACCCATTGCTCAACCTTGTTCATACCGTAGCTCTCTGCCCGGGAGACGAGTTGAGGCGTGTCGCTTACTGTATCGGTGGCAATCAATACGACGTCCAGCTTGGGATGGCTGCGTTTGAGTTCGCTCAACATCTTCAACTCGGTCGGGCAATATTGGCATTCAAGAGACCACAAAACGAGAATGAAAGGCTTGCCTTCCCGGGGCGAAAGAACCTTCTGGAGACTCCCCGAGGTAAAAGGGCGAACGCTTTCAGCGGCAGCGACGGCCGTTACGAAGCTTAGTATTAACATGAGAACTAAATGGCGCATTATTGAATGTCCTCCGCTGGGCTAAGTATGAGGGACAGCTTCTGTTGACTACCCATGAGCAGTGGTAAAATAACGGTACGATTCGTGATCAGAGCAGAAATTACAGATACAACAATTAACGGGCATTTTTACCATTAAGCCCGGTTCGGGCCCGAACATCAGTAATGTAAATCTAATTAAGAATCAATCGCAATCCGCATTTAAAATTTTACCACTAAACTTGGATATTTACGTATAGATATTATAGAGAGCGATACAGAAACTTTTAGGTTGAAGGCCCCTGCCGGATTTTCCGCAGATTGAAACAAGGCCATAATAGGCGTGAAATATGATTATCACAATGCGGCATATTGTCGCATGCGCGCAAACCTGAACTCGGCAAAATCCCGATGCTAACCCCTTCAGATTCCCAATCGGCTGGAGCACAGCATGGGAGTCGGAGTTGATAGTGCGTTCCGGAATCTTTCACGCTGCTTTACGTGCAACTGCTTGGCGAGGAAATATGGCGCTTCACCTTGGTTCACTGTCGGCAAACGAGCCATATCACAGCGGGCCTGACTGGTATATGTCACTTTTCACTTTTGTAAACTCTTAAGGTATCAGAGCGTTATGGATCGGCCTTCTTGGAGGTAAACTGTTCCGGCAAACCAAAAATTTGCTAGTATTGCGGCGGGGACGTGAGATCATCTCACGTTTTTTCATTTTTCCAAGGGCGAACCCTCCTGGCTACTCAACAGGAACTTTCCGGATTTTTAGCTGAAATCGAACGGCGCGCGTATAAGCAGGCATTGTTCGCAGTAAGAGACGAACATCTGGCGCTGGATGTTGTTCAGGATTCGATGACGAAACTGGTTGAAAAATATTCTGCCAAGCCATTGGAAGAATTACCTCTCCTGTTTCAACGTATTCTGCAAAATACCATAAGGGATTTTTATCGGCGCCAGAAGACCCGCTCCTTGTGGACTACCCTGTTTTCATCATTTATACCCCGCAATCAGGAAAAGGAAAATGAAGATTACGATCCGCTGGAAACTTTACAGCTGGACGGTCCCTCCAGTTTTGGTGATCCACATCAGCAATTGGAACAATCGCAACTTCTCAATTTATTGGAAAAAGCGATTGAAACCCTTCCGGAACGTCAACGACAAGCTTTTCTTCTGCGTTATTGGGAGGAGATGGATGTTGCAGAAGCGGCAGCGGTCATGGGGTGTTCTGAAGGAAGCGTGAAAACTCACTGTTCGCGTGCAACCCATCGTCTTGCTGCACTGCTGGAAAAAAATGGAATCGAGTTATGAACGAACACGAAGCAGGTAAGAAGATAACGAAGTTATTGGACCTCGGCCTTGATGATATCAAGCAGAGTACGCTAAATCGACTTCAATCCGCACGCAGGGCCTCCCTGGAAAACTACCATGTGGCCGAATCAGTGGCGAATGTCGGACAAGGTGTCTCAGCGCGGAATGGGAATGATTGGCACGTCAAGTCTCGAAAGCTGCTATCGATTATTGCGCTGTTGTTTGCTCTGGCGGGTATTTTCTACTGGCAGGCTCTACAGCAGGGCGACGAAAATGATGAAATTGACATCCTGGTGCTTGCCGATGACTTGCCGATAAACGCTTATCTAGACGACGGGTTCGATGCATGGCTAGATCAGCACTAGTAGTAGCGTTCTGTTTATGTTTTTCACTTTCCGCCGACGCCTTATCCGGCGAGCCTTCCTGGGAGGAATTGAAACCGCAGCAAAGAGAAGTCCTGGCTCCGCTTGCGCAGGAGTGGAACAACATGGACTCCGCAAAAAAAAAGAAGTGGCTGGGCATTGCCAAGCGATACTCGGGCATGACCCCTGCCGAGCAGCATCGCGCCCAGTTGCAGATGCGCGACTGGTTTTCGCTCACTCCAGAGCAGCGCGAACTGGTCCGGGAGAAATATAAAACCATTAAAAAACTGCCCCCGGAGAAGCGTCATGAAATAAAGCAAAAATGGCGCGAATACGAGCAGACATCCGAAGATCACAGGGGAAAATAGCAGATGAACGCGCTAGTTCCAAATATTTCTGGCGCTCTATCAGAGCAAGAATATCATCAAAAAAATAACAAGAACGTCCTGTGAGTGAGTTTTCCGAAGCGATAAAAATCGCCTCCCCGGGATTGGGGCGGCGACTGCTGAGCATGCTTTACGAATTTCTCATATTGATTGCCGTTCTGTTTATTGCGAGCTTTGTTTTTCATCTTGTGTTCCGGGATACCAGTTCCCTGTTTTTCCGGCCTGGGCTTCAGCTTTATCTCCTGGTAATTGCGGGCATGTATTTCACCTGGTTTTGGACCCATGGCGGACAAACGCTGCCCATGCAGACCTGGAAGCTTCGAGTGGTGAGCGCCAGCGGAGACCGGGTTTATCTGAAACAGGCGCTCGCACGCTATCTATTTGCTGTGATCGGTATTTTTTGCTTTGGCGTCGGAATAGTTTGGGCGTTATTCGATCGCGACCGTCAATTTCTGCATGACAGGCTGGCCGGTACCAGAATCGTGAGAATTGAGGGTAAGGCGGAGCAAATTTCGGATGAGAGCGACACAACCGGAACGTAGCTATTCATGTCCTCGGTTGCAGTTATCGATTATGCACGGGGTTTCAGCTTCAGAAAGTGGCTGATTACCGAAGTTTGCAGCGCTAGCGGAGATACTCCAGCTTATTTGCGTATTTTTGGCCCTTAACCGGTTCCGCCTACCGTCAACCCATCTATGCGTAGCGTAGGCTGACCGACGCCTACTGGCACACTTTGGCCCTCCTTACCGCAGGTGCCGACACCGGGATCGAGCGACATATCGTTACCGATCATCGAAACTCGGGTGAGTATATCGGGACCATTGCCTATCAGCGTTGCACCTTTCACCGGATAAGAAATTTTCCCATCCTCGATCATGTACGCTTCCGCAGCGGAAAATACGAATTTCCCGCTCGTGATATCCACCTGGCCGCCCCCAAAATTCACTGCGTATAAACCATGCTTCACCGACGCAATGATCTCTTCAGGGCTTTTATCCCCGTTCAGCATATACGTATTGGTCATGCGTGGCATGGGAATATGAGCAAACGATTCGCGCCTGCCGTTACCGGTGACCGGAACATTCATCAGCCGCGCATTCAAGCTGTCCTGCAAGTAGCCCTTCAGTATTCCGTTTTCGATCAAAACCGTGCACTGAGTGGGATTTCCCTCGTCATCGATATTAAGCGATCCGCGCCGCCGCGCGAGCGTGCCATCATCCACTACGGTAACGCCCGCCGCAGCCACACGTTCGCCGATGCGGCCAGAAAATGCGGAACTACCCTTGCGATTGAAATCTCCTTCCAGTCCATGACCGATGGCTTCATGCAATAGTATTCCTGGCCAACCTGCACCCAATACTACCGTCATTGTTCCAGCCGGCGCAGGTTTCGCATTCAGGTTGACGATAGCCTGATGTACGGCTTTCTCGGCATAATCGCGCAACACCTCGTCCGTAAAATATGCATAATCAAAACGTCCGCCCCCTCCGGCAACGCCTTGTTCCCGTTTTCCGTTTTCTTCGGCGATGACTTGCACCGAGATCCGCACGAGAGGTCGAACATCAGCTGCCAGCAGGCCATCGCTCCGCGCCACCAGCACCACGTCGTATTCTCCCGCAAGAGACGCCATAACCTGGATAATGCGCTTGTCAACAGCGCGTGCGTAACCCTCGAGTTTTTCGAGCAACGCCACCTTGTCGGTATCCTTGAGGCTGGCGATAGGATCTTGCGGCAGATAAAGTTCGCGTCCCTTGCTGCGTCTGACCGCTTGTACGGACTGCCCGACACCGGTACGTGCAATGGCGCGAGTGGCCTCGGCTGCCGAAGCGAGAGCGGGCATGCTGATATCGTCGGAATAGGCGAACGCCGTCTTGTCGCCGCTCACTGCGCGTACGCCTACTCCTTGATCAATATTAAATGTACCTGATTTGACTATACCTTCTTCCAGAGCCCAGCCTTCGGAACGACTGTATTGAAAATACAAGTCGGCATAGTCGACATGGTGCGTAAGCATTTGACCAAACACCTTCTGCAGCCCGGCGGTATCTATCTGGTGAGGTGCCAGCAGGCATTGGTTGGCGGTGGCGAAAAGATCGCCAGGTTGAATGATGGGTTCTGTGATCATGGTATCCAGGGGTCGAAAAAAATCATCGGTAATCTTAACAGTGATGCAAGGTTCGGTGATTCAGCGCGGGCAAGCTATTGCGCAAACTGGCCTGATATTCGGGGTTGATCTCCGCAACCACTACGCCTGCTCCACGCGGCAGACGATTGAGTACTACCCCCCAGGGGTCGACGATCATGCTGTCGCCGTGCGTTTCCCGACCATTGATATGATAACCCCCCTGTGCGGGAGCAACCACATACGCGAGATTTTCAATTGCACGGGCACGAATCAACGTTTCCCAATGCGCCTTGCCGGTAGTTGCGGTAAAGGCAGCCGGCGCAAAAATGATATCCACTTGCCCCATGGAACGGTAAAGCTCCGGAAAGCGCAGATCGTAACAAATTGAAAGACCGATCCGGCCAAACGGTGTCTCCAGGGCCACGACTTCACAACCTGCTTCGATGGTTTCTTCCTCGGCATAGCGCTCGTTCCCGAGCTCCAGGCCAAATAGATGTATCTTGTCGTATCGGGCAACCTGCTTCCCTTTGTCATCATACACCAGGCAACTATTTCTAACCTTGTCCGGCTTCGACGATACCAACGGTATGGAACCGCCCACCAACCAGATACCGAGGCGCTTTGCGATATTGCTCAGGAATTCCTGTATCGGCCCGCTATCCACCTGCTCGCGCACCGCTACCTTATCCGCATCCTCCATGCCCATAATACAGAAATATTCGGGTAGCGCCGCCAGCCTGGCCCCTTGGGCGGCTGCTATTTCAAGTAGTCGGGCAGCCTCTTCCAGGTTGCCGGCTATTTTTGGTCCCGCCGACATCTGAATGGCGGCAATACGGATAGGCCCGCTTTTTACTTCTCTTGAGACATCCGTTTCGCGAACGGCTGAGTTATCAAACATTATGATGCAGATTCCATAGACCGCAATAAGAAGGCCTCAGTTCACCCACACTTGGCATCCCCAATAAATCAAGCGTGCAAGCGTGCAGCGTAATAAGGTAGGTGAGACAGAGTAACTGAAAACGATATCTTTATAAAGGGCGTGCTTAAAGCGAAATGTAGTGAAACACCGCATACCATTTTCATTTTACCGTTCTGCTTGGTCTCACGTCATTATTACATCGGGCTCAGACTTGACGAAGTTGCGGCAAAACCACGAAAAAGCCATCTCTTGGTATTCCAATTAAAGGGCATTTACTAAGCGGGGTTCGGAGTGACCGTTCTACAAGAATTCAGGAGCGCGATACTCGGTCCCGCTTTGGTAAAGATACCACTGGCAGACAAACGCCCTATTAAAAATAGTCAGCGGTTGACTGATTGACTTTGACCTGGCCGTTCTTGAGAGATGACTCTGCGAAGCTCTAATCTGAAGGGCTTATTCCTTATACGCAGGGAAATTTCGATTACGGTTGCCACACGATTCCAGCCAGCGCTTTCGAACGCTCTTAAGGACGGCATGTTCGATCGCCAGATGCGCGCATACACATATTTGAACCCTCTATGAGACATATCTCGTGTAGCAAATTGTATGAGGCTTTTACCGATACCCTGCCCGCGCATTTCGGGAAGAACGAATAACTGCACTAACTTTGCTTCTTGATCTGTGAGCGGCCAGAAGTTTCTTTTTTTATAGCGCTCACCGTGCCAGAAAAAACATAGACCGACGATTCGAGAGCCTTCAATACAGGCATACGCGTGAGCATTCTGGCCATGATACCAAGCTTGATCGACAATTATCCTGTCTCTGGCGCTGTCAATTTCCTTTTTTTCAATCGTCTCAAACCTTAATTCCTTTGTTAATAATGGTTTTTCTCCCGCACAGTAGCGCCCATAGATATGGTAAAAGGAATAATCTCGAAGCAAAAGCCGAGCCAAGCTTTTAAGGTATTTTGTCATTAACAATCTCAGGTTCCGAATACCAGCACCGTAACTTTATTGACTTCAGGAATTCAGCTTACTGAGTTGCGTAACGTTTGCCTATTGGACTGAAGTACATCTATTGCAAACGGGTCTATATCATTACTCACCAATTGTG
This sequence comes from Nitrosospira briensis C-128, assembly GCF_000619905.2. Classification (NCBI taxonomy): domain Bacteria; kingdom Pseudomonadati; phylum Pseudomonadota; class Betaproteobacteria; order Nitrosomonadales; family Nitrosomonadaceae; genus Nitrosospira; species Nitrosospira briensis. The sequence continues at coordinate 698,694 of NZ_CP012371.1, read as the reverse complement.
CCGATTGACGCAGAAATACGATTTCTCCCAGTTTTAGCTGTACCTATAGACATCTAATATCCTATGTTAGCAAGCGAGCTCACATTTATCCTTGGATAAGAATTCCATCTGTGCAAACGGAACAGCAGGGAAGAACGTTTCGGGGTCATCAACAGGACCCGGATCAGTATGGTCAAGCATCCGAGTGGCGCTCAAATTGGATGACAGTTTGATGCCTGATGCCGTTAAATTCTATATGAGAGATATTGATCACTACGTCCCACCCTTCATGCGATTGATCCCTACCATCATGGTCCGGTTCGATGAATTTCGGTATTAGACTGATGCGTTATCTGCTGCGCTCAGCCCATTGGTAGCTAATTTGGTTGGACCCATAGATGCCGTTTATTTTGGAGAATCGCCCAAAATACCGACTGGTGTCGTTTTGAATGAAAGTCGCTAAACGCATTATCTACCCCCCCAATTTTATTGTTCATGTTCGCTTGATTCGTGTGCTCCCCCGGCCTTTTTGATAACGGTCGGATCGGTCCAGGTACCGGTAATGTCGTATTCATTGGATGGGGTTGGGTTTTGCATTGCCGTATTTGCAATTGCAGAGGCCACGCCGACCACCGGAGCAGCCAATCCTAATGATGGATTCACTATGATATGCAATTTCTGGGTTTCTGCCTCCAGGTTTATTTCACCGTTTATGGCAACCTTTGCAGCGGGTCCTTCTATTTTAAGATCATCGGTGACGGCCACCCCACGGCCGATTTTCACATCACCAGAGATATTATCGAAACCGAAGCCTTCGCTGAATACATCATGAAAGTCCAATGTGATTCTTCGTGGTAATGATCGCAGGTCGAAAATACCGAACAGTCTGCCAATTCCCGGCTCGAATCTAGGAAACTGCCCTCGCTTGGCACTCACCTTGAAGTTGCCCGACAGCGTAGGGTAATCTACCGATTGTGGACCGCCGGACCACGACAAAACGCCCTCGAGCTTGCCGCTGCCACGTTTCACGCGATCTGGATGGCCAAGGCGCGCCAGAAATAGGCCAATATCGCTCGCCTCTACCGTAAGATTGGCTCGCATAACGGGTTGTGTGGCGCGATTGTGCCATAGGCCGCGCGCCGTTATTGAACTGTCCGAATTGGATATATGCAATTTCTCGATGTGCCAGTTTCTCTCCTCCTGGTTAGCTATCAGTTCAAGTTGGCCCAGTTGCTTCTCGCCAATAAAAAAGTTATCCGCCGTTACGTCAAGGGCAGGCAAATCTCTTTCCTGCTGGGTTTGTGCTCGTACCGCTGATTTGGGTGGACGAGAATTGGCGGGAATTATCAATCTATTCAATCGAGCCACTATTTTACCGTTGCCGGATGGGTCCCAGCTGATACCACCATTGATTTGCTCGCTTGTGATGGTGGAATACCATATCCCGTCTTCCCGGTCGGCGTCCAGGGTGACATCTTTCAGATGGCTTCCCAGAAAGTCGAGCGCGCCAATATGGAAATTGATGCTTGTCAGGCCGAGGCCCGGCCCGGGTTCATTACTGCTTTGTGTCAGCAAGCTACGCCATCGGTCCAGATTCAGGGATGGCATCTCGCCAGTGGCCGATATACCGTTCCGGGGCAAAATGGCGGGCGCCGTGCCAAAACTTACTATACCCCTCTCTACACGATAATTGCCGGCATCATCCCGGCCACGTTCGAATTTTGCCGTTACCAGATCGCCATAGCTCAAGCTTAGCTCGTCGCTATTCGAATCCATGGCTCTCCTCTCGAAACGTAGCCGTGCAGTATCGGTGGCAGCCTTCGAAAAAGGCTCGGGTAAATCGGAGGTAATGCCGACCAGCGATGATTCGATGGATACATCTGCCGACTTGTTGCGTATATCGACGGTGGCCAGCCAATCGGTATCGCCACGCAAATGGCGTCTCCATAACGGTACGGCGCGCGCTGATCCCTGCGGCGGTTCGCTCATTTTGCTGAGGTTAACCTTGCCAACGGCGGATAAACGTATACTACCGTCTGGCATATCAGTGGAGTTTATAACCACCGGTCCGCCAAGGAAATGGGCAGTCATATTTTCTGCCTTTATCCCCGAGCCGGTAAAAGCCACGACACCGTTAATGTCATTCAGGTTGGGCAGGCGAGAGCCCGGATCAATGTGATTATCGATAAACCGATAGCTACCTGATACGTTGACCGCTTCGGGATGATCCAGCGGAATATTGAGCTCGAGCAGCAGTCTTCCCTCTCCAGCGATATTGATGTTATCGACAAGGCTGCCATTGTCGCTGCTGTCCGTGCGCGATGTGGCGAATTTGAAGAATTGCTGCGTCGGGCCGCTTGCTTCCATTTCGCTTCTTAACGTGGCATCGGGCGCAGCCATGTCGGCAATGTTCAAGTTCACCCTGCTTAATTTTGTTCCAGAGATATAGGCTTGGGAAGCATCAAATTCCATGCGGCTGTTATGAAATTGCAGATTCCCGGACATATCCTCTATTCGAGGCCATCCGGGGATGCGATCCAGCGTTACCCCGGACACCTTTGCCTGTAACCTGAAAATACCGCTTTCACCGTGGGCGAAAGGAAATTGGCTCAGGTCTCCCTTGAGATGAAGCCGCGCATCCAGCGCTCCCGCCTCAACGATCGAATCGTCGAGCCAGTCGCGATAATTCACCGCCATCGGCATGTAATGCATCAAATAACGTGCATCGGCACGCGTCAGATTGGCTACCAGGTCGATCCTGCCCGGGCCGTCAACGGTGAAATGGTAAGTTCCGTAAGCCAATCCCGCAGCATTTTTATTGGAAAAGGAAATATTGTTGAACTTGAATGCAACGGAATCCTTATCGGGTAAAACATTCCAGCTCGCCTGACCGGTGAGGATATCCAGCGCCAGCGGCACACGAAATACTTCAGGCAATTCCACGGTGGCATTTTGAGAATTCAGGGTCAGGGTGCCGCCTCGCTCGGTAATGTCGATATTGCCGGAAACGCCCTTGAACGCAGGCAGCCTGCCGGATTTTCTCATCCCCAGATTGGTGAATCCTCCTTTTGCGCTGAAATGGGGTGGCACTGGCAGTTCACCACTCCAGTTTGCCCTGATATGACGAATTTCTCCGCGGGGCGCCATCTTGTTGAGCCGCTCACGCAATGATGCGCTAATTGGCAAGTATTTCACCGCATCTTTCAAAACTTCCAGATTCAGATTGTCGATACTTAATTTCGTTCTATGAGGTTCAGTCACATTAGCAGGCATTGTCTGCAGCGAAAAACTTACCGGCTGTAATATCCACCTTCGTTTGCCACGAGCGGAAGTGCTCAGTTTTTGCGCGAAAATTTCGGTGCCTCCGCCGTTTATCTTTTGCCATCCGACTCTGCCCTGCAAACGGATAAGGTCAAATTCGGGTAAATCCGGTGCCAATTGTGCTCTGACATTACGTAAGCGCATGTCCGTAGTGAGCTTCTTCATATCCGCCCCGTCAATTCCGGCCCACATACGTAGCGCTCCAACGCCTCGATTCAACCTGATTTCTTGTGGGAAAGGCAGCCAGACACCCCAGGCGGCAATGTCGGCATTATCCATCTGCATGAACAGTCGACCTTGCCAAAGATCAGAGTTAGCCAGCGATTCCCCGGTAAAATCGCCGCGCATATCCAACTGTGCAGCAAGCTCGGCGGGCGGCGTGGCGCGTATGCCGAAGCGATGACGGTGACCCCTGTTTTCAAGACGCAAGTTGACGAGTAACTCCAGTTCTGGCGCGCCACGCTGGTCATCCTGCCAGAGAATGCTGGCATTATTGATCCTGACTCGACTCTGATTCAAAAGCCAATCGGAAAAATCGTTTTCACTTCCAGTCAGTTCTTTGCTGAGCGCGAATCCGGCGACGTGGATTACACCTTTGGCATCACGGCGCACGATTAAATCGGGCTGCTCGATCTCGATTTCGCGAAAGTACAGTTTGCCGTGTAATATTGAACGCCATGAAAGCGTGCCTGACAGTTGATTCAACAGCAACGTAATGTCGCCCTCTTTATCATGTACTTTTACGGCGCGCAGCATCATATGAGGGCGGAATCCGTCCCAATTTGCGCTGATCTCACCTATCGTTATGTGCTGCCCGGAGGCATGGCTGATGGCGGAAGCGATATTTTCCCGGTATTGCTCGATATCGGGCAGCAGCCAGTAGCGCAGCAATAGCAGCAGTAAAGAAAAACAGGCTGCAACCACGATCAGCGCCCATGTCAGCAGCCCGGACAACAAGCCGGACCGTGGAGGAGGGGGAGGCGTTATTGATAAGTTCAATAAATAGATCCGGTTGATATGCGTGGGGCGATATGTTCTTCTCCACCTGCGGCTGAGCGGGAAGTATGTTTGTACTTGATCTAACCCGGATGTTTCATAAATTGACGCGCGCCCTTGCTGGTCTTTTGTTTCGTATGAAGATTTCGTTCAGTCGGGTGTATGAATAACTACGCCACTCTTTCACAAAATCTCCCTACGAAACAAAATCCTGCGCAATCATCACGCGAATTCATGAAACATCCGGGCTAAACGATAAGGTGCAAAAACGTGAAAGAGAGATTAGAGATATCCGCACCGTCTTTGTTCAACCCTGATGACCTCATAATACCCATGCAGATGGAATACAGATATTTTGATAATTTATTGTAACTCCGAATCTCGACCATGCATACTGATCGTTCTGCAACTGAAATAATCGAACGCATCCTTCCGTTCAGTCGTTACGCATACCGGATACTGGAGAGCGAGCCTGGATTACGGACCGAGCTCAAGCAAAACTTGCAATCTCCTTTTCTGCGGAAGGAGATGCAAGCATTCCTGAACACGAATGCCAAAGCTGTAAATGACGAGGCATGTCTGAATAGCGTTTTGCGCAGTCTGCGCAAACGGGTAATGCTGCGTCTGGCAGCACGGGATCTGGGAGGCTTGGCGACGCTTGCCGAGGTGATGACGAGCATGACCGATCTGGCGGAGCTCACTATTGATTTCGCCCTGGAGCGTCAACAGACATGGCTGGCTGATCCCGACCGCTATGGCCAGCCAAGAAATACCAAAAACAGAATTCAGGAGATGCTGGTGATCGCCATGGGCAAACTGGGTGGTTGTGAGCTCAACGTTTCCTCGGATGTAGACCTGATTTTCGTCTATCCGGAAGACGGCGAAACCAGCGGCCCCAGATCGATATCCAATCATGATTTTTTTGCTCGTCTTGGGCGGAAACTGATAGGCAGCCTCAACGATATCACGCCGGACGGGTACGTTTTTCGCGTGGATATGCGGTTACGTCCATATGGCGAAAGCGGCCCGCTGGTGATGAGCTTTGCCATGCTTGAAGAATATTTCATCAGCCAGGGGCGCGAATGGGAGCGCTATGCCTGGATCAAAGGCCGAGCTATAGCGGGCCCGCGGGCAGAGAGGGCAGTGATTATCGAACAAATAGCGCAACCATTCGTGTTCCGGAAATATCTGGACTTCGGCGCTTACGAATCCATGCGGGATTTACATGCGCAAATACGCCGGGAGGTAACTCGCCACGAGATGCATGGGGATATCAAGCTCGGGCCGGGCGGGATCCGTGAGATCGAGTTCATTGCCCAATTGTTCCAGCTGATCCGTGGTGGGCGGGATGCCGATTTGCGCATCCGTTCTACACTCGCCACATTGGCGTTGCTGCGGGAAAAACAGCAACTACCAGATAAAACTGTATTGGAGCTCACGGATGCTTATCGCTTTCTGCGCAATCTCGAGCATCGCTTACAGTATCTCGATGATCAACAAACGCAGATGTTACCGGAAACGCATACCGATCAATCATTGATAGCGGTTTCCATGGGCTTCTCTTCCTATGGCGAATTCTTGCAGCGGCTGGATACCCATCGCTGCAATGTTACCCGCCATTTTGAGGATATATTTGCTGCTCCACGCAAACCGCAAACTCATCATTCCTTCGCATGGTTGTGGCCGGAGAGAAACGATGGAGGGATCGAAGCCGAGGTCGCCACTACGCAACTGGTTACGATGGGATTTTCCAGTGCGGAAAAAATTGTGCGGCGCTTACAGGAATTTCATGTAAGTACCCGCTATCGCCAATTGCCGCAAGCGAGCAAAAAGCGCGTTGATGCGCTCATTCCCGCCCTGATCGAAGTGGCTGCCACACTCCCCCCGGCAGACACCACACTGGAGCGTTTACTGCAGTTACTGGAAAGCGTGAGCCGGCGCGCAGCCTATCTCGCGCTGCTGCTGGAGTATCCCCAGGCCCTGGAGCGGGTAGCCAAACTTGTCAGCACAAGCCAGTGGGCCAGCGAGTATCTGAGCAGACATCCCATATTGCTGGATGAGCTGCTCAATCCGGCTGATCTTCAGACCGCGCCGGATTGGTCTCGAGTCAAGTCAAGGTTGATTCAGCAATTAAACGAGGCTTGTGGACCCGCAGGCAATGATATCGAGCAACAAATGGATGTACTGCGGCATTTTCAACACGCTCAGGTATTTCAATTGCTCGCTCAGGATGTGGAAGGATTGCTGCCGCTGGAAACCTTGAGCGATTACCTGACCGATCTGGCAGATCTGATACTTGATTCCGTATTGGGCTTGGCTTGGTCAGGGTTGAGAAAAAAGCACCGGGATGAACCGCCTGCTTTCGGCATCATCGGCTATGGCAAACTGGGTGGGAAAGAATTGGGTTATGCATCGGATCTCGACATCATTTTTCTTTATGACGACAACCATCCTGATGCAGCGGAAATATACGCCAGGCTGAGTCAGCGCATCAACTCCTGGCTGACAAGCTACACTTCAGCCGGCTTGTTGTATGAGACCGATTTACGCCTGCGCCCGAACGGCAGCAGCGGCTTGCTGGTAAGTTCGGTCCAGGCTTTTGATCAATACCAGCGGAATCATGCCTGGGTCTGGGAGCATCAGGCATTGACACGGGCGCGATTCGTAGCGGGAGATGTTCATGTAGGGGAAGCTTTCGAGCGCACTCGCAAGGAAGTGCTTCGCCAGCGTCGCGAACTGGAAAGCCTGAAACGCGAGGTGTCGGCCATGCGGCAAAAAATGCTTGATGCCCATCCCAATTCAAGCGGGTTATTCGACGTCAAGCACGACCGTGGGGGCATTATCGATGTTGAATTCATCGTGCAATACCTGGTCCTGGGCCATGCCTGCGACCATCCGGAATTGACCAACAACATCGGCAACATTGCGCTGCTGCGGCTTGCTGGAAAACTTGGGCTTATCCATGAGGAAACTGCGGAGCGAGCGCTCGGCGCCTATCGGGAATTCCGGCGGATTCAACATCGACTAAGATTGAGCGGGGACTCGGGCCTGGCGGGAACACCCTCGACGGAAGGCAAATCGCGAAAGTTTGCACGAGTTGAAGCAGATTATTTGAAAGACGGATCCTTCGCAGTATTGCGATTGTGGGATGAAGTATTTGGTACATCCCATCTTTAGCCGATCATCTTTGATCTGTGTTTATCCCTTTGCCAACGCTCTGTTGAATTTCAGCGACTGCTGCTGATAAGCAGCGGAGTGGGTGTATGCAGCCAGCGTTTTCATTTTTCAAGGAAAAATGCGTTAGAATACGCAATTCTCAATTTTCTCCGGAGTCCCTGAATGTCAATGTCCAACCGCGACGGCGTGATCTGGAGCGATGGAAAAGTAATTCCGTGGCGTGATGCTACCACTCATGTGCTTACCCACACCCTGCATTATGGGTTAGGCGTATTCGAGGGTTTGCGTGCCTATCAAACGCCCCGAGGCCCTGCGATTTTTCGTCTGCAGGAGCATACGGATCGTTTGTTTAATTCCGCACATATTTTCATGATGAAAATACCTTATGACAAGGCGACGCTGATGGAGGCGCAGCGCGATATGGTCAGGCAGAACAAGCTGGAATCGTGCTATATCCGGCCGATCGTTTTCTACGGCTCCGAAGCTATGGGTATTTCAGCCACGACGCTTTCCGTGCATGTGGCTATCGCAGCTTGGCCATGGGGTGCCTATTTGGGCACGGAGGGCCTGGAAAACGGCATTCGTGTCAAGACATCCTCATTCTCGCGTCATCATGTCAATGTCAACATGTGTCGTGCCAAGTCGGTTGCGACCTACGCAAATTCGATATTGGCTCACCAGGAGGTTGCGACTGACGGCTATGATGAAGCGCTGCTGCTGGATGTGGACGGCTATGTGGCAGAGGGAGCGGGCGAAAATATATTTATCATCAAGCATGGCAAGCTCTATACGCCGGATATGACCTCCTGCCTCGAGGGTATCACGCGTGCTTCCATCCTGACGTTTGCCGAAGAAATCGGAATTCCGGTAATCGAGAAGCGAATTACCCGCGATGAAGTTTATTGTGCTGATGAAGCCTTCTTTACCGGTACTGCAGCGGAAGTGACCCCGATTCGGGAACTCGATAATCGTAGAATCGGCAGCGGAAAACGCGGCCCGATAACGGAAAGGCTGCAAACCATGTTTTTTGACTGTGCCAGGGGCAAGACCGAAAATCATGCCGACTGGCTCACCTACGTCTGATTCCGCGAATCTATATTTGATACAAGCTGAGAGAAACGATGCAGAATCACGCCAGCAATAATAAAGAGCGCCAAATCGAAGTCACCCTTGATGATTTGCCGCTTCATTGCCCAATGCCATCAATGTTGTTATGGAATTCGCATCCCCGCGTGTTCTTGCCGATAGAAGGCACAGGCGAAGCACTATGTCCATACTGCGGTACGCGCTATAAGCTCAAAGGGGGCGCGGCGCCAGGTCATCATTAACGAAAGCCGGTATTTGATGCTGAATACAGAAAGCCATAGTCCTGATCGGTGACTATGGCTGTTTTTTGAACTGTACTCAAATATTGCTATTCAACCTCACGCCAATCTCATGCACACATTCCCGCAAGAAATTTTCAAGGCTTACGATATTAGAGGTATTGTCGGGAAAACACTGACCGCTGAAATCGTCGAAGCCATCGGCCAGGCTATCGGATCTGAAGCACGAACACGCGGACTTGCATCGATAGCGATAGGGCGCGATGGCAGGTTATCAGGCCCGGAATTGGCGCAGGCACTCGCGAAAGGTTTGCAAAAAAGCGGTATCGACGTGATAGACGTCGGGATGGTCGCCACCCCCATGCTCTACTTCGCTGCCCATATGTTGTGCAATTATTCAGGTATTATGGTTACCGGCAGCCACAATCCTCCGGAATATAATGGCTTGAAGATGGTATTGGGCGGTGAAACCTTGGCCGCTGAATCCATTCAAGCCTTGAGTGTGCGGATTGAAAATAATGATTTTTCTTACGGCAATGGCGACTATCGCACGCACGATATTGCCGAAACATATCTTCAACGCATAACCAGCGATGTGAAGCTGACGCGTCCCATGAAAATCGTCATTGATTGCGGTAATGGTGTACCCGGCCGGTATGCACCTGAGCTATATCGCAGATTGGGATGCGAGGTAACCGAGTTGTTCTGCGAGGTTGACGGGACTTTTCCCAATCATCATCCCGACCCGTCCGTTCCCGAGAACTTGCGAGATCTGATTGAGGCGCTTAAAACCGACGATGCGGAAATAGGTCTTGCCTTCGACGGCGACGGTGATCGTGTGGGGGTGGTTACCAAGAGCGGCACCATTATTTATCCCGATCGCCAATTGATGTTGTTTGCTGCCGACGTATTGTCCAGAAATCCGGGCGGACGGATCATTTTTGACGTGAAATGTACTCGCAATCTTGCTCCCTGGATCAGGCAACATGGTGGCGAGCCTATCATGTGGAAGACAGGACATTCATTCATAAAAGGTAAATTGAAAGAAACCGGTGCGTTGCTGGCCGGAGAAATGAGTGGACACATTTTTTTTAATGAACGCTGGTATGGATTTGATGATGGACTCTATGCAGGTGCGCGTCTGCTGGAGCTACTCAGTTCCACAACGGATATCAATCTTGCACTCCATGAAATTCCGGATGCCCTTAGCACCCCTGAGTTGCAGATAAGATTGCAAGAAGGCGAAAACTACCACGTTATCGCGCAATTACAGAAAACTGCGCACTTCGATAATCCGGAGCGCGTGATTACCACCGATGGACTGCGGGTCGAATATAAGGACGGTTTTGGATTGGCACGCTCATCCAATACCATGCCCGTGATCGTGCTACGATTTGAGGCTGACAACGAGGCAGCTTTAAACCGTATACAGAAGGATTTTCGCAAGGTTATTTTACAGGTCAAACCGGATGCGGAGTTGCCGTATTAGGTAACCTCAACAGCGTTCCCGCTTTGCGGTTCAGTTGCCAGTCCAGTTGATCGGCGCGCTCAGCAGTCGTCGCACTTGTTGAAAAGTTCGCTATTATGCGGAATTTCGATTCTTCAACTTGCGGGACAGCACCGGCAATACTTGATATGACAATGTAGTATAATATTATGTGTGGATAAGATGGAATAGGGGCAGAAGGAGGTATTGCTGATTATTATGAACAGAGGAGAAAATACCAAGACTCGTGTTTTGTTTGTTTGCATGGGCAATATTTGTCGCTCTCCCACTGCGGAGGCTGTCTTTAGACATCAAGTTATCGCTGCCGGCTTTGAGAATGCCATCCACATCGATTCCGCCGGTACGCATGATTATCATATCGGTGCACCGCCGGATCCGCGGGCTCAGAAAGCGGCAGCGCGGCGAGGTTATGACGCAACGGAATTGCGCGCGCGTCAGGTGGATGAAACGGATTTCGAGGTTTTTGACTATATTCTGGCGATGGACAGGGCCAACCTGGCCATACTCGAACGAGAATGTCCGCCCCAATACAGCCATAAGCTTGGGTTGTTTATGCAATACAGTGAGCGATATTCGGAAGGCGTGGAGGAAGTGCCTGATCCCTACTTCGGAGGAAATCAGGGTTTCGAGCACGTACTGAATATGGTCGAGGAAGCGGGACGCGGATTGCTCATCCGGCTTCGCGGTGAAAATAGCTAACAGCCTGTCGGATTGAAGAATTGCGGCGAGAGAGTGTCTGGCCGGTCCTACAGGCTGCTTGAGAACGGCGCCTGAACAAGTACTTCGCAGGTGCAGTAAAAAAGGCGGGAGTGTTCTGTCCCGCCTTTTATCTTTTGCAGATACCGAATCCTATTTATGCGTTTCGACTTGCACTAACGGTTCTTCCTGGTTAACTACCGGAGGAGGGGGTGTTCTTTTCCGCCGGCGTTGCGGTAGCGCTGATTCTACTGCCGCCTCGGTTTCAGCCGTTTTTATCTTCTCCGGTTGGGTTTCGATCATGATTAATCCACTCGCCACCAGGTTCAACGGTTCGATTGCCGGCGATCGCTGGGGCAAACGGGTTTCTTCCCGTTCGGGTACAGGGATCATTACCTCGATATCGGCAGCGGCAGCTCCATTGTTTGTGTTGCCAATTTCAATTTCATCCGGAGACGGTTCCGGTATGGTTGTGATAGAGGCGGGCGAGCTTGCTGTTGCTAGTTCCTTAACGGGTTCATGAGCGGACTCATGAATGGGTTCCTGAACGGTTTGCTGCTTATCCTGCTCCGTTTCCGGCTCGGGCGCTATCGGGACAGGTAAGGGCGAGGTCGGTGCTGCCGACACTGGCTGGGTAATTACCGGCATATCAATTACCGGCATATTTTCATCCTCATGCAAAGATTCAGAATGAGGGTTACCCGTTGATTCCGAAGGTGTCTCCGCTCCCTGCAGAGGAGGGAGGGTAAGGATGAGCGCCGATGGCTCCTGCATTGATGCGGAAAGGGTTTCCGGAATGGGGCTTTTTTCATGCGTCGCCTGGTCAGCGGCTCGCTGAGTGTGAGAATCTGTCACCGCTGACTGTTTATTTTCATGGGGAGCCCGCTCTGTGCGGTCGCCCCGATCACGCTGCCTCCCGCCACGACGTCTACGTCGTCCGCTGTCTTCACCCTGCTGCAAGGTTTCTTCAGCTACAGGCTGTTCTTCTGGTCGTGATTTGAGTTCGGTTCGGATTTTCTCTTCGCGTGGTGGCCGCGGATGCTTTTTTTGAGCGGAGCGTTCACCCTGCAACTTCGCATCACTACGTTCCCCACGCTGAGGCGTAGCGTCCCGGGCAAGACTTGATGCATTAGCGGCTTCACCGCCATGCTCACCACGATCGTCGCGCCCACGCTGAGTGACCCGCGGTGTTTTTTCGTGCTCGCCATCGCGCACTTCGCGCCCGCGCTCCCGTCGACCACGGCCGCGGTCTACTCGTTGCGGACCGGTCTTTACCTGCTCTGGCCGCATGTTTTTTTCTGCCACACCCATCTGCTTGAACCAGCTGAATATTCTATCCAGAAAAGAAAGCTGCTCGGGTTCATGATGAGGTTTATGCTCACGTATCGGAGCGGGTTGCGGCGGCGTAATACCTCGCACAGCAGCTTGCTGCCGTGCCGGCTTGGCCTCCTGCGCAGCTGAGGGTAACGAAATTTCCGGGGCCGGTTTCTCCACCATTTGATAGCTGGTTTGAATTTCACCCAGTTTCACATCGTCATGGCGCAAGCGGGTGATGTTGTAGTTCGGTGTTTCGAGATGAATATTCGGAATCAGTACTACACTTACCTTTAATCGGGCTTCGATTGCATGAATTTCCGAGCGCTTCTCATTCAATAGATAGGTAGCCACATCAACCGGTACTTGAGCGTGAAGCACGGCGGTATTCTCTTTCATCGCTTCTTCCTGAATTATCCTGAGAATGTGCAATGCAGAGGAATCAGTGCCGCGGATGTGTCCGGTGCCATGACAACGCGGACAGGAGATATAACTGCTCTCACCCAGCGAAGGACGCAGGCGTTGACGCGATAGTTCAAGCAAACCAAAACGGGAAATCTTGCCCATCTGCACGCGTGCGCGGTCATAACGCAACGCATCATGCAGCCGGTTTTCCACCTCACGTTGGTTACGAGCGATTTCCATGTCGATGAAGTCAATCACTACGAGTCCGCCCAGGTCGCGCAGACGCAACTGCCGTGCGATTTCTTCGGCGGCTTCCAGGTTCGTGTTGAGCGCTGTTTGCTCGATATCCGAACCACGGGTGGCCCGTGCCGAGTTTACGTCAACCGACACCAGTGCTTCAGTGTGATCGATAACGATAGCACCGCCCGAGGGTAGTGTAACTTGCCGCGAATAAGCGGTCTCGATCTGGTGCTCAATCTGAAAACGTGAAAATAGTGGCACATCGTCGCGGTAGAGTTTGACCCGGTTGACATTGGCCGGCATGACGTGGCTCATGAACTGGCACGCCTGCTCATAGATACTTTCAGTATCGATCAGGATTTCGCCGATCTCCTGATGAAAGTAATCTCGTATGGCGCGGATTACCAGACTGCTTTCCTGATAAATCAGGAAAGCGCCGCTTTGGCTGCTGGAAGCATCTTCAATGGCGCGCCACAATTGCAGCAAATAATTGAGATCCCACTGCAATTCTTCTTCACTTCGCCCTATTCCAGCGGTACGGGCTATAATGCTCATGCCGGAAGGAATGCTCAGTTGTGCCATGACGTCACGCAGTTCCGCGCGGTCTTCGCCCTCTATGCGGCGAGATACACCTCCGCCGCGAGGATTATTGGGCATCAGGACCAGATAGCGGCCTGCCAGGGAAATATAGGTGGTTAGGGCAGCCCCCTTGGTTCCGCGTTCATCCTTGTCCACCTGAACGATGAGCTCCTGGCCTTCACGGAGCGCATCCTGGACGCGAACGCGGGCTGGGTCTGCATTTTCCTTGAAATAAGAGCGGGAAATTTCCTTGAATGGCAGAAAGCCATGCCGTTCCCCGCCGTACTCGACAAAAGCGGCTTCGAGACTCGGCTCAAGGCGGGTAATAACGGCTTTGTAGATATTGCTCTTGCGTTGTTCCTTGCCGGCAGATTCAATGTCGAGGTCAATCAGTTTTTGACCATCAACAATGGCGACACGCAGTTCTTCCGGCTGTGTCGCATTAAATAGCATGCGTTTCATTTTATGCCCCCCGCGCTCTGGTCACGGGTAGATAGCCTACGCGCGAAGAGGAAAGTCCCCCGACGCAGCGTATACGAGAGCTTTTAGTCAGGCAACTTTGTCATGTATGTCGGGCTGCTGGTGTAAGATGACTATTTCTCTGGCTTGTCACAGTGGCCCTGCTTTTCTGACAAGCAGAGCCAGGAAATTAAGTTTCAATCAGGCTTCGACTATGGCTGCCCGCAAGCGGGCGCTACGAAACTGAAAACTGAAATCGACGTGTGCTTCGAGCGCGTAAATCCATTACTATCGCTACTTTAGTGGTGAGCGACGTTAACCAGATTTCGGGATTGGCTCTTATACCTCGGACAAAATCCCATCAACAGCGCCACTTTACGCACCGGATAAAGGATAGGCTGGAACCCCGAATTGGCAAGTATAAGTAGAACTAAGGATTTAGGCAAAGAATTTCCTCTGAGTCCGGCGGTTACAGAAATTATAGGCGAGGACAGTAAAGGTCAGCGTATCGATAATTTCTTGATCAAACGCCTGAAAAATGTGCCTAAAAGTCATATCTACCAGCTATTGCGAAGCGGGCAGGTTCGACTTAACAGCAAGCGCATCGGTGCGGATTGTCATCTTCAACTGGGCGATATGGTACGTATACCACCGGTGAGGATGGCGGAAAGAAGTTCTGCACCCAGAAAGAAAGTAACTAAAAGCCAATTTATTCCATTCGAAATCTTATTTGAGGACGAAGCCCTTATCGTCATCAATAAGCCTGCGGGAGTCGCAGTGCATGGTGGCAGCGGCGTGAGTTTCGGTGTCATCGAGCAATTACGCGCCCAGCACCCCGACTGGAAATTTCTGGAACTGGTCCATCGCCTCGACAGGGAGACTTCCGGGATTTTGCTCCTGGCCAAGAACCGGGCTGCGCTCGTTGAATTGCACCGGGTGATCCGTGCAGGGATGATGGAAAAGCGGTACCTTACGCTGGTAAAAGGCAATTGGCGCAATACGAGACAAAGCGTCAAGCTGTTTCTCAGGAAATACGTGACGCCCGCGGGCGAACGGCGCGTGGCGGTGATTGCCGATGGGAAAGGAAGCGAAGAGGGAAAGAGCTCTCACACCGTTTTTAATCTGAAAAAATCCTGGCAGAATTTCAGTCTGCTGGAAGCGGAGTTAAAAACGGGCCGTACTCATCAAATTCGCGTGCATCTCGCTCATCTGGATTTCCCCATAGCAGGCGACGATAAGTATGGAGACTTCGCATTGAACAGGGAACTGATGAGGCTTGGCCCCGAACGAGGTCTCAAGCGCATGTTCCTGCATGCCTTTATCATCGAAGTTACGCATCCGGTAACCGGGAGAAAGCTTCGTATTGAGGCGCCGCTGGCGGAAGACCTACGCAAATTTTTGCTTGAGCTGGATGCCGATAGTACGCCTTTGTGCCCATAATCCTGAATCCGGTAGATGGACGGGGTGAAGTGTACGGTTTTTGTGGTGCAGGGCAAGGCGCAACGACGCGGAATGCGACCGCGCAGGGCGGAGCAGTGCCTTCCGCAGGAAGGTGCGACCCCGAAGCGGGATGCGGGCGCCCCCTTGCGTGCGGAACGCGATCGCGGCATCCCCTGCGCTGTCCGATCCCCGCTTCGCGGGGTCCTCGGGCGACGCTTCGGGGCGCCGTTCCATTCCAAGAAGTTGCATCGCAGCCATGTGCCGCAAAAACCGTGCAATTCGCCCCGTAGCGCCCTTACCCGGAAGGTGAGCGTCAAATAATATGAAATATTGTTATTAATCATAATACTGATCTATTAAATGAGCGGTCAACTACCGGATTTAGGATAATGGGCTCGGCGAGCGATATACCTGATTTTTGCGGCGGTGAGAGGCCTGCCAGGATTCTGTCCCTGACTCAGGCAAGGGGAAGGGGTTTGCGGAAATAGGGTAGAAAGCGTAACGTTTTGGTTGAACTCGGTTCCGCGCAGTTCGCTATATCACTTCATTGGAAGGATTGAAATAACATGGCAGATTCAGAAAATCGCAACGAAGGGTGGGAAAAGCAGGTGCTTGAAAAACTGGCGCTCTCTTCTTTGCAGGAACAGCGCAGGGCGCGTCAATGGAGCATATTTTTCAAGTCGCTTACATTTATCTATTTGTTTATTTTGTTATTCATCTTCTCTGGCTGGTTTAGTGGGGACGATATGTCCATGTCGCGTAAACATACTGCCCTGGTAGAGCTGCGGGGCGTAATCTCTCCCGATAGCGTTAGCAGCGCTGATAATATCAACGCCGGCTTGCAGCATGCGTTCAAGGATGCAAAAACGCAGGGCGTGATCCTGCGCATCAACAGCCCGGGCGGCAGTCCGGTACAGGCGGGGTACATCAATGATGAGATCCGCCGTCTGCGTGCCGAGTACCCGGAAATTCCTCTTTATGCCGTAGTAGAAGACATCTGTGCATCCGGTGGTTACTATGTTGCCGTCGCTGCCGATAAAATTTACGTGGATAAAGCGAGCATGGTCGGTTCCATCGGCGTGCTGATGAACGGATTCGGTTTTACGGGCGCGATGGAAAAACTTGGTGTCGAACGGCGGCTGCTCACCGCAGGGGAAAACAAGGGCTTTCTTGATCCTTTCTCGCCTCCCAATCCGGGTCAGGAGGAATACGCCAAAAAAATGCTGAACGATATCCACGAACAATTTATTCAGGTAGTGAAGGAGGGAAGGGGGGGGCGCCTGAAGGAAACACCGGAGATATTCAGCGGCATCGTCTGGACAGGTCAAAAAAGCATAGAACTGGGGCTTGTCGATGCGATAGGCAGTGCAGACTATGTCGCGCGGGAAATTATCAAAGCTGAACACATCGTGGATTACACGACCCGGGAAGGATTCAGCGAGCGTCTCGCCCGGCGCTTCGGCGCGGTAGCGGCGGAGGCACTGATTACCACGGGAATCAGTGGAGGGTTGCGGTGATTACAATTTTGCCTGATCGGTCAGCCCTGCAGCAAAAAGATGGCGGGTTTGTCATGAACATCGGGCAAAGCTTGTTTCCATTCTCGGATTGTTCTGGTTGAAATGAATTCATCTGCCAGGGTGAGGTTGCAGGCGATGCAAAGAGCAGTGTCATCACGGCAGGTGGAAAGAATGGATTCCAGCAACTTTTGGTTACGATATGGCGTCTCGATAAATATCTGGGTTTGATCGCCGGTTAACGAATTTTTTTCCAGCTCAACTATTTTTTTGGTACGCCTGTCATTTTCAACGGGAAGGTAACCGTGAAATGTGAAGCGCTGACCGTTCAATCCCGACGACATCAGCGCCAGCAGTATGGAGGATGGCCCTACCAGCGGCACCACCCTGATATTTTTTTGATGAGCAAGGCGCACTAACCCTGCCCCAGGGTCCGCTACCGCCGGAGAGCCCGCTTCAGATAAGAGTCCGATATCGCTGCCTTCGAGGAGGGGTGCAAGCAGTTTTTCATATTCCCTGGTTTGAGTGTGTTCATCCAATACCTGCATGCTGATTTTCTGTATTGGCAGGACGCAACCGATCTGTTTCAGAAACCGCCTCGCGGTCTTTGGGTGCTCGACAATATAATGATCAAGTGCCGCTACACATTGTCGGACAGCGGGGGGGATTATCCAGGTGATATCACTTGGGCCCAAGGGAGCGGGAATGAGATAGAGAGTACCGGAATTCACACTATTTCCACACCTTCGCGCGTCAGCATTTCCACCAGTGCAATCAGCGGTAACCCGATCAGTGCACTGGGATCCTCGCTTACGATATGTTCGATCAATGCGATCCCCAATCCCTCGAGCTTGGCGCTTCCGGCACAGTGATACGGCTGTTCTCTATCGAGATAATTGTCAATTTGCCGGTCGCTTAGTTCACGGAATTTGACGCGGGACGAGACAAGTCGTATCTGCATATTGTCTTTATCGCTATTCAGCAGGCTCAAGGCAGTATGGAATACAACCTCTTTTCCGCGGATGAGGCGCAACTGCTGGGTCGCATTTGCATGATTGAGCGGTTTGCCGAGCTGAATCCCCTCCAATACCGCTACCTGGTCAGCGCCTATGATCAAGGCATCAGGGTGACTCACGGCAACCATGCGCGCCTTTGCGGCGGCCAAGCGCAAGGCAGTCGTGTCAGGACGCTCTTCGGCCAGGGGGGTTTCGTCTATTTCCGGATTATAAACTTCAAATGGAATTTGCAAGCGCCGAAGCAGTTCGTGGCGATATATGGAACTGGATCCCAACACAAGTCGCTGGGCAATTCGTTGTGTTTTCAAAGTTTATCTTTATCAGGTTTTTGACACTCAGAGGCAAAAAATATATTATGCGCGCCGTATACATACTACATACACGCCCACAAGAATACATGCCGGCAGATTTTAATCTTAAATACACAAACTTATCAATTGAATAGCATTGACGGATAAAATTGAAGCGGGGTGGTGGGCAATACGCGAAAGAGAATATTCGCATTTCATTTTATAAAAAAGATTTCTACTCTTATGCCGGTACGACTCATCATTGATGCTCTCGATTTTGCCCGTAATGCCGGGGCGCATCATGGTAAAATCGCGTTGTCCGAGCTCGATCGGTTACAGGATTATCTGACATCCGGCGGCGGCGAGTTGCAATACGCGATAACTGGCGCGCTGGACATAAATGCCAGGCCGCTCCTGAAAATAGCTGTTCAGGGGTCGATAAATCTCTGTTGCCAGCGTTGTCTGGGCGAATATGGATATGTGCTGGATTTGCGGGCGTATCTGCTGCTGGCGCAAAATGAAAATGAGCTGTCCCGCCTTGATGAAGATGAGTCGGTCGAGTGTGTTCTGGCGACCCCTGACATGGATGTTGTGGCGCTGATCGAGGACGAAATAATCCTGAGTTTGCCACTTTCCCCACGTCATCGGGAAAGCGAATGCTCGATCAAGCAGGATGGTAAGGATACGGCAGGGGAAAGATCGCTTTTTGCTGCCTTGGCGGCACTGAAAAGCCTGCATTGAAAATATATTTAAGGAGCTGAATACCATGGCAGTCCAACAGAACAAGAAATCCCCATCCAAGCGCGGCATGCACCGTTCGCATGATTCTCTCACCAGTTCGCCGTTGACGGTGGACCCTGGTACTGGCGAAGTACATTTGCGTCACCACATCAGCCCCACCGGTTATTACCGGGGCAGAAAGGTCGTCAAAGCAAAAGGAGATTAAATCGCCCCGCCGTTCTGGGGATCAAATCTATCCCCACCTCAAGGGCGTTCCAAAATTGAATATCACCGTAGCGGTAGACTGCATGGGTGGCGATCACGGCCCTCATGTGACGGTTCCTGCAGTCGTCGAGTATCTCCATCGTAACACTGGAAGTGACATCATTCTGGTTGGACTGCCCGACGTTATCGAAACTGAATTGCGCGCCGCCAAGGTTGCCCCCAGCTCCCGGTTGAGGATTCACTCCGCAAGTGAAGTAGTGGGCATGGACGAGTCGCCCGCCCTCGCATTGCGAGGTAAGAAAAACTCTTCGATGCGAGTCGCTATCAACCTGGTAAAGAGTGGTGAAGCACAGGCATGCGTCAGCGCGGGTAACACCGGCGCATTGATAGCAACGTCCCGGTTTGTGCTGAAAACACTTCCTGGAATCGACCGGCCGGCTCTGGCCGTGGTATTGCCCACCATAAAAGGGCACACTTATGTGCTTGATTTAGGTGCCAACGTGGACTGTAGTGCGGAGCATCTGCTTCAATTCGGGGTGATGGGGGCAACCTTGATATCTTCCGTTGAAAACAATGAGAAGCCCAGCATCGGCTTGCTGAATATAGGCGAGGAAGAGATCAAGGGCAATGAGGTAGTGAAACGGGCAGCAGAGCTGCTGCGTAACAGCGGCCTTAATTTTTACGGCAATATCGAAGGTAACGACATCTATAAAGGAACAACCGATGTGGTTGTATGTGACGGATTCGTGGGTAACGTGGCCCTGAAAACTTCGGAAGGGGTGGCGCAAATGCTTTCCACTTACTTGCGTGAGGAATTCAGGCGCAATCTATTCACAAAATTCGCGGGACTCATCGCCTCGCCAGTCATTAATGCATTCAAGCGCCGGGTGGATCACCGCCGATACAATGGTGCCAGTTTGCTGGGGTTGCGCGGGGTCGTCATTAAAAGCCATGGCTCGGCTGATAGTCACGCGTTTGGTTTCGCTATTGCCCGGGCGGTGGATGAGGTTCGCAGCGGAATGCTGAATCACATCAGCGAACGGGTTGCGCAGCTGCCGCATCATCCGGAAAGCTCATCCTTATATCCTCGGCCTCTGGCGGAAGAGAGTCGCGCATGATGTACTCCAGGGTTATCGGGACAGGCAGCTATTTGCCTGAAAAAATCCTCACCAATCTTGATCTTGAGCAAATGGTGGATACCAGCGACGAGTGGATACGCAGTCGTACCGGTATCGCGCAGCGGCACATCGCGGCGGATGGCCAGATGGCGAGCGATCTGGCGCTCAATGCCAGCCGTGAAGCAATGAAGGCCGCGAAGATCGATGCTGGAGAGATCGATCTGATTATTGTCGCCACCACGACGCCGGACGTGATTTTTCCCAGTACGGCCTGCATTCTGCAGGATAAGCTCGGCGTGAAGGATTGCGCTGCATTTGACGTGCAGGCGGTATGCAGCGGCTTTATCTATGCGCTTGCCACCGCTGATATGTTTATTCGTGCCGGAAAATATCGTACGGCTCTGGTCGTCGGGGCGGAAGTCTACTCGCGCATACTCGACTGGAGCGACCGTAGTACCTGCGTGCTATTCGGCGACGGCGCAGGTGCTGTCGTACTCACCCGGAGCGATCGCCCGGGAATAATTTCAAGCCATCTTCATGCGGATGGAAGCTATAAGGGTATCCTGACGGCGCCTGGAAGCTTTTCTCATGGCAAGATTCAAGGCAACCCGTTTGTTATGATGGAAGGTAATACGGTCTTCAAATTTGCTATAAAAGTCCTGGAAGATGTTGTGCGCGAGGCTTTGGCGGAAAATAATCTGGAGGTATCCGATATTGACTGGCTGATTCCCCATCAGGCTAATATCCGTATCATTATTTCCACGGCAAAAAAATTGGGTATACCGATGGAAAAGGTGGTTGCCACGCTGGACAAGCATGGCAACACTTCAGCCGCCTCCATTCCGCTGGCGCTGGATGTTGCCGTACGCGATGGCCGCATTCAATCCGGTCAGCATGTACTTCTGGAGGGCGTAGGAGGAGGATTTACCTGGGGAGCGGTATTGATTTCATGGTAGAGCCGCCAACCTCCGCGTAAATCACAAGAAGCGTGCTTTTACCGTCTGATTATCCCTCGCTTTTATTGTTTGTCGCAATAAGGCATTAGAAGAATGCTATTTCCTAATTCAATGCAACACTGTTATCCCGGTTTTACTCTCATCCAAAGATATCCAGAAATTATCAACTGCTTCTGTTCAAATGGATGCAGTCAACAATGACTGCTTCCGTAAAATTCGCATGTGTTTTTCCTGGGCAGGGCTCGCAATCGATAGGCATGATGAAGGGTTATGCTGATTTCCCCATCGTGCGCGAAACCTTTGCCGAGGCATCTTCTGTGCTCGGGCAGGATTTTTGGACGATGGTCAATGATGGTTCGACCGATGAGCTTAATCTGACTGTCAATACTCAACCGCTGATGCTGATGGCCGGCATTGCGGTATATCGCGCCTGGCAAAGCCTAGGAGATGTGAACCCAGTACTCATGGCGGGCCATAGCCTGGGAGAATATACCGCCTTGGTGGCGTCGGGCGCGCTGGCTTTTTCAGATGCGCTATCATTGGTACGCTTTCGAGCCGAGGTAATGCAACAGGCAGTACCGGAAGGTGTCGGCGCCATGGCGGCAATTCTCGGGCTTGACGATGAGGTAGTGAAAGCGCTTTGCGACGAAATCACAAATTCTTCCGACGGAGAATTGCTGGAGCCAGCGAATTTTAATTCGCCTGGCCAGATAGTGATTGCCGGTCACAAGAATGCAGTGATGCGCGGGATGGAACTGGCCAGGTCGAAAGGCGCGAAGCGGGCGCTGATGTTGCCTGTGAGCATACCTTCGCATTGTTCCCTCATGAGCCAGGCGGCCGGCAGACTGCAACAGCGGTTGGAATCGCTGATGCTTAGGGCGCCAGAAACGCCACTGTTGCACAATGCTGACGTGCAGCGGCACGAAAATCCTGAAGGCATAAAAAGCATTCTGATACGGCAATTATGCAGCCCGGTGCGCTGGACCGAAATCGTTCGCTCTTTTGCTTCCGTCGGCGTTACCCATGTGGTGGAGTGTGGGCCGGGAAAAGTGCTGTCGGGGCTTACCAAACGTATAGATGCGAATTTGCAGAGCCTGGCACTGGCGGACAGCGTAGCGCTTCGCCATGCTGCCGACATATTATTGTAGGTTGCTGTACTATTGATGAGCCTGGCGGCTTTTATAGCGCAGAGCTTATCCTTGTTGATCTTGACTGGGTGTACTGGAGAATAATGCTGCAAAATCAGATCGCGTTCGTAACCGGCGCCAGCCGCGGTATCGGTCGGGCCATTGCGCTTGAGTTGGCCAGGCAAAATGCCACCCTGATAGGCACTGCCACTACCGAGGGCGGCGCCCAAATCATTAGCGGCTACCTCAAGGAAGCGGGCCTCAAGGGTGTCGGCATGACATTGAACGTAAACGATACTGTTCAGATTGAGAGCGTCCTTAAAGCCGTACAAGAGGAATTTGGCGATATCGCAATCCTGGTGAATAATGCCGGCGTCACCCGCGATAATTTGCTTCTTCGAATGAAAGATGAGGAATGGGATGAAATCATGGAAACTGATCTCAAATCAGTATTCCGTTTGAGCCGCGCAGTGCTGAGAGCCATGATGAAGGCCCGTTATGGGCGCATAATCAATATCTCCTCAGTGGTAGGCTCTACCGGCAATATGGGGCAGGCTAATTATGCCGCTGCCAAAGCCGGTATAGCCGGTTTCAGTAAATCTTTAGCGCGTGAAGTGGGTAGCCGCAACATCACTGTCAATTGTATTGCACCGGGTTTCATAGAGACTGACATGACACGTTCTCTTACTGAAAAACAACAGCAACTTCTGCTCCAGCAAGTCCCCCTGGGCAGATTGGGGCGTCCGGAAGAGATCGCCTCGGCAGTCGCTTTTATTGCGTCGCCGGGCGCAGCGTATATTACCGGCGCAACACTTCATGTGAATGGCGGAATGTATATGGATTAATAGTGCATCCTCAATTTTTTGCCATTCAACCAGTAAATTACCGGGAAAACCCCTTTATGGGTCAGGTTGATTACTTTTGAGCTTCAAAGCGTTCAGATTTTATTAATACCAAAAACTTGCTAGAATGACGGCGTTTTTCTTACCGGAAGAGGTATTTAGATGGAAAATGTAGAGCAGCGTATAAAAAAAATAGTGGCCGAGCAGTTAGGAGTGAATGAGGCCGACGTCAAGAGTGAATCTTCTTTTGTGGATGACCTGGGTGCCGATTCGCTTGACACCGTAGAGCTGGTCATGGCACTGGAAGAAGAATTCGAATGCGAAATCCCTGATGAACAGGCAGAGAAAATCAATACTGTTCAGCAGGCTATCGACTACATCAATTCCCACAGCAATTAATTTTTGCTTCAAGCACATCCCATATCGGAGCCACCTTGTCCAAGCGTAGGGTAGTTATCACCGGACTGGGCATGATTTCGCCTGTCGGTAACACCGTCTCAGATGCGTGGACTAACGTTCTCGCTGGAAAATCCGGCATTACACGAATTACTCGTTTTGATGCTTCCACATTTGCCTCTCAGATAGCCGGAGAAGTAAAGGATTTTGACGTTACGGAATATCTTTCCGCCAAAGATGCGCGTCGTATGGATATCTTCATCCACTACGGCATGGCGGCAGCCATCCAGGCGGTCCGGGACGCAGGTATTGACGATATAGCCAATACCTCTCTCGATGCCGAGCGCGTTGGCGTCAATATTGGCTCCGGCATCGGCGGTTTACCGATGATCGAGGCCACGCATGATGTTTTTCACGCTGGCGGTCCGCGCAAGATATCTCCATTTTTCATACCCAGCACCATCATTAATATGATTGCGGGTAACTTGTCCATTATGTTTGGCTTCAAGGGACCGAATCTCGCCATTGTCACTGCCTGTACCACCGCTACCCACTGCATCGGCGACTCAGCCCGGTTGATCGAGTATGGAGATGTGGATGTGATGGTGGCAGGCGGTGCCGAGTCATGTGTAACGCCACTTGCCATTGGCGGTTTTGCCTCGGCGCGGGCGCTGTCGACCCGCAACGACGATCCTGTTACCGCCAGTCGGCCATGGGACAAGGGTCGGGACGGTTTTGTCCTGGGGGAAGGCGCCGGGATTCTGGTTCTGGAAGAGCTGGAGCATGCCAAACGTCGCGGCGCGAAAATTTACGCTGAGCTAGCCGGCTTTGGCATGAGCGCGGACGCCTATCATATGACAGCACCTTCGGAAGATGGAGAAGGTGCTGCGCGCTGTATGAATAATGCGCTCAGAAATGCGGGGATGAATTCCACTGAAGTGGACTATATCAACGCGCACGGCACCTCGACGCCGTTGGGCGATATAGCGGAGACTGTCGCGGTGAAGCGCTGCTTTGGCGAACACGCGAAAAAGCTTGTGGTGAACTCTACAAAATCGATGACTGGGCACCTGCTCGGGGCTGCTGGCGGGATTGAAGCCATATTCAGTGCCCTGGCCTTATATCATCAGGTGGCTCCGCCCACTATTAATATTTTTGATCAGGATCCCCAGTGCGATCTGGATTACGTTCCCAATACCGCTCGGAAAATGGAAATTAACGCTGCCATGTCAAACTCGTTTGGCTTTGGCGGCACAAATGGCACACTTGTTTTCCGTAAAACCTGATTTTCGGTTAAGGTAATGATAAACGAGGCCCACTATAAAAGTGAGCCGGATCGTGCAGGCGGAGTAATGCCTTTCGAGGGACGTGCCATTCCGGGGGAAACACGAACTCCCTATCTTGCTTCGGGATATCTCGTGCAGCGCCAAGGAGCTTTCTTCGGCCTCAAACTGGCAACGCCGTCCGCGAGCCACATATCTTCGAGTTGCGGTAAAATAGTTCATCCACTACGTCATACTTGTGGCTGACCCTTCACGCATTGTGATCATCCCGATTTTGCCAGTCGAGCTGCCAACCGAGCGCTTCACAGACTTATTCAGAGGTTCTTTTGCGTACGCTAAAACGCTTGATCTTTCTTGCCTTTGCTGGGGTCTTGCTGTTCGCTGGATGGCTCGCTTACCAACTTAATATTCCCGTTCAGCCCCCTACGGTTCCTTACGAATTTTCCATCAAGCCGGGCAGCAGTTTAAAAAGTGTCGCAAAGCAATTAGCCGACGCTGGCATTTTGCCGGATATGTGGTCCTTTGTCCTGCTATCGCGGGTAATGGGGGCTGCGTCATCGGTCAAGGCGGGTGATTATGAGATTGGTGCAAGTATCTCGCCGCTGCAACTGCTTGAACGCATCACCAGCGGTGACATCAATCAGACCGAGATCAGATTCATAGAAGGCTGGACTTTTTCCCAGCTCAGGCAGACGCTGGATGAGCACCCGGCGCTTCGGCACGACACTGCTGGTTTGACCAGCGGCGAAATCCTGCAACTGATCGGCGCAACCGAAACCGCCGCAGAAGGATTGTTTTTTCCCGATACCTATTTTTTTGCACGTGGCAGCAGTGACGTGGCGATATTAAAACGTGCCTATCATGTGATGCAGAATCATGTCGCCACCGCATGGGCTGAGCGCGCGGCAGATCTTCCGCTGGCAAGCCCCTACCAAGCTTTGATCCTGGCTTCAATCGTCGAAAAAGAAACCGGAAAGGAAAGCGACCGCGTCCTGGTAGCCGCTGTCTTCCTCAACCGGTTGCGATTAAACATGTTATTGCAAACTGATCCCACCGTTATTTATGGTCTTGGCGACAAGTTTGATGGCAATCTCCGAAAAAAAGACCTTTTAACTGATCAGGAATACAATACTTATACACGCCGCGGCTTGCCGCCGACGCCCATTGCTTTGCCGGGGCTCGCCTCCATTCAGGCTGCGCTCAATCCCGCCCGGACCAATGCGCTCTATTTTGTCGCCAAAGGGAAGGGAGAATCGCACTTCTCCAATGATTTGGCGGAGCATAACCGCGCCGTATCAAGATATCAGAAGCAATAGCGCCAAAACTCGCTCTTATTCATAATGCATTTAATCCATAATAAAAAATACGGCCGAATTAACGCTGATCGATCTACGGCTTGCCTGGACTCCAGCCAATGATTTCCTCCATTACCAAAAGTAAATTGACATTACCGTCTTCAAAAGTAGAATGGCGAGTTATCAATAAACAACAAAATGGGGCCCGGGTTGCATTGGTTCAACCAAGGCTGAACATTGAAAATCCGTAGTCCTCTCCAACTACGCCTCCAAATCAATTAAATTCGATCAGGAAGATTAATGAGTCATACATTATATGAAGCATCCGTTTTGCGCATCCAACGCTGTGAATTAGCTGTTCCCGGTTCAAACCCGGGCATGTTTGAGAAGGCGTTGAAAAGTGGTGCAGATTTCATCTTCCTCGATCTTGAAGACGCAGTTGCCCCCGACGACAAGTTGACCGCGCGTAAAAACGTTATCGAAGCGCTCAATGATCTGGACTGGAAAGCGCATGGCATTACCGTCTCTGTGCGCATAAATGGCCTGGACACGCAATTCATGGTGCGCGACGTGGTTGATCTGGTCGAGCAAGCAGGCGACAAGGTGGATACCATATTAATTCCGAAGGTGGGGGTTTATTCTGATGTCTATATGGTTGAAGCCATGCTGAACCAGCTGGAAATGCAACAAGGGCTAAAAAACAGAATTGGTATTGAAGCGTTGATCGAAACCGCTTTAGGAATGGCAAACGTAGAAGACATCGCCCGAAACGGAGCGGCGGGCCGCCTTGAAGCGCTACATTTTGGGGTAGCTGATTATGCTGCCAGTAATCGCGCCAGAACAACAAATATTGGGGGACTCAATCCGGACTATCCGGGTGATCAATGGCATGCCGCCATCAGCCGCATGACCGTTGCGTGCCGTGCCTTCGGGTTGCGCCCTATCGACGGCCCGTTTGGCGATATTAAAGATCCGGATGGCTTCAAATTGGCGGCGAGAAGAGCCGCAGCATTAGGCTGTGAGGGTAAATGGGCTATCCATCCGTCTCAAGTCGCGCTCGCCAACGATGTATTTACGCCGCCTGCCGCAGAAATCGAAAAAGCACAACTTATCCTGGTTGCCTTGAAAGAGGCGGCCGCTCAAGGTAAAGGCGCAGCTGCATTGGATGGCCGGCTCATCGATGCCGCTTCGGCGAGAATGGCCAACAACGTGGTAAGAATGGCAGAGGCGATGCGCGCCAAAGGCGTGTAATGCACTTTTCGAGGCCGCGATTAGCGGCCTTTTCTTTGCTGGTTGTTGACTTATCGGAATGGGTTATGGAATTGCAGGAAGCCATTTCTATTGAAACAGTTAGCTGCTCGGAGCCCTATCTATGCATGGCAGGTTTGTCCATCTTGACGGAGCATAGAAAGGCTGGCGCCTGTGAAGCCCGAATCTGCTTCGGCTGAGGGTTCCTGCCTTCAAAAACGATCAATTCCGCACCGGGACCCGTTAGGACGGGCATGGTTCTCATTGATTGACGTGGTCTGTTCTGCTACAGCCTCATGAGATAACCGGATAAGACTATTTGATAATAAAATAAGGTGATGCATCTTGGATATACACGAGTATCAGGCGAAAGAGATTCTGACGAAATATGGCGTCAAGATCGCGGAAGGCGGTCTGGCTTACAGCCCCGATGAAAGTGTACAGCGGGCTAGAGAAATTGACGGAAATGTTTGGGTAGTAAAAGCACAGATTCATTCAGGAGCGCGCGGTAAAGCCGGCGGTATCAAGATCTGCAAGACGCATGATGAAGTTAAAGCGGCTGCGGAAGAATTATTGGGAAAATATTTGATAACGCATCAAACCGGGCCGATGGGTAAAATTTGCTCAAGGGTTTACGTTGAAGCAGGGACGCAAATTGCCAAAGAAATCTATCTTTGCTTTTTGATTGACCGGAGTTCGGAGCGGGTCGTCATGATAGGTTCTGCCCGAGGCGGAATGGAAATCGAGGAGTTGGCTGAAACAGATCCTGATGCCATAAAAAAAGTTTACATTGAACCCTCTGTCGGTCTCCTGGATTTTCAAGCGCGGGAGATGGCTTTTGCGCTAGGGTTGGAAGCTACGCAATTAACCCATGCTGTCAAAACGATAAAGGGTTGCTATCGCGCGTTACGCGACCTCGATGCGAATATGCTGGAAATCAACCCCCTGGTTGTTACGGGCAGCGGCGAACTCATCGCATTGGATGCAAAAATGAGTTTTGATGACAATGCCTTGTTTCGACGTCATGAAGTTGCTGAGTTGCGCGATAAAACTCAGGGGGACCCACGGGAAATGGCAGCTGGCGATCAAGGACTGAGTTATATCGGCCTGGATGGCGACATCGGTTGCGTGATTAACGGCGCCGGTCTGGCTATGGCCACCATGGATATGATTCAACTGGCTGGCGGAGATCCCGCAAATTTTCTTGACGTTGGCGGTGGCGCATCTGCTGAGCGTACAGAAAAGGCGTTTCGTCTGGTATTGGCCGATAAAGGGGTTAAGGCAATATTGGTCAATATATTTGCCGGGATCAACCGTTGTGACTGGATCGCGGAAGGCGTCGTGCATGCCGTGAACAATATCGGTATCAAGGTCCCGCTGGTTGTACGTTTATCAGGCACAAATGTTGAGGAAGGTCAACGCATCATTGCTGAAAGCGGTCTTCCCATTATCACGGCAAAAACGTTGGCGGAAGCGGCGGATAAAGTTGTCCAGGCCCGTAATGAGGTAGTTGCAGAAGAATGCAAAGGAATGTAAATGGCTATTTTAATTGACGAAAACACGCGCATCATAATCCAGGGTTTCACTGGTAAAACCGGTACCTTTCATGCGCAGGATATGATCAACTACGGTTCAAACGTGGTGGGAGGCGTAACCCCCGGCAAGGGCGGACAGCAACACCTGGGTCTGCCCGTCTTCAATACGGTAAAAGAAGCTGTGGAACAAGTCGAAGCGGATGCCACTATCGTATTTGTGCCGCCCGCGTTTGCAGCGGACTCGATCATGGAAGCGGCGGATGCCGGTATCAGATATTGTGCGGCCATTACTGACGGGATTCCCACACAGGATATGATGACCGTCAAGAACTTTTTGCGACGTTTTTCTATCAAAGATAGAATGGTGCTCACGGGCCCTAATTGTGCCGGCACGATCAGCCCAGGCCGGGCAATGCTGGGAATCATGCCGGGGCACATCTATAAGAAAGGAAATGTCGGGGTTATTGGCCGCTCTGGAACGCTGGGTTATGAAGCAGCAGACCAGATGAGGATTCTGGGTATCGGCATATCCACTTCGGTAGGTATTGGCGGGGATCCGATCATAGGCAGTTCCCATCGTGATATCCTGGAAAAGTTCGAAGAAGATCCTGAAACGGAAATAGTCGTCATGATTGGCGAAATCGGAGGGCCGCAGGAAGTTCAAGCCGGTATTTTTGCCAGAGATCATATGAGCAAGCCGGTAATTGCCTATATCGCAGGCTTAACCGCACCGGAAGGTCGTCGCATGGGGCATGCCGGCGCGATTATTTCGTCTCCGGGCGAAAGTGCGGCGGAAAAGGTTGCTATGCTGAGGGATCTTGGTGTCACGATCTGTCCGACACCTTCTGCCATTGGTGAAACCGTTGCAGCGGTATTGTCCAGAATGTAACTTCTATGTAACTTCTACGCAGATCATGGTTTTGCCAGATGTGATTGAGAGTGAGGTTTAAAAATGGCAATCTGGATAACGGCGCTAAAAATCATTCCATGGGGAAGCGTGCTGGAATCCGCACCTCATATTGTCAAAGCGGCGAAACAGGTTTTTTCCGCGGCAAAGTCCGACTCGAGTGGTTTTGCGGACGCATCAAGCTCGCCAGTCGGCGACGGGTCGGTTAATCCGGATAAGCTGGATAAGCGGGTTCGTCTGTTAGAGGCAAAAATCATTGAATTGAGCAATGAACAGAGAGCGTCCGCTGAGCTGATCAAATCACTTGCTGAACAGAATGCACTTGTCGTTGAGGCTATCGAAGTTTTTCGGATCCGGGTAAAGATCCTGCTGATCGCATGTATTTCATTGGTTGGCGTGCTGGCCGGTGTCGTATTCTGGCTTGCGACGAAATAATATCCGGATATTGAGCGTTTCCTCTAAATCTGCATTTTTTTCTCCTGTGTTTTTTTCAACTTTGTATTACATACCTCCCGCAGCCACCCCATCTATTTTTCTACGCTTTTTTTGGAATGGCAGGCCCGGACAGATTATTTGTACCGGCGCGGACAATTTATTTGTTCGCTATACTACCCTCAACTACCCTCAATTTTCTTGACATGAAGTAGTTGTACGTTTAGGCTACGCGGTGTTTTAGGGAGGCCTTGGGGATAGCCCTGGGGGTTTTACAGAAAAGACAGATATCGGACTAGGGAGAGGCCCTGATTGCCTGGCGATCCGGGTTTCGAGTCTGGATATCGGACACAACAAATCAACACGGAGTAAGGAGAGAAAAATGGTTGTCAAACCTTGGCTGAAGCTGGTCACGCTCGCATGCGGCGCCTTATTGGCGGCGTCTGCGTACGCGGACTTTCCCAGCGTCCCCAAAGAAACGTACAAAGCGCTGAACCTGCAGCAATCGGCCTCACCGAAAGAATTGCACCAGGCGCTGGTCAAGCGCTACAAAGACCCGGCACAAGGTGCGGGCCGTGGCACCCTGGCCAAATACTGGGAGCCCATTCCCATGAGCATGTACTTTGACCCTGCCTCCTTCTACAAGCCGCCCACCTCCATGAAAGAAGTGGCTGCGCGCGACGAATGCGTCAAATGCCACACCGACGAATCGCCGGTCTGGGTCAACGCCTGGAAAAAGAGCACCCACGCCAACCTGGACAAGATCCGCAACTTAAAGCCTGACGACCCCATTTACTACAAGAAAGCCAAACTGGAAGACGTCGAGAAGAACCTTCGCTCCATGAACCGGCTCGGCGCCACCGAAAAGCTCAAGGAAGTTGGTTGCATCGACTGCCACGTCGACATCAACGCCAAAGGCAAAGCCGACCACATGAAAGACCTGCGCATGCCCACCGCAGACGTCTGCGGCACCTGCCACCTGCAGGAATTTGCCGAACGCGAATCCGAGCGCGACACCTTGATCTGGCCCAACAAGCAATGGCCGCAGGGACGCCCCTCGCACGCCCTTGACTGGAAAGCCAACGTCGAAGTCGCCGTATTTGCCGCCATGCCCCAGCGCGAGATTGCCGAAGGCTGCAGCATGTGCCACACCAACCAGAACAAATGCGACATGTGCCACACCCGGCACGAATTCTCCGCGGCCGAATCGCGTCAGCCCGAAGCGTGCGCCACCTGCCACAGCGGCGTAGACCACAACAACTGGGAAGCCTACTCCATGAGCAAGCACGGCAAGATCGTGTCCCTCATGGGCGACAAATGGAACTGGGAAGTCCCCCTGAAGGACGCCTACGCCAAAGGCGGACAGACCGCCCCCACCTGTGCCGGCTGCCACTTCGAGTATGAAGGCAAATACGCCCACAACGTCGTCAGAAAGATACGCTGGGCCAACTACCCCGCCGTTCCCGGCATAGCCGAGAACATCACCAGCGAATGGTCCGAAGAGCGGCTTGACTCCTGGGTCAAGACCTGCACCCAGTGCCACTCCGAACGCTTCGCCCGCTCCTACCTCGAATTCATGGACAAAGGCACCCTGCATGGCCTGGCCAAATTCAAGGAAGCCCACGGCGTAGCCGAGAAACTCTACAAGGATGGCCTGCTCACCGGCCAGAAGACCAACCGTCCCGCCCCCCTGGCACCCGACAAAGAAATGTTTGCCGGCTTCACCCAGCTCTACTGGTCCAAGGACAACAACCCTGCCGCCATCGAGCTCAAAGTCCTGGAAATGGGTGAGAACAACCTGCCCAAACTGCACGTAGGCTTAGCCCACGTCAACCCGGGCGGCTGGACCTACACCGAAGGCTGGGGACCCATGAACCGCGACTACGTCGAAGTCATGGACGAAAACACCAAGATTCGCGAAATGGCCGCCTTGCAGGCACGGGTCGCCAAAATGGAATCCAGCCGACGCTCCAGCCTGCTTGACATCCAGAGCACCGATGACAAGCTCTCCCTGGGCGGCCTGGGCGGCGGCATGCTCCTGGCCGGCACCCTGGCTCTGGCTGGCTGGCGCCGCCGTGAAAAAAGCGAACGCTAACATTTGAGCACCTCAACTTCAACCCGCGCCCCCGTGGCGCGGCGTAACACCAAACTCCTCCCCTCACTGGGCATCCTCCTGGTGGCGGGAGGAATTCTTTTACTCCTCTGGTTTGGCTGGCTCTGGTTCAACCCCGGCCCCGCCCCCTATCGCTACCAGCTCGTCACCGAAGGCGGCATCGACCAGTTTCCGCAACTGGGCCTGCCGGCAGACATCGACCCCGCCCTCAAGCTGGCCCAATACGAAGTCTATGCCGAAGGCGTCGACCAGCCCCTGGCACTCACCCACACCGCCAGGCTGGGCGACCACCCACCCGTGCGGCTCGACTGGGAAAACCACACCAGCGAACTGCTCGTCACCGTCGACAACAAACTCAGCGAACTTGCCGCCCTGTCTGTTGCCATCGCCAAGCATGCGCCCAAGGACGCGCTCATCCTCGCCTGGTGGGACACCTCGCGCCAGGTCAACCTCCTGGCCGGACGCGACACCCTGTTCACCACCCGCATCGGCGAACCCCTGATCGTCCCCACCCCGTGGCTTGAGCGCACCGACGCCATCAAACGCTACGAGAGCGAATTCTGGGGCGCGCCCGCCGGCGAACAGGAACGCGCCACCTTCCAGCGCTTCGCCGACGCCCTCCTGGCCCCGCCCGAGACCGGCGCCGCCCTGCTGCGCGAACTGGCAGGCAACCGCGAAGCCTACATTGCCATCCACGTCAACGACCTCTACAAACTGGGGCTCATGCGCCCCCAGTTTGACATCACCTACAAGAACTTCCCCATGGAAGGCAACATGCACGGCCTGATCGGCTACCTCAAGACCTGGATGCAGAGCAACCAGTTCGACACCTACACCCTGCAATCCATTTCCGACAAAATGGTGCGCGCCTACTTCCTGCACAAAGGCCCCAACAGCGAGAGCCTCATCGCCCAGATGCTGCCCTTCACCGAATCCCAGCCCCTGGAACTGCAAGCCCTCCAGCTCATCTACCAGCAAGGCGGCTACTGGGTCTACAAGATCCCCGCCCCCGGCGACGGCGCAAGCGGCGCCGACCTCCCCGAAGGCACCTGATTCCGGCGATATAACGCAGACACAGCGCAGACACCGCGACAGATACAAGCGAGCAGACCCCAGACCCGAAGACCCACCAGACCACCGCCCCGGCCCACCCGCCTGCGGCGGGCTGGCGGTACCAGTGGTACCAGAAAGAGTCATGGTACTGGTGCTACCCGTTTACAGAAACCGGAGATACAGTATGGGCAAAATCCGGAATCCGGTAGTAGACCGCGCATTTATCGCTTAAGCGTTATAATACAAAGGATTTTACGTTTCCCGTGCGCTTCGCTTTCAGGGGCACGCTGCAAGCGTCGGATTCAGGATAAAAAAAGTTTTAATAACACCCGGATAATTTTGTCTCGCCAGAAAAAAAGGAGAAACCATGAGCCATCGCATGACATTAGTCCTCGCCGCAGCCGCCATGCTGGCGGTAGTTGCAGGCAGTGCTACCGCGCAATCGTATGAAGGCCGCAAGAAGTGCAGTTCCTGTCACAAGAGCCAGGCCGAATCGTGGGGCGACACCGCGCACGCCAAAGCCATGGACTCCCTGAAGCCCAACACCAAAGCCGAGGCCAAGAAGAAGGCCAAGCTCGACCCGACCAAGGACTACACCAAGGACAAGGACTGCGTAGGCTGTCACGTCGACGGTTGGGGCAAGGAAGGCGGCTACACCGTCGAAGACCCGAGCAAGTTCACCACCGGCGTGGGCTGCGAATCGTGCCATGGTCCCGGCTCCAAGTATCGCGGCACCCACCGCAAGGCCGGTGCTGCCTTCGAGAAATCGAAGAAGACCGCCCCGCGCCAGACCTTGGCCGATGCCGGACAGGACTTCAGCTTTGAAGAAAGCTGCAACGCCTGCCACATGAACTACGAAGGCAGCCCGTGGAAGGGCGCCAAGAAGCCCTACACCCCCTTCACCCCCGCGGTGGACAAGAAGTACACCTTCGACTTTGACAAGTACGTCAAGGACACCAAGGCCATGCACGAGCACTACAAACTGGACGGCACCTTCACTGGCGAGCCGAAGTTCAAGTACCATGACGACTTCCAGGCCAAGGCCAAAGTGGGTGTGAAAGGTTCGGAGGACTGATGGCGGGAATGAAAGCAGGCGGCACCCTGCTCACAGGTGCCGTACTGGGAATCGTGATGGTGGCGGTGGTATTCGGCGGCGAGGCCGCCGTCTCCACCACCGAATTCTGCACCAGTTGCCATTCCATGAGTTATCCCGCGGAGGAGCTCAAGACCTCCTCGCACTATGGTGCGCTGGGGGCCAACCCCGGCTGCAAGGACTGCCATATCCCGCAGGGCTTCAAGAACTTCCACCTGGCGGTGGCCACCCACGTGGTGGATGGGGCGCGCGAGCTGTACATGGAGTTTGCCGAGGATTACTCCACCCTGGAGAAGTTCAACGAGCGCCGGTTGATCATGGCGCACGATGCGCGCATGAACCTGAAGAAGTGGGACAGCCGCACCTGTCGTGAATGCCACAAGAATCCGCAACCGCCCGGTGCCGATGCCAAGGCTGCGCACAAGAAGATGGAGACCGAAGGGGCGACCTGCATCGACTGCCATCAGAACCTGGTGCACAAGGAGGCCCCCGAGACCGACTTGAACGAGAGCAAGAAACAGGGCAAACTGGTCCTCAAACCCGAAAAGAAGGATGATGACGAGGAGGATGAGGAGGAGTGAGTCGGATCATTCCGGCTACAGCACCTGGCACACCTCATCCATTCACCCGAACCGCTGTTTCCCGCGTCCGCGCGAGGGAGCAGCGGTTTTACTTGCATCAAGCAATAGTGCCGGTTTCCCAGACAGAATTCGATGAAAGAGCCCGATTGGATTTCCGGGCTGGATGGTGATAACGCTCAGTGACAAATGAGCTGACAAACAGCTGAAAAATGAGCGGTCAATCCACTACCGGATTCAGGTTGAAAGGGTGGAAAGGATTGCCGACTCCTTCTGGCACTGTTCCGATGTGTCACGAAACTGTAATATACCCATCGTAATATGTAGCCCTGCCCAAGGACCGCCCCTTTTAAAATGCAGTTGCCTGCGACAGCACACCCTCCCGACGAAATCACCCATCCCAAAAGACTCGGGTATAGCTATCGCCGTCATCTGGGCGAGCGTTTTATTGAAGCGCTACTGTTTCTGATGGCATTTGTTTCGGTTGCGATTACCGTTGCCATCGTGGTGATGCTGGTAAAGGAATCATTTGTATTTTTTGAACACGTCCCGCTTTGGGAATTTCTGACCGATACCCAATGGACGCCACTGTTTGATGATGCACATTACGGCATCCTCCCGCTCATATCCGGTACGGTGGTAAGTTCCGGCGTGGCGCTCCTGGTTGCCATACCCCTGGGCACTATCACCGCCATATATCTTTCCGAATTTGCACCTTTTGCCGTGCGTGAAGTTGCCAAGCCATTTCTCGAGTTGCTGGGCGGTGTTCCAACGGTCGTGTATGGTTATTTCGCATTACTATTCGTAACGCCCCTGCTACAGAAGATTTTCCCGGATTTGCCTGGTTTCAGTCTTCTTTCCGCCGGATTGGTGATGGGCATCATGATTATCCCCTATGTAAGCTCCATGGCTGAAGATGCCATGCGTTCCGTGCCCATGCATTTGCGGGAAGGCTCCTACGCGATGGGGGCCACGAAGTTCCAGACGGCGATAAGGGTGGTGATGCCTGCCGCGTTTTCGGGTATAGCCGCTGCTTATATACTTGGTATCTCCCGTGCTGTGGGTGAAACGATGGTGGTGGCGATAGCTGCCGGCATGCAACCCAATCTCACCTGGAATCCAATGGAACCCGCAGCTACCATTACCGCCTACATCGTACAGGTCAGCCTGGGTGACCTGCCTCACGGCAGCATTGGCTATCAAACTATTTTTGCCGCTGGTCTTACATTGCTGCTATTGACATTGGCGTTCAATATCATCGGGCATGTTCTGCGTAAGCGTTATCGCGAAGTGTATTAAAATCAGCGCGATTGCTGATCCTATTGCTATCTGACAAAATGACTTTTCCCTACCTTTCCGGCTGTTCAGTCTCTGGGCTTTCTGATGAGCACGCTTCGTTCTTTCCTGGAATCCCTGGATGAGAGGCGATAAAGATCTGAGCGAGATCCGCACGATCATTGCACGCCATAAGCTGTGGGATTTGATTTTCATGATTGTCGGTGTGTTGGCACTGATGATTGCGGTACTTACATTCATGGCGTTATTCGCTCATATGCTTATTGAGGGAATGCCGCGTTTGTCATGGGATTTTTTTACTTCTTTCCCATCCCGCCGCCCCGGGTCGGCGGGTATACTTTCCGCCTGGGTCGGCACCATTCTGGTCATGCTGGTGACCGCGATGGCGGCCGTGCCGATGGGTATCGGCGCTGGAATTTATCTGGAAGAGTATGCGTCCAAAAATATTATTACCGAGATCATCGAAATCAACGTTACCAACCTCGCCGGCGTTCCGTCCATTATTTACGGGCTGCTGGCATTAAGTCTGTTTGTACATCAATTCGGGTTTGGCCAAAGCATTCTTTCAGCTGGCCTCGCGTTGGCGTTATTGATCTTGCCGGTAGTCATCGTGGCGACGCGGGAGGCCATACGCGCCATTCCACTGGTCATTCGGGAGGGCGCTTATGCTCTCGGGGCGACCAAATGGCAGACTGTGTCTGATCATTTGCTTCCTTATTCCGCTGCCGGTATTTTAACTGGTGTTATTATCGGTCTGGCTCGTGCAATTGGGGAAACCGCGCCGATCATCACCATTGGGGCGCTGACTTTTATCGCATTTTTGCCGCCATCTCCCATTAAAGATGAATTCCCTTTTCTATCTTTCGATTGGCTGATGGCCCCGTTCACGGTGATGCCCATCCAGATGTTCAATTGGGTCTCCCGGCCTGAAGAAGAGTTTCAGGCCAATGCGGCAGCCGCGGGGCTGGTACTGGTGGTGATGACCCTTGCCATGAATGCAATAGCCATCTATCTGCGCTATCGCATGCGCAAAAACCTAAAATGGTAGAAAATTCAGCGGTCGAGCATCTCGGATTGGATGCCGCGCCTGTTCGGTACAAGTCTGAAGTCAGAAACCTGAGTTTTTATTATGGCGCATTCTCTGCGCTTAAAAACATTAACATGGTGTTGCATGAAAAACAGGTAACCGCATTGATCGGCCCATCGGGATGCGGTAAATCCACCTTTCTGCGCTGTTTCAACCGTATGCACGATCTCTACCCCGGCAATCGTTATGTGGGCGATATTATTCTGCATCCGGACAACGTCAATATTCTTTCACGTAGCGTGGATCCGATTGAAGTACGGATGCGCATCAGCATGGTATTTCAGAAACCCAATCCGTTTCCCAAATCCATCTACGAGAATGTTGCGTATGGCTTGCGTGTGCGAGGTGTCCGGCAGCGTGCCATACTGGACGAGAAGGTTGAAGAAGCGTTGCGCGGCGCCGCGCTTTGGGGCGAAGTAAAAGATCGTTTGAATCAGCTTGCCTACAACCTTTCGGGCGGCCAGCAGCAACGCTTGTGTATTGCCCGGGCACTTGCAACGGATCCCGAAATCCTGCTATTCGACGAGCCCACCTCCGCACTTGACCCAATTGCCACAGCCAACATAGAAGAGCTCATTGCCGATCTGAAGGATAAGGTTACGATCCTTATCGTGACGCACAATATGCAGCAGGCGGCACGCGTATCGGATTACACCGCTTATATGTATTTGGGCGAGCTTATCGAGTTCGACGTTACTGACACGATTTTCATCAAACCAAAAAACAAGCAGACGGAAGATTACATTACGGGACGTTTCGGATAGATCGGGAATGGGTCTATCAGTCGCTTTTGCCGTATGACCGATAACTGCAGCCTCGCGCACCTATGAACAGCCGCCATGGTGCGCCCTCATTTTATTCTTTCTGCCTCATCCGTGCCGTTTTCGCAAATTTCTTGCTTTTGTACCCTGTGATATTGTTCGCCTCGTGATTGACCCCGTATGCATTCACGGGTAACATTCGCAGCTTTCCAGTTCAAAGGCGGGTTCCTATGGCTATGCGTTCAAAGTTGGTTGTGGGTAACTGGAAAATGCATGGTGGGACGGCGCAGAACCGGGATTTGCTGAATGCGGTGATCGCTGGAACCGAAGGGATGAACGGGACCAGTTTGGCCGTGTGTGTGCCTTATCCTTATCTGTCTCAGGCACAATCGATATTGCAGGCGACGCATGTTCGCTGGGGCGCCCAGAACGTGAGCCAATATGACAAGGGCGCTTACACAGGTGAAGTTTCAGCGGCTATGCTGATGGATTTCGGCTGCCGCTACGTAATCGTGGGTCACTCGGAACGGCGTGCCTTGTATGGTGAGGATAACCATACCGTGGCACTCAAGTTTCAGGCGGCTCAGTCGGTTGGCTTGACACCCGTTTTATGCATTGGCGAAACCCTTGATCAGCGTGAAGCTGCCATTACCGAGCAAGTCGTGGCGGAGCAACTGGATGCAATAATCGAATTGGTGGGTATTGATGCGCTTGCCAAGTCGGTACTGGCTTATGAGCCGGTATGGGCCATCGGTACAGGTAAAACGGCTACGCCGGAGCAGGCCCAGGAAGTACATGCGTTTATTCGCGGTAGAATTGCCGCCAATAATTCCGAAGTGGCCATTGGTCTACAGATTCTTTATGGCGGTAGCGCAAAGGCGAATAATGCCGCTGAGCTATTCGCCATGCCCGACATCGATGGTGGGTTGATCGGCGGCGCATCGCTTGTTGCCGACGAATTCATCGCCATCTGCGACGCGGCAAAAAATTAACTCATTTTGGAGTAGGTTTTGGAAACAATCATCTGGATACTGCACCTCTTGTCGGCTGTCAGCGTAATCGTGCTGGTTCTGCTGCAACACGGTAAGGGTGCCGATATGGGTGCTGCGTTTGGCAGCGGCTCATCAGGAAGTTTGTTTGGCGCCAGCGGTTCAGCAAATTTTCTCAGCAGGACAACCGGCGTGTTGGCAGCGGTTTTTTTTATTACCAGCCTCGGGCTTACCTATCTTTCCAGCCACAAGACCGAAACGGGTGGGGTCATGGATAAAGCGATCCCGACTCAATCAGTCAAGCCGGCGGAGGAGGCTCCGGTAAAGCCTTTGGATGAAGGGGTACCATCCAAGGCGATCGAAATCCCGGAATAGTTTTAATGATGAGCTAATTGAACAATTGGCTGAAATTGGGTTCTAATCAGGTTAGGCTTTAGATTAGAGCTCAAGCAGGCTGCCGACGTGGTGAAATTGGTAGACACGCCGTCTTGAGGGGGCGGTGGCGAAAGCTGTGCGAGTTCGAGTCTCGCCGTCGGCACCATCTGATGTAATAAGGCTGAGAATCAGGCCAGGCATATGAAGGCTACCTGTTCCGGTCCTAACTTTTGATTACACATGCTTGAAAATTACTTTCCCATTCTGCTATTTATTCTGATTGGCCTTGTTGTCGGCATTCTGGCGATGACGCTTGGCTGGTTGTTTGCGCCCAATCGTCCGGACAGCGAGAAACTGTCTCCCTATGAATGTGGCTTCGAAGCCTTTGAAGACGCCCGCATGAAATTCGACGTGCGTTATTATCTCGTGGCCATCCTGTTCATCCTGTTCGATCTGGAGATCGCATTCCTGTTTCCATGGGCAGTGGTATTGAATGAGATTGGTCTATTCGGTTTTATCGCAATGATGGTTTTTCTCGGCATTCTTGTTGTTGGCTTTATTTACGAATGGAACAAGGGTGCGTTGGAATGGGATTAGATGATGAGCGCTAACAACGGTGCGATGGAAAAGGGTTTTGTTACCACAAGCCTGGATTCGGTTATCAATTGGGGGCGTACCGGATCGATGTGGCCGATGACCTTCGGCCTTGCGTGCTGTGCGGTGGAAATGATGCAGGCCGGGGCCTCACGTTACGATCTCGACCGGTTCGGTATCGTATTCCGCCCAAGTCCCCGTCAATCGGACGTAATGATCGTTGCGGGCACGTTGTGCAATAAAATGGCGCCTGCACTGCGTAAAGTGTACGACCAAATGGCGGAACCCCGCTGGGTAATCTCCATGGGTTCCTGCGCCAACGGTGGTGGTTATTATCATTACTCCTACTCCGTCGTTCGCGGTTGCGACCGGATTGTGCCGGTCGATATTTATGTTCCCGGTTGCCCACCGACAGCGGAAGCCCTGCTCTACGGCATTATTCAGTTGCAGAATAAAATACACCGCACCAATACCATCGCGCGCTGAGTCATATATGTCGTCCTCTCGTTTGGAAACGCTCTCTTTTCGCCTCAAGGATGTGTTGGCCGATAAACTTGTCAGCGTCAGCGAGCGATTAGGCGAGCTCACCATTTCGGTGCGTCAAGCGGACTTGTTGTGGACGATGGAAACGCTGCGCGATCATCCCGAACTGGATTTTGAAATGCTCATTGATCTGTGTGGCATGGATTATTCAACCTATGGTGCGGAATTTGGCTCCACAAGCGAACGAATGAATAAACGGTTTGCTGCCGTCTATCACTTGCTTTCCATCAGGCATAACCACAGATTGAGGATCAGGATATTCGCCGATGACGATGAATTTCCGGTATTGGATTCGGTAATAAATATATGGCCATCGGTAAACTGGTTTGAGCGTGAGGCATTCGATCTGTACGGCATCGTTTTCACGGGTCATCCGGATTTGCGGCGTATTCTCACCGACTACGGTTTTATCGGCAGTCCGTTTCGCAAGGATTTTCCCCTGAGCGGAAATGTCGAGATGCGCTACGACCCCGACCAGCAACGCGTGATCTATCAGCCCGTCAGCATAGAGCCGCGCCAGATAGTACCGCGAGTCATCCGCGAAGAGCATTACGGAGAGAGCGAGTGAAGCATGGCTGAGATACGTAACTACACCATGAACTTCGGCCCCCAGCATCCCGCGGCGCATGGCGTGCTGCGCCTGGTGCTGGAGCTGGACGGCGAAGTCGTTCAACGGGCGGATCCGCATATCGGGCTTCTTCATCGCGCGACCGAAAAGCTGGCTGAGTACAAGACTTATATTCAATCGGTGCCGTACATGGATCGACTGGATTACGTCTCCATGATGTGCAATGAACACGCCTACGTGATGGCTATCGAGAAGCTGCTTCAACTCGAGGTGCCCGTGCGTGCGCAATATATTCGCGTGATGTTCGATGAAATTACCCGAATACTCAACCATCTTTTATGGCTGGGCGCCCATGCGCTGG
Organism: Nitrosospira briensis C-128; assembly: GCF_000619905.2. NCBI lineage: Bacteria > Pseudomonadati > Pseudomonadota > Betaproteobacteria > Nitrosomonadales > Nitrosomonadaceae > Nitrosospira > Nitrosospira briensis. The sequence goes on along the minus strand of NZ_CP012371.1, from coordinate 656,941 downwards.
ACGTGGGTGCGATGACGGTGTTTCTCTATGCTTTCCGCGACCGGGAAGACCTGATGGATTGCTACGAGGCGGTTTCGGGGGCCAGGCTGCATGCGGCTTATTACCGTCCCGGTGGCGTCTATCGAGATCTTCCGGAATCCATGGCGCAGTACAAGGCATCGAAAATCCATGACGAAAAAAGCACCAGGGTGCTCAATGAAAATCGTAGCGGTTCGTTGCTGGATTTTATCGAAGACTTTACCAACCGGTTTCCTACCTATGTGGATGAGTATGAAACTTTGCTTACCGACAACCGGATCTGGAAGCAGCGACTCGTTGGAATTGGTGTAGTCTCGCCGGAGCGTGCCAAAGCGTTGGGCTTTACCGGTCCGATGCTGCGGGGTTCTGGTGTGGAATGGGATTTGCGGAAAAAACAGCCGTATGAAGTTTATGACCGCATGGATTTTGACATACCGGTAGGGGTCAACGGTGATTGCTATGATCGCTACCTGGTCCGAATCGAGGAATTCCGCCAGTCCAACCGCATCATCAAGCAATGTGTCGATTGGCTGCGCAAGAACCCGGGCCCGGTAATAACCGATAACCATAAGGTTGCGCCGCCCGCCCGCGTTGAAATGAAACAGAATATGGAAGAATTGATCCATCATTTCAAGCTTTTTACCGAGGGCTTCCACGTGCCGCCGGGCGAAACCTACGCGGCGATCGAGCATCCTAAAGGTGAATTCGGTATTTATCTGGTTTCGGATGGCGCCAATATGCCTTATCGCCTGAAAATCCGCGCACCGGGCTTTGCCCATCTGGCAGCGCTGGATGAAATGGCGCGCGAGCATATGATCGCCGACGTTGTAGCAATCATCGGGACGCAGGACATTGTGTTTGGCGAAATAGACAGATGACATCACAGACAGTTAAACAGTTATCAAGATGTTAAGCGCCGAGTCCATAAAAAAAATCGACCACGAGCTTACCAAGTATCCCTCCGATCAAAAACAGTCGGCGGTGATGTCGGCGCTTGCCATCGCCCAGGATGAGAAAGGGTGGCTTGCTACCGAAACGATGGATTTTGTCGCCCGTTATCTTGGAATGCCGCCGATTGCGGTATATGAAGTGGCGACGTTTTACAACATGTACAATTTGCAGCCGCTGGGAAAATGCAAGATCACCATTTGCACGAATCTTCCTTGCGCTCTGTCCGGTGCCAATGAAGCGGTAGCGCATATCCAGAAAAAACTGGGCATTGGTTTCAATGAAACGAGTATCGACGGAAAATTCACGCTGAAAGAAGGCGAATGTATGGGGGCGTGCGGGGATGCGCCCGTACTGCTGGTCAATAACAAACGCATGTGCAGTTTCATGTCCGACGATATGATCGATCAATTGCTGGAGGAGTTGAGCAAATGACCCAGACTACGCAGATACTGCTGGCCGGGGTGAATCCATCCGATCCTGACAACTGGCGACTCCGGAGCTATGAGCAGCGCGAGGGTTATGCCGCGCTGAGAAAAATTCTGAAGGAAAAGATACCGCCTGAAAAAGTCATCGAGGAAGTCAAGAAATCGGCCTTGCGCGGCCGCGGCGGTGCGGGTTTTCCGACCGGACTGAAATGGAGCTTCATGCCCAAGCAGTACGAGGGCGACAAGTACCTGGTGTGCAATTCGGATGAAGGTGAACCGGGCACCTTCAAGGACCGCGACATCATGCGTCACAACCCGCACATCCTGATCGAAGGCATGATGATCGGTGCCTATGCGATGGGCATCAAGACCGGCTACAACTATATCCATGGCGAAATATGGGACACCTACGAGCGCATGGAAGAGGCGGTGGATGAAGCGCGAGAGGCAGGATTGCTGGGGAATAATATTCTCGGTTCCGATTTCAGTTTCCAGTTATACAACCATCATGGTTACGGCGCTTATATCTGCGGCGAGGAAACGGCGCTGCTGGAGTCTTTGGAGGGCAAGAAAGGCCAGCCGCGCTTCAAGCCGCCATTTCCTGCAAGCTTCGGCCTCTATGGCAAACCCACCACCATCAACAACACCGAGACATTTGCCTCGGTGCCCTGGATTATTCGCAACGGGGGCGAAAAGTTTTTACAGCTGGGTAAGCCCAACAACGGCGGCACCAAGATTTTCTCCGTTTCCGGCCATGTCAACAAGCCGGGCAATTACGAGGTGCCTATGGGTACGCCATTTGCAACATTGCTGGAGATGGCGGGCGGCATGCGGGGCGGGCGGAAGCTGAAGGGTTGTATTCCCGGTGGCTCATCCATGCCGGTGTTGCCGGGCGATATCATGATGCAGACGGACATGGATTATGACTCCATTGCCAAGGCAGGGTCCATGCTGGGCTCGGGTGCGGTCATCATCATGGATGACACGACCTGCATGGTGAAGGCGCTGGAACGGCTGTCATACTTCTATTTTGAAGAATCCTGCGGCCAATGCACGCCTTGCCGGGAAGGCACTGGCTGGCTCTATCGTGTTGTGCATCGTATCGAAACCGGCAAGGGGCGGATGGAGGATCTCGATCTGCTCAATAATGTTGCCGATAATATCCAGGGACGCACCATTTGCGCATTGGGTGATGCCGCCGCCATGCCGGTGCGAGCCATGATTCAGCATTTTCGCGACGAGTTTGCCTACCATATCGAGCACAAGAAATGTCTGGTATAGCCCGGTTGGGGAATGGCATGGATGAAGGCAATGAGCTCATCTTTCTGCGTCTACTCGTTAAGCCGAGCGGAGTATTTATCCCATGATCAATTTCGAAATCGACGGTAAACCGGTATCCGTGCCCAAGAATGGCACCGTCATGGACGGCGCCAATCAGCTGGGTATATATATTCCTCATTTCTGCTATCACAAGAAGCTTTCCATTGCCGCCAATTGCCGCATGTGCCTGGTGCAAGTGGAGAAAGCGCCCAAGCCCTTGCCCGCCTGTGCGACTCCTGCGATGGAAGGCATGAAGGTTTCAACCCACTCCGGACAGGCGGTGACAGCGCAAAAAGGCGTGATGGAGTTCCTGCTCATCAATCATCCGCTGGATTGCCCCATTTGCGATCAGGGCGGTGAATGCCAATTGCAAGACCTGGCGGTGGGCTATGGCGCGAGTTCGTCACGCTACACGGAGGCCAAGCGGGTAGTAGCGAATAAAAATCTGGGTCCGCTGATTTCCACCGATATGACCCGCTGTATCCATTGCACCCGTTGCGTACGCTTCGGCCAGGAAATTGCAGGCATCATGGAGTTGGGCATGGCCGGCCGCGGCGAACACGCCGAGATCCTGTCGTTTGTGGGAAGCACGGTGGACTCGGAGTTGTCGGGCAACATGATCGATCTTTGCCCGGTAGGGGCGCTCGTCAGTAAGCCCTTCCGCTATTCCGCACGCACCTGGGAGTTGTCTCGCAGGAAATCCGTGAGTCCGCACTGCGGCCTCGGTTCCAACCTGGTGGTCCAGGTGAAACAGAACCGTGTGATGCGGGTATTGCCGCGTGAAAATGAGGCAATCAACGAGTGTTGGCTATCGGATAAAGATCGTTTCTCCTATGAGGGATTAAACTCGGAAGAGCGTCTACGCAAGCCGATGATAAGGCGCGGCGACCATTGGCAGGAATGTGACTGGCAAACCGCGCTTGAATTCGCGGCCAATGGGTTGAAAGCCGCAAAAGAAAAATATGGAGCGCAGAGTATCGGTGCGCTGGGTTCTCCTTACAGCACGCTGGAGGAACTCTACCTGCTTCAGAAGCTGGCTAGAGGACTGGGTAGCGGAAACGTGGATCACCGTCTGCGCCAATCCGATTTTCGTGCGGATCGTTCGCAAGGGATTCCCTGGCTCGGGATGAGCATCGCGGAAGTTTCCCAGCTGAAGTCGGCGCTTATCATTGGAAGCACCCTGCGCAAGGATCACCCGTTACTCGCGCAGCGTTTGCGCCAATCGGTAAAGCAGGGCGCGCAATTGAATCTGATCAATCCGGTGGACGATAATCTGTTTACCAGCATAGCGAATCGCGCTATCGTCGCGCCCGCTGCAATGGCAGCGATGCTGGCGCAGGTCCTGAAAGCCGCCGCCGAGTCGACCGGAAAGAAAATTCCTGTCGAGGTAGAAAATGCGCTGGCGGCAATCAGCGTCAGCGATACCGCGCGTGCGATGGCTGCAAGCCTCATCAATAACAAGCCCGCGTCAATATTCCTCGGCAACCTGGCTCAACATCATCCGCAATATACGGATATTCATACGCTGGCACAGCATCTCGCGCAAATTACCGACGCGCGATTCGGTGTATTAGGCGAGGCCGCCAACAGTGTCGGCGCTTATATTGCCGGCGCAATTCCGGCCAGTGATGCGACGGCAGGGTCCGTTGACACTCAATCGGGAATGGAAAACCTGAATGCTTCGCAAATGCTGGGGATGAGCGTTGGCGGTCCTGCAGCCATCAAGGCCGAACCGTGCCGGGCTTATATCCTGATGAACCTGGAACCGGAGCTGGATAGCTACGACCCTCGGCAAGCGGTGAAAACACTGGAAGCGGCGGAGCTAGTTGTGATGATAACCGCATACAAAAGCCATGCCATCCTTCAGGGGAAGTATGCCGATGTATTGCTTCCCGGCGCGCCGTTCACTGAAACGTCGGGTACGTTCATCAATATCGAGGGCCGCGTGCAAAGCTTTAATGGCGTTGTAGCGCCGCTCGGGGAAACGCGTCCAGCCTGGAAGATCTTGCGGGTGTTGGGCAATATGCTGGAGGTCGATGGTTTTGATTATGAAACGCCCGAGCAAGTGCGTGCGGAGATCCTGCCTGGCTCAAGCGACGTCAGCACTCGTTTGGATAATCATCTGAAGAGTTTTTCCCTGTATGACATTGGGTCGCTAGGCGAATCGACCGGCGGCGGAATACAGCGTATCGGAGAGGTACCGATATACCAGGCCGATCCCATCGTGCGGCGTGCCGAGTCGCTGCAGCGCACGCGCGACGCAGCCGCACCGGTGGCATGGATGCGGGGTGATCTCATGGGCAGGCTTGGCATACAAGACGGAGACAATGTCAGGCTGAGACAGGGAGAAGGCGAGCTCGAGCTGCCTGCAGCCCGGGACGATAAATTGCCTGCCAATTGCGTGCGCCTGGCTTCCGCTCATCCTCTGACTGCAGCGTTAGGCGGCATGTTCGGCGAAATCGTGGTGGAAAAATTGTGATGGAAGAAATCAGGGTAATTTGATGGAATACGCACAACAATTATTCGGGAATTTTTTCGGTCCGGAGTGGGGCCCAGCCTTGTACGTCGTGGCGAAGGACGTGCTGTTGATTTTCGCCATCGTGCTGCCATTGATGCTCGCCGTCGCTTACCTTACTTTCGCCGAGCGCAAGATCATCGCCTTCATGCAGATGCGTGTCGGCCCCAACCGGGTGACATTCTTTGGCATTCCCTGGCTGGGCGGCTGGGCACAGCCCATTGCTGACGCGGTTAAGGCGGTGATGAAGGAAATCATCATTCCCAGCGGTGCAAACAAGGTTCTGTTTGTGCTCGCGCCGGTGTTGACATTCGCACCTGCATTGGCAGCCTGGGCGGTAGTGCCATTTTCTCCGGAAGTGGTGTTGGCGGACATCAATGCAGGGTTGCTTTATATTCTGGCCATGACTTCCATGGGCGTTTATGGAGTTATCATTGCGGGTTGGGCATCCAACTCCAAATATGCGTTCCTCGGCGCGATGCGCTCCGCGGCGCAGGTAGTATCGTATGAGCTGGCAATGGGTTTTGCATTGGTCTGTGTGTTGATGATGTCGCAGAGCCTGAATCTCGGGGACATCGTCATGGGTCAGCAGGGTGGCAGTTTACTTAATTGGTACTTCATTCCCTTGTTTCCCATGTTTCTGGTGTATTTTATTTCCGGTGTCGCGGAAACCAATCGCGCACCTTTCGATGTGGCCGAGGGTGAGTCTGAAATTGTAGCCGGGTTCCACGTCGAGTATTCCGGCATGGCTTTCACCGTATTTTTTCTGGCGGAATACTCCAATATGATTCTGGTGGCTACCCTCGCCGCTATCATATTTTTGGGTGGCTGGCTGCCGCCGGTCAATATTGCGCCATTTACGCTGATTCCCGGCTTCATATGGCTCATATTGAAAATAGGATCTTTATTGTTTTGTTTTCTCTGGTTCCGCGCCACGTTTCCTCGCTACCGCTATGATCAGATTATGCGCCTGGGCTGGAAAGTGTTCATTCCGATCACGCTTGTCTGGATACTGGTGATCGGTTTGGTGATGCAATTTCCGCCGTCGATCCGGAATGCGTTTCCCCTTAATTTGTGGTTCCACTGAGAGAGGAGAAAGCCATGAATCGTATCAAGGATTTTTTCCGTACCTTCCTGTTGTTCGAACTGCTCAAGGGGATGATGCTAACCGGGAGATATATGTTCGCGCGTAAAATCACCGTGCACTTCCCGGAGGAGAAAACACCCCAGTCTCCCAGGTTCAGGGGTTTGCATGCGCTCAGGCGATATCCAAATGGAGAAGAGCGCTGTATCGCCTGCAAACTATGTGAGGCGGTGTGTCCAGCACTGGCGATTACGATAGAATCCGAGCAGCGCGATGACGGCACGCGCCGAACCACGCGGTACGACATCGACCTGACAAAATGCATATTTTGTGGATTCTGCGAGGAATCCTGTCCCGTGGATTCCATTGTCGAGACCCGTATCCTGGAGTACCACGGAGAGAAACGCGGAGATTTGATTTATACCAAGCAGATGCTCCTGGCGGTTGGGGACCGGTATGAGGAGCAGATAGCGAAGGATAGGGCAGCGGATGCGGGCTACCGGTAAATCTCGTGGTGACATGCACGGGGCCATTTTTATAAGCCATGTTTTGGAGATGCGGATTGTCCGCTTCATTTCACACCCCTCGTTGGAGAAAATGAAAATGAGGGGCTTCGTCTCGTTAACCTGCGCGAGTTCGCTCTATAGCTTCGAATTGACAGAAATGCCCATATGAGTTTTCCGGATATAATTTTTTATTTTTTTTCGGTGGTACTGGTGGCATCCGCCCTCGGCGTTATCACCGCTCGTAACCCTGTACATTCCGCATTGCTATTGGTGCTGGCTTTTTTTACTTCCGCGGGGTTATGGCTGTTGCTGGAGGCGGAGTTTCTCGCCATCACGCTGGTATTGGTATATGTCGGTGCAGTCATGGTGCTGTTCCTGTTTGTCGTGATGATGCTGGATATCAATCTTGATTACCTGCGCGAAGGATTCTGGAAATGGTTTCCGTTTGGGGCGTTCCTCGCATTGGTGATGGCGATCGAGATGGCCGCAGTATTGATGGGCAAGCAGTTCGGTGCCGATCAAATGCCGGCTCCGCCGGCGCGCGCAGCGGATTATAGTAATACCAAAGAGCTGGGACGCCTGATTTACACGGAATATGTTTATGCGTTCGAACTGGCGGCTGTCATTCTGCTGGTGGCGATAGTAGCCGCTATCGCACTGACGCTGAGGCAGCGTACCGGCACCAAATCGATGGATGTGGCGAAGCAGGTAGCGGTGAAGCGCGAAGACCGGATCCGTATGGTGTCGATGCCATCCGAAAAGAAAGAATAAAATTAATTTACATGGTTGTGTTTTGACGTTGTCCTGAAAGGGGGCGCAGTTTGGTTTCGTTATCCCATTACCTGGTTCTTGGTGCGATCCTGTTTGCCATCAGCATTGTCGGTATTTTCCTCAACAGGAAAAATGTAATCATCCTGTTGATGGCGATCGAACTGATGCTGCTGGCCGTAAACATGAACTTTGTCGCATTCTCGTATTATCTCCAGGACACGGCAGGGCAGATTTTCGTGTTTTTCATCCTTACGGTGGCCGCGGCAGAATCCGCCATTGGCCTGGCGATTCTGGTGGTGCTGTTCCGTAGTCTGCACACCATCAATGTGGACGACCTGGACAAACTTAAAGGGTAATTTTGCGAGTGGGAAACCGGTTCAGGTGTTTAGTGGTTCAAAAAATAAAAACTGAATTTCATGACTGAGATGCAAAAATTATATCTATTGGCGCCCCTGGCGCCTCTGGCAGGTGCTCTTATCGCCGGGTTGTTCGGTCGCCTGATCGGTCCAACCTGGAGCCATCGTATTACAATTGCCCTGATGCTCGTCTGCGTCGCTGCGTCCGTCACCATCTTTCTGGATGTGTTGAAAGGGAATATCTATGACGGAGCCGTTTATACCTGGGCGACATCCGGCGATACGCGCTTTGAAATCGGCTTCCTGATCGATCAACTCTCCGCCACGATGATGGTTGTGGTGAGTTTTGTTTCCTTGATGGTGCATATTTATACCATTGGCTATATGCACGAGGATCCCGGTTATCAGCGTTTTTTCAGCTACATCTCGCTCTTCACGTTCTCCATGCTGATGCTGGTGATGTCCAACAACTTTCTCCAGCTTTTCTTTGGATGGGAAGCGGTGGGGCTCGTCTCTTATCTGCTTATCGGGTTCTGGTATACACGTCCAACGGCAATTTATGCCAACCTGAAAGCTTTCATGGTTAATCGCGTCGGGGATTTTGGCTTTCTTCTCGGCATTGCTCTGGTACTGATGTATTTCGGCACGCTGGACTATGCGGCTGTATTCGCCCAGGCTCCACAGGCCACGACGCAGACAATCGAGATTATTCCAGGCGCATCGTGGGAATTGTTGTCCGCCATCTGTATTCTGCTCTTCGTCGGCGCAATGGGTAAATCCGCACAGTTTCCGTTACATGTGTGGCTGCCGGATTCGATGGAAGGTCCAACACCCATTTCCGCATTGATTCATGCCGCCACGATGGTGACGGCAGGAATTTTCATGGTGGCGCGCATGTCGCCGCTATTTGAGTTAACTGAAACAGCATTGTCAGTGATGCTGGTGATTGGCGGCATCACGACGCTATTCATGGCGTTAGTGGCAATTGTGCAGACCGACATCAAGCGTGTCGTGGCGTATTCGACCCTATCACAATTGGGTTACATGACCATGGCGCTCGGCGCATCGGCTTACACGGCAGGCGTTTTCCACCTGATGACCCATGCCTTTTTCAAGGCCGTATTATTTTTGGGCGCGGGTTCCGTAATTATTGCCATGCATCACGAGCAGGACATGCGGAAAATGGGCGGCCTGAAGAAATATATGCCCGTTACGTACTGGACCATGTTCATCGCTGCGCTGGCAAGCGCAGGCGTACCTGGTTTATCCGGCTTTTTCTCCAAGGATTCCATCATCGAAGCATTACACTTCACCACGATACCTGGTGCCGGCTTCGCCTATTTCTGTGGGGTAACAACGGTATTCGTCACCGCGTTTTACACCTTCCGTCTGCTTTTCATGACATTCCATGGCAAGCCGCGAATGGATCATCACACCGAAGAGCATCTGCGTGAATCGCCCTGGGTCGTGACGCTGCCGCTCATTGTCCTTGCCATACCTTCCATCGGAGCAGGCTGGCTCATCGGTCCCATCCTGTTCGGGAATTATTTTGGCAGCACCATACAAATCATGCCGCAGCACGAGGCAATGGCCAAAATGTCGCTGGAATATCATGGCATATTGGCAATGATGACCCATGCCCTAACGACCATACCATTCTGGCTTTCTGTCGGTGGAATCGTGACGGCATGGTATTTCTACCTAGTGAGAACCGATTTGCCGGAGAAAATAAAAAGAGCTGCCGGGCCGTTTTCCATACTGCTCGAGCGTAAATATTTCATTGACGAATTCTATTCCTGGTTCTTTGCAGGCGGTGCACGCGGACTCGGCAGGGGACTATGGAAATTCGGCGATGTAAAAGTGATTGACGGATTTTTCGTCAACGGCACGGCACGGGTGGTGGCCGGAACCGCCGTGCTGATACGCCGCTTCCAGTCCGGCTATATCTACCATTACGCATTCACCATGATCGTTGGCGTATTTGTATTGATGAGCTTCTGGTTGTCCGGGTCATAAAATAACAAAATATTATCGAGGGTTTTCGGCCCCTTCATCCGCTGCGCGCTAATGGATAAAATGGAATAAACATGCTGTTCGGTCTTCCCCTGTTAAGCTTGATCATTTGGCTGCCTATTCTTGCCGGCGTTGGTGTGCTCGCCACCGGCGGCGACCGTAATGCGCAACTGGCAAGATGGATTGCCCTCATCGGATCAGTTGCGGGGTTGCTGGTTGCGATACCGCTTTATACACAGTTTGATCCGCTGTCGAACGGCATGCAGTTCGTCGAATATAGCCTCTGGATCGAGCGCTTCAATATTCATTACCATCTCGGCGTAGATGGCATCGCCATGCCATTGATTCTGCTCAACTGCTTCACGACCCCACTGGTAGTAATGGCAGGGTGGCAGGTGATAAGTAAACGCGTATCTCAATATATGGCCGCGTTTCTTATCATGTCCGGCATCGTCAATGGTGTGTTCTCGTCGCTTGATGCGATTTTGTTCTATGTTTTCTGGGAAGCGTCGCTGATCCCGATGTTTCTGATCATCGGTGTCTGGGGAGGACCCAACCGCGTCTATGCGTCCATCAAGTTTTTTCTTTATACGCTGCTCGGTTCGCTGTTGATGCTGGTGGCATTCATTTACCTCTATCAGGTTTCCGGAGGCAGCTTTTCAATACTTGATTATCACCAGCTGCCGTTGCCGCTTATGCCGCAAATCCTGATATTTATTGCTTTCACGCTGGCGTTTGCGGTAAAAGTGCCGATGTGGCCAGTTCACACCTGGCTACCGGATGCCCACGTGGAAGCGCCTACGGGGGGTTCGGTTGTACTGGCGGCAATACTGCTGAAAATGGGCGGTTATGGTTTCCTGCGTTTTTCGCTACCGATCGTGCCGGACGCAAGCCAATATCTCGCTGGTATGATGATCGCATTATCGCTGATTGCGATCGTCTATATCGGCCTCGTCGCACTGATACAGGCGGACATGAAAAAGCTCATCGCTTATTCATCTGTTGCGCATATGGGATTTGTCACGCTTGGCTTTTTCCTGTTCAACGCCTATGGATTGGAAGGCGCGATGGTGCAGATGATTTCGCACGGTTTTATTTCCGCCGCGATGTTTCTATGCATAGGGGTTATGTATGATCGGCTGCATTCGCGCCAGATAGCCGACTACGGCGGGTTGGCCAGTAAAATGCCGGTATTCGCCGCATTTTTCATGCTCTTTGCGATGGCGAATACGGGATTGCCCGGTACCAGCGGTTTCGTCGGGGAATTCATGGTCATCATGGCCGCCATGAAAGTGAACTTCTGGTATGCATTTTTCGCAGCTACCACGCTGATCACCGGAGCGGCTTATACGCTCTGGATGTACAAACGCGTCATATTCGGCGCAGTCGTACATCCCGCCGTGGAAGAAATGAAGGATATCGGTGGCCGGGAGATCCTGATATTGGCAATTCTAGCTGTTGCGGTACTGGGAATGGGTCTCTATCCATTGCCATTGATGGAAGTGATGCATACCACGGTCGATGATTTGCTTGTGCATGTCGGACGCAGCAAATTGTAGTGTAAATAAAGTGGCCTGCTTGTTTGAGGATGATAATGAATTTTACGCAGCCTGATTTCGCGCCCGCCTATCCAGAGATTTTTCTGCTGGGTATGGTATGCGTGGTGCTATTGGCCGATCTTGCGTGGGGCGAAAAAAAACCCTATATCGCATACTTGCTCGCGCAGATTGCGTTGCTCGGTTGCGTGCTTATCTCGTTCGTCACCTCCGCTCCCGGCGTCGTCTATACCTTCTCCGGCATGTTTGTCGACGACGCGATGGCGGATATACTGAAGATACTGGTATATATCACCGTATCCGCTGTGCTGGTGTATTCGCGAAGTTATATTTCCGTACGCGGCATGCTCAGCGGGGAGTTTTTCAGTCTGGCGCTGTTTGCAACGCTGGGCATGATGGTCATGATCTCCGCCAGTCACTTCCTGACCCTTTATCTGGGGCTGGAGCTCCAGTCATTATCGCTCTATGCCATGGTGGCGTTGAGGCGTAATTCGCCTGGATCTACCGAGGCGGCAATCAAATTTTTTGTCCTGGGAGCGCTGGCTTCGGGTTTCCTGCTGTATGGCATGTCCATGATATATGGCGCGACAGGTTCCCTGAATATTATTCGCGTAACCGAAGTAATACAGTCGGGCGTAATCAATCATGCCGTCCTGGTGGTGGGGCTCGTATTCATCGTTGCCGGCATCAGTTTCAAGCTGAGCGCGGTGCCGTTTCATATGTGGGTTCCCGATGTCTATGAGGGTGCACCGACCGCCGTGGTGTTGTTTATCGGTTCGGCGCCCAAATTGGCCGGGTTCGGCTTCGTCATGCGCTTGCTGGCGGAGGGAATGGGGGGGATGTCGGCGGATTGGCAGGGAATGCTCATTATTCTCGCCGTTATGTCCATGGTTGTCGGTAATTTTGCCGCCATTGCCCAGACCAACATCAAGCGTATGCTCGCGTATTCGACCATTTCACACATGGGGTTCGTGTTGCTTGGCATCCTCGCTGCGGATGAAAATGGTTATAGCGCGGCAATGTTTTATGTTGTGGTATATGTGCTGATGACGCTGGGTACATTTGGCATAATCATGCTCTTGTCGCGCGAAGGATTCGAGGCTGAAAAGCTTGATGATTTCAAGGGGCTCAACCGGCGCAACCCATGGTACGCGTTTATGATGCTGCTGCTGATGTTCTCGATGGCCGGCATTCCCCCGACAGTGGGCATTTATGCCAAGCTGTCGGTCTTGCAGGCGGTATTGAGTGCAGGTTACATCTGGCTGGCAGTGGTGGCGGTACTTCTTTCGCTGGTCGGCGTGTTTTATTATTTGCGCATCGTTAAGCTGATGTACTTCGATGAACCTGAAACCGATGTTCTCATTGTGCCGCAGAACGACGTCAAGGTGCTGATAAGCGCTAATGGACTGGCAATGCTCGGATTCGGGCTTTTTCCTCAGGTGCTGATTGCGTTGTGTGCTTACGCTATCCAACAGTCAATGTAGTGCGCCAAAGCTTGGGTCTCCAAGCAGTTCGTGGTCCGATGGGTCCATGTAGGGCAGGCGAACCAGGCACCATTTGATCTTATCTGGAATGCTGGATATCAGGCCGAGCTGAGGCGTATCAGAGGGAACCGGCATGTGTCGGGAAGATGCCTCATCAGCTTAAGACAAAGTCGCAGGAATATCTGCCTGGCAGCCTGTCGGATTTAAAGGAAATCGGCTGCAAAAGTGTCTGGCTGGTTCATATTTTTCTGCTTTTTCGGCCAATAGAATAGCTATTGGCCTTCAAAACCCTCAAGATCTCCCCTCATCCAGTCACTTTTTCGCTGCGATTCTTTAAGTCCGACAGGCTGTTAGACAGCCCAGCTCACTTTCCCTTTACCAGATTCGACTTGACCTGTATCTCGGCAGCAGCTATATATAGAACGTACTGCGAATGTTTGATTCTTCCGGAATAACCATATCGGCAAAACCCCGTACAGAGGAGCGTGCAAATGAAAATGAAATGGATCTTGGGACTCGTAACGGCAGTTATTTTTAGTTTGGGACCGATCGGGGCTCAGGCCGAGGAAAGCTTCCCCGATGCAACCCTTAAACTGCGGGTAAATTCATTTGCACTCGCTTTTGGTTTCAGTTGGGGCAGCGGTACGCTAACCTATCGGGGGATGGACTATCCGGTCGACATCCAGGGATTTTCGTTTCTTGACATTGGCGCATCCAGGATTGATGCAGTTGGAAGGGTATATAACCTGAACAACATAGACGACTTCAATGGCAATTATGCGGGTGTCGACGGCGGATTGACGATAGCCGGCGGCGCCAATGCCGCCGCACTGAGAAATGAGAATGGGGTGAATGTCGTGTTTGTCTCTACATCAAGGGGCCTGGAGTTCAACCTCGGTTTCAGCAGCGTGATCATGAAGATAAGTCCGCGCGAAATAGTAGCCGCCCCACCACCCGCTGCCGTTCCTGCCCCGGCAGAGGTGCCTGTAAAAGTGCGCTTCGCCACAGACGAGCTATTCGATTTCAATAAAGCCGTCCTGAAACCTGGCTCATCGCGCTATCAACTGGATGAATTTGCGGCCAAGCTAAAAACGCTTCCTTATGATTCGATCAGTATCGTCGGTTATACCGACCGACTTGGTTCTGACGGATATAACAATCACCTTTCCCGGGTTCGAGCCGAAGTAGTCAGGAACTATCTGGTAACGAAAGGGGTGGATTCTGAAAAAATCCGGATTGAAGGCAGGGGTAAAGCCGATCCAATAACCGGCAACACATGTCAGGGCAGCGAAAGAACCGAGGCATTGATCGCATGCCTGCAACCCGACCGCCGTGTCGAAGTCCAGGTGAATGGCATACGGCAAACGAATTAGATCCGAGTTGGGTGGAATGAAGCGCTCCGCTTGGCTTGCAGGCACCTTCTTGCGTTCCACCCTTAGAGCCCGGATCCGGGGGCGCGAGCGTTACGTTGGCGCAGAGCCAGTTAGCCAATCGCTCCCCTGGAGCGATTGGTTCGTGATCCCTACGGTTTCTTGTAGCTGATGCGATAAATGGCGCCCGCAAAATCATCTGAAACCAGCAGTGCGCCGTCTGGCATAACCAGCACATCCACCGGTCTTCCCCAGGCATTTTCCTTTTCCAGCCAGCCCTCGGCAAACACCTCCTGTTTCACGACCTTATTGTTCTTCAGTTTCACCACTCTGAGGCGATAGCCAATCTTGTTGCGACGGTTCCAGGAACCATGTTCCGCAACGAAAATATTATTCCTGTATTCCGGCGGAAACATTTTGCCCGTATAGAAACGCATGCCTAGCGCTGCAACATGCGGCTCGAAGTTGGCTGCCGGCGGAGTAAGCTTGTTGCAATCGCGCTTTGCACCATATTTGGGATCTGGAATATCGCTTCCATAACAGTATGGGT